>JAXDIL010000014.1:0-15562 GCA_034664005.1 Thermoleophilaceae bacterium | reverse complement strand
CTTCGCGACACCGACCCACACGACGTGGACATCGCCGTCGAGGGCGATGCCCGCGCCGCAGCGCGCGCCGTCGCGGACCGGCTCGGCGGCGAGTTCAAGGAGTACGAGCGCTTCGGCACGGCGACCGTGGCGACCGCCGACGAGAACTACAACTTCGCCAGCACGCGGCAGGAGGTCTACGACGCGCCCGGTGAGCTGCCGCGGGTGGCCCCGGCGTCGCTCGACGAGGACCTGAAGCGCCGCGACTTCACAGTCAACGCCATGGCCATTGCCCTCACCGGCGACGACCTCGGCCACCTCTACGACCCCTACGGCGGCGCGGCCGACCTCGAGGCCGGCGTGATCCGGGTACTCCACGAGCGCAGCTTCCTGGACGACCCCACCCGGCTCCTGCGCGCGCTGCGCTACGCAGCGCGTCTGGACTTTGCGCTTGATCCGGAGACCGAGCGCCTGGCGCGCGAGGCCGTGGCGGCGGAGGCGCTCTCGACCGTCTCCGGCGATCGAATCCGGACCGACCTGATGGCGCTGCTCCGAGAGCACGAGCTGAGGAGGGGGATCGAGCGGCTGCGCGAGCTCGAGATCCACAGCGCGCTCCATCCCGATCTCGACCCGGACCCGGAGCTGGTGGCCTCGGCGGCGCTCGGCGCCATCGCGATCAACGCCGCCGCCGCGGTCCAGGCGGACCCCGCCGTCGCCGCGCTCGCCGCGCTGGTGGAGAGCGCAGCGGAGAAGCTCGACATCTGGCTGGCCGACCTGAGCCTGCCCGCCGAGCAGCGCGACGCCGCCTCGCGGGCGGCCCGCGTGGGGCCGCGGCTGGCCATGGCGCTTCGCGAGCGCGAGCACACGCCGTCGGAGCTGCGCGAGCTGCTGGCCAAGGAGCCACTCGAGGCGCTTGCGCTCGCCATGGCGCTGCGGGCCCCGTCCGAGACCGTGCTGAAGTGGGTCACGGATCTGCGCGGGGTCGCCCTCGAGATCTCGGGCGCGGACCTGCTCGCCGCGGGCGTCCCGGAGGGTCCAGACATCGGCCGTGCTCTCGAGGAGACGCTGCGCCGCAAGCTCGACGGGATCGTGTCCGGGCGCGGCGAGGAGCTCGAGGTCGCGCTGCTGCTCGCCCGGGAGCCCGCCCCGTGAGGCTGCCGAACGCGACGGCGACCTTCACGACGCGCCAGGGCGGCGTCAGCGAGGGTCCGTACGAGTCGCTCAACCTCGGCATCCTGACCGACGACCTGCCCGATCGTGTGACCGAGAACCGCCGGCGCGCGGCGGCGCAGGCGAGCGTGGCGCCGGAGCGGATGGCGATGGGCTGGCAGGTGCACGGCACCGAGCTGCGCGACTGGACGGAGCCGCCGCCGGAGCGCGCCTACGCCGAGCCGGGCGGCAAGGACCTCGAGCGGGTGGACGGCCACCTCACGCGCGAGCCGGCCCTGGGGCTGCTCGTCCTCGTGGCGGACTGCTTTCCGGTGGCGCTCTCTGACGGCGAGCAGGTGGCGATGCTCCACTGCGGCTGGCGTCCGCTGGCCGGCGGGATCGTGGAGAAGGCGCTATCGCGGTTCGGCTCGGTGCCATCTGCCGCGGTCGGACCGGGCATCGGCGGCTGCTGTTACGAGGTGGGGGACGAGGTGCTCGAGGCGTTCTCCGCCATCGAGGGTGTCGCGTCGGGGCGCATGCTCGATCTGCGCGCCGTGATCGCCGCCAAGCTCGCCGCGGCGGGCGTCGTCGACGTCCGGCACGTCGACCGATGCACGAGCTGCGAGCCCGAGCTGTACTTCTCCCACCGCCGCGACAGAGGCGTGACCGGCCGCCAGGCGGGCATCATCGTGCGCGATGAATCCTGAGGTCATACGACGCAATCTGGAGACGGTCCGCGAGCGGATCGGCCCGGAGGTCGAGGTGCTCGCGGCGGTCAAGTACGTCGACGCCGCCGATCTGCCGGCGCTGGCCGAGGCCGGCATCGAGCTCGTCGGCGAGAACCGCGCCCAGGAGCTGCTCGACAAGCAGGCCGCCCACGTCGACCTCTTCACCTGGGACTTCATCGGCCAGCTCCAGAGCCGCAAGGTGAAGGACGTGGCCCCGAACGTCCGGCTGATCCACTCGCTGGCGTCGGAGTCGGCCCTCGCGAAGCTCGTCGAGCATCCCGCGAACGAGGTGCTGATCCAGGTGAACGTGGCGGGCGAGGAGGGCAAGGCCGGCGTCGCGCCCGCCGAGCTGGGCGACTTCATAGCGCGCTGCCCGGTCCCGGTCACGGGCCTGATGACGATGCCGCCCTTCGTGGAGCGAGCCGAGGACAACCGCGGCCACTTCGCCCGCCTGGCCGAGCTGGCGGCCGAGCACGGCCTGTCACGCCTGTCGATGGGAACGACCCAGGACTACGTGGTGGCGGCGGAGGAGGGCGCAACGATCGTGCGCCTCGGCAGCCTGCTGTACGACGAGCACTGAGGGGTCACTGCCGGCGTTCGCCGGGATAGCCGACCCGCTCCAGGAAATCGGCGATCACGTTCGACAGCCGCGCCCCCTGCCAGGCGAGCGGAGAGTCACCCTTCGCCTCGACCACGAGCTCGCCCCGGGGCAGCTTGCGGCAGTACTCCTCGGCCACTCCGAGCGGGTGGAGGAAGTCGGACTCGTCCTGCGAGCCCACCACCAGCACGGGGACGTCGAGCTCGGACAGCACGTCGAGGCCCTTCCAGGCGATCGAGCTCGGAACCTCGCGCAGGGCCTGCGCCACCGAGGACAGGTCGGCGTGGCGCTCCATCCGCTGCCGGGTGGCCTCGCGTGCCACGTCGCGCCAGCGCTCGGGAAGCCCCTGGGGCTGTGCGAGCTCGACGAAGGCGTCGATGCCGTCGTCGAGCGCGCTCGCGAGCTTCTCCCACGTCGCGCCGTCCGCATCCCCCGTGCGGGCGTAGCCCGTGTACGCGGGCGTGATCTGCACCAGCGCCGGGACCCGCTCCGGATGCTCGAGCGTGAACGCCATCGCGGTTGCCGCGCCCATCGAGCTCCCCACCAGGGCGGCGCTGTCCAGCTCCAGCTCGTCGAGCACGGCCGCCAGGTCGCCTACGAGGTCGGGGTACTCGTAGCTCGGCGCGGGCGAGGAGCGGCCGTGGCCGCGAGCGTCGTAGGAGATCAGGCGATAGCCGCGCTTCACGAGCGCCCGCGAGCCCTGAACCACGTTTCGCCGCGTGGCCGAGAGGCCGTGCAGGAGGACCACGGGAGGGCCCTCGCCGAGCGTCTCGCCCCTCAGGGTGATGCTGCCGGCGCCGGGGATCTGCCTCAGCACCTCGAACTCGATCGCCTCCACGCGCCCAGCTTATGCTGGCCGCTCCGTGAACTGGGGCGAGGAAAGCCCCGCAAACGCTACGCTTCGCGCCGACAAGGAGTTTCCTCCTTACGCTCGAACCCCAGGGTCGTATGGCGCTTCGCGACACATGGCATCGCACGCTGGTCTACTTCGGTCTCGCCGAGGAGGAGGACCCTCGCTACGAGGCCCTTGCCGATCCCGAGCCCGAGGCTGAGCTCGAGGATCGCTACCGGGAGCGGCCGAACGTCCGCCGGCTCCAGCGCAGGCGGCGCGACGAGTTCGACGACATCTTCGCCGACGAGCCCCGCGGCGGCGGGCGCGAGACGCGCGTGCTGCGCTCGGTGGGTGGCAACGGCAGCGGTGGCCGCGGGGACATCCAGGTCCACCTGGTGATCCCCAAGAGCTTCAACGACGCCCAGCAGATCGCCGACCAGTTCAAGGACCACGTTCCCGTGATCCTGAATCTCCAGGGGACGGACACGGACCTCTCGAAGCGGCTGATCGACTTCGCCTCCGGGCTCACGTACGCGCTCGACGGCGGAATGCAGCGGATCGCCGACAAGGTGTTCCTGCTCACGCCGCGCAACGTCGAGGTGTCGGCCGAGGAGCGCGCGCGGCTGATCGAGAAGGGCTTCTTCAACCAGTCCTAGGACGCCGCCGCCGCCGGATAGGCTTCGGCGCAATGCGGCTCGGTCTCATCGGTGCGGGGAACATGGCGTCCGCGCTCGCGCGCGGCATCGGCGAGCCGGTGCTGGTGCACGACGTCGACGAGGCCAAGGCGAGCGCGCTCGCGGAGGAGCTCGGGGGTGAGCTGGTCGGCTCGAACGCGGAGCTCGCCGAGCGCGCCGACGCGCTGGTCCTCTGCCACAAGCCCAAGCAGCTCGACGAGGTGGCCGCCGAGGTCGACGGTCGCGCCAAGGTCGTCATCTCGATCCTCGCCGCCACGCCCACCGACCGGCTCGCGGCCGCCTATCCGGGCGCCGCGATCTACCGCTTCCTCCCCAACATGCCGGTCGAGATCCGGCGCGGGGTGCTCTGCTACGTGCCTGGGCCCGGCGCGGCCGAGGGCCCCGAGCGCGAGATCCTCGAGCTGATGGGCCGGGCCGGCGCGGTGATCCGGCTGGACGACGAGCCGCTGATCGAGCCGGCGATGGCCCTGATGAGCTGCGCCCCGGCTTTCCTGGCGGCCGTCGCGGAGTCGTTCGCCGAGGCGGGAGCCGCGCACGGGCTGGACCCGGATGACGCCATGCGCATGGTGGTGGAGACCATGGGCGGCACCGCCGACTACCTCGCGCAGCACGACTACGACGGCCCGGCGCTGCGGACCCGCGTCACGACGCCGGGCGGCACGACCGAGCGCGGCCTCGTCGCGCTCGAGGAGCGCGGCCTGCGCGACGTGACGCGCGCCGCCGTGGACGCCGTGGTGGAGGCCAGCCGATGACCGTCTACCTCGCCATCACTCGAGGCGACGTGGCGGACTACGTCAACACGCTCGCGATCGTCTACGTGATCCTGATCTTCGTCCGCATCCTGATGAGCTGGATCCCGCGGATGCCCTACAACCGCTACCTGTCGGCCTTCCTCCAGTTCGTCACCGACGTGACCGACCCGTACCTCAACCTGTTCCGGCGCTTCCTGCCGATGGTCCGCATAGGGCCGGGGGCGCTCGACCTGAGCCCGATGGTCGCGACGATCGTGCTGATCCTCGTCAGCTCGATCGTGGCGGGGCTGATCAGGGGTGGTCCGGGCTGATCAAGGGGACGTGAGCCGGGCAGGCCCGGCCGCGCTCGCCACCGCCGCGCTGGTGGTGGCGATCGACCAGGGCACGAAGCAGCTGATCAACTCGAAGATCGAGCGCGGGGACTCCGTGAACGTCTTCTTCGGCCTCGATCTCACGAACACCCGCAACACCGGCGTGGCGTTCGGGGCGCTCGAGGGCGCGGGCCTGATCGTCGCGATCCTGATCGGCGTGTCGCTGGCGCTCCTGGTCGGCTACTTCATCGTGAACCGCAGGATGCCCTGGCTGTGGCTGCCGGTGGGCCTGCTGCTCGGGGGCGCGGTCGGGAACCTCATCGACCGTGCGCGCGAGGGCGCCGTGATCGACTTCATCGACCCGGTGGCCTGGCCGGCGTTCAACGTCGCCGACAGCTGCATCGTGGTCGGGGTGCTGATCCTCCTGTGGGTGGTCGAGGGGAGCCCGAAACGGGCGCGCACGAGCTGATCGCGGGCCCGGAGGACGCCGGGCTGAGGCTGGACGCCTTCCTGGCCGCGCGCGGGGCGGCGCGCTCACGCACGGCCGCGCAGCGGGCGATCGACCGCGGCGAGGTGACCGTCGGTGGCGCCACGCGGCCGAAGAACCACCGCGTCGAGGAGGGGGAGCGGATCGCGGTGAGCGAGGCGGCAGAGGCGGCGCCGGCACCCCCGGCCGACGTGGCCTTCGGGATCGTCTACGAGGACGACTACCTGATGGTCGTCGACAAGCCCGCCGGCGTCGTGACGCACCCGGCGCCCGGACACCACGGGGTGACGCTCGCGGAGGCGCTCGGCAGCGAGATCGGCATCGTGCACCGGCTCGACAAGGACACCTCGGGCCTGCTCGTGGTGGCTCGCTCCCCGGAGGTACGCGAGGCGCTCCAGAAGATGATCAAGGCGCGCGAGGTGACGCGCGAGTACACCGCGCTCGTGGAGGGCCATCCGGACGCCGAGAGCGGCACGATCGACGCCCCGATCGGCCGCGACCGCGGCAACCGCACGGTCATGTCGACCCGCACCGACCGGGCCCGCGACGCGGTCACGCACTTCGAGGTCGTGGAACGCCTGCCGCGCACCGCGCTGCTCCGCGTGCGGCTCGAAACGGGCCGGACTCACCAGATCAGGGCCCACCTTGCCGCGATCGGCCATCCGGTTGTGGGAGACCCGCAATACGGCGGGCGCGAAAGCGGGCGCAGGCTGGGTTTGGAGCGACAATTTCTTCATGCGTCACGACTGATGTTTAGGCATCCGTTCCGCAGGGAAATGGTGCGTTGCGAGTCCAAACCACCCGTCGAGCTCAGTCATGCATTTGACACCGCCCGACGGGAGCCAGTCTCCGGAGGGCCAGACGGGGGCTGAGACATACGAGCGAGGCGGTCTTCGGACCGCCTCGTCTCGTTCTGGTGGCTATCCTCAGGCCTGTACAGCAACCGACCCCGCTGGATCACAGCGGCCGCGACCCTGCCCGGGACGAACCCGGGTCCGTGAGCCGGCCGGCGGGCAGACATCAATCAACTTTTCAAGGGAGCAACTCTTTGGCCACCGAGATTGGCATCAGGGAGCTGCTGGAGGCCGGGGTTCACTTCGGCCACCAGACGCGCCGCTGGAACCCCAAGATGCGCCGCTTCATATTCGGCGAGCGCGGCGGGATCCACATCATCGACCTGCAGAAGACGGAGCGCCTGCTCCACACCGCCCAGGAGTTCGCCGGGGACCTCGCCGGCCGCGGCGGGACGATCCTGTTCGTGGGCACGAAGAAGCAGGCCCGCGACGCGATCAAGGAGGCCGCCAACAGCTGCGGCATGCCCTACATCGACCAGCGCTGGCTGGGCGGGCTGCTCACAAACTTCCAGACCATCAACAAGCGCATCCGGCGCCTGCACGACCTGCGTGACTGGACCGAGTCCGGCACGATGGAGCTGCTCCCGGTCCGCGAGCGCATCGCGGCGATGTCCGAGCGCGACAAGCTCGAGAACAACCTCGGCGGCGTGGCCGACATGCAGCGCCCGCCCGACGCCGTGTTCGTGGTGGACCTCAAGGTGGAGGCGATCGGCGTGCGCGAGGCGAAGCGCCTGAAGATCCCGATCATCGGCCTGGTCGACACGAACTGCGACCCGGACCCGGTGGACTTCGTGATCCCCGGCAACGACGACGCCATCCGCTCCTGCAAGGTCATCATCGACGGTATCGCCGGAGTCGCCAGCGACCGCGCGAGCCAGTTCCGCGCCGAGGAGGAGGCAGCCCGGCGCGAGCGCGAGGAGGCCGAGCGCAAGGAGGCGGAGGAGAAGGCCGCGCGCGAGGCCGAGGAGCAGGAGCGCCGTGAGGCCGAGGAGCGGGCACGCCGTGAGGCCGAGGAGGCCGGCTTCTCGCCGGACGAGCCGGCTACCCCGAGCGGCACGCGGCCGGAGGCGGCCGCGGGCGCCGGCGCCCCTCGCGAGCGCCGCACGTTCGACCCAGACGAGGAATCCTGATGAGCATGACCATTTCAGCGCAGGACGTGAAGACCCTGCGGGAGCGCACCGGCGCGGGCATGATGGACTGCAAGGCCGCCCTCCAGGAGGCGGGCGGGGACCTTGACAAGGCGGTCGAGATCCTCCGCGTGAAGGGCCAGGCCTCCGCCGCGAAGCGCGGCGAGCGGGCCGCGGCCGAGGGCGTCGTCTCGACCTACATCCACGCTGGTGGCAAGATCGGCGTGCTGGTGGAGGTGGACTGCGAGACCGACTTCGTGGCCCGCACCGAGCCGTTCCAGGAGTTCGGCCGCGAGGTGGCGATGCACGTCGCCGCGGCGAACCCCCAGTTCGTGTCGGAGGACGAGGTGGACGAGCAGGCCAAGGAGGCCGAGCTGCGCGTGCTGCGCGAGCAGGCCGCGGCCGAGGGCAAGCCCGAGAACGTCCAGGAGAAGATCGTCGAGGGCCGCCTCAAGAAGTGGTTCGAGGACGTCGTGCTGCTCGACCAGAAGCACGTCAACGAGGAGAAGCACGGCGGCAAGACGATCGGGGAGCTCCGCACCGAGCTGGCCGCCAGCACGGGCGAGAACATCATCATCCGGCGCTTCGCGCGGTTCCAGGTCGGGGAGGCGTGACCGAACCCGCATTTCGGCGAATCCTGCTCAAGCTCTCGGGGGAGGCGCTCATGGGCGACCTTCCCTACGGAGCCGACGCCGAGCGGATCGCCGCAATCGCAGCGCAGGTGAAGGTCGTTGCCGACCGCGGCGTGGAGATCGCGATCGTGGTAGGCGGCGGGAACATCTACCGCGGCATGCAGGGCGCCGCGGCCGGCATGGACCGCGCCACCGGGGACTACATGGGGATGCTCGCCACCGTCCTCAACGCGCTGGCCCTTCAGGACGCGCTCGAGAAGAACGGCGCCGTGACGCGCGTGCAGTCGGCGATCACGATCTCCGAGGTGGCCGAGCCGTACATCAGGCGCCGCGCGATGCGCCACCTCGAGAAGGGCCGGATCGTGATCTTCGCGGCCGGCACGGGCAACCCGTTCTTCACCACGGACACGGCGGCGGCGCTGCGGGCGCTCGAGATCCACGCCGAGATCATCCTCATGGCCAAGAACGGGGTGGAGGGCGTCTACTCGGCCGATCCGCGCGAGGACCCGTCCGCGCGCTTCATCGAGGAGATCACGCACCAGGAGGCGATCGAGCAGCGGCTCCAGGTGATGGATTCGACGGCCCTGTCGCTCTGCATGGACAACAACCTCCCGATCAACGTCTTCAACATGGACGACGAGCGAAACATCGACCGGATAGTGTGCGGCGAGCGGGTCGGCACGGTCGTAAGGAGCGGATGAGCTGGTGACTGACGACGTCCTGAAGGACTTCCTTGACGATGCAAAGGACCGGATGAAGCGGTCGGTCGACGCCACCCGGACCGAGTTCGCGACGGTCCGCACGGGCCGCGCGTCGCCGCACCTGCTGGACCGGATCGAGGTCGACTACTACGGCGCGACGACCCCGCTGAAGCAGCTCTCGCAGATCTCCGCCAGCGAGGCGCGCCTGCTCACGATCACGCCCTACGACAAGAATTCGATCAAGGCGATCGAGAAGGCGATCCTCGAGTCCGACGTGGGTCTGACGCCCTCGAACGACGGCCAGGTGATCCGGCTCTCGATCCCGGAGCTGACCGAAGAGCGCCGCAAGGAGCTGGTCCGGATCGTCCACGGGATCGCGGAGCAGGGCCGGGTCTCGGTCCGCAACGTGCGCCGTGACGTGATGCACGACCTGCGCGAGCTGAAGAGCGAGGGCGAGGTCGGCTCCGACGACGAGCACCGCGCCGAATCGGAGCTCCAGAAGCTCACCGACTCGCACGTGGGCGAGATCGACTCGGCCCTCGCCGGCAAGGAACAAGAGATCCTCGAGGTGTGACGGGCGAAGCGGCGCGGGCGCGCTACGTCGCCATCATCACCGACGGAAACGGCCGCTGGGCGCAGGGCCGGGGGCTCCCCGTGCTGGCGGGGCACGAGGCGGGCGCGGACGTGGTCAAGGCGCGCCTGCGCGACGCCGTCGACCTCGGCGTGCGCGAGCTGACCGTCTACTCGTTCTCCACCGAGAACTGGAACCGGCCGCGGGCCGAGGTCGAGGGCCTGATGGCGATGTTCGCGGCGCGGATCGACCGCGAGACGCCCGAGCTGCACGACGAGGGCGTGCGGATGCGCTTCGTCGGCCGCCGCGAGGGTCTCGACGCCGAGCTGCGCAGGCGCATGGATTGGGCCGAGGAGCTCACCGGCGGCAACGAGCGCATCACGCTGTTCGTGGCCTTCAACTACGGCGGCAGGGCGGAGATCGTGGACGCGGCGCGAACCTTCTCGGGTGAGACGGAGGACGACTTCCGGCGCCACCTCTACGCACCCGACATGCACGACCCCGACCTCCTGATCCGCACGAGCGGCGAGCTCCGCATCTCGAATTACCTGCTCTGGCAGCTCGCCTACGCCGAGTTCGTGTTCCGCGACGAGCTCTGGCCTGACTTCTCGCGCGAGGCGTTCGAGGCCTCGCTCGACGAGTACGCGGCCCGCAAGCGCCGCTTCGGGGGGCGCTAGCGGTGGCGGCGCGACGCGAGCGGGGGGCGGGGTCGGACCTGGCGCCGCGCATCGTCGTCGCCATCCCGGCGATCATCTTCGCGCTGATCATCGTCGACCAGGGCGGCGAGATCTGGACGGTCGGGATCTTCGCGCTCGGCGTGGTCGCGATGGGCGAGCTGTACACGCTGATGGGGCGCGTGCGGCCGCCCGCGCTCGCCGGCTTCCTGACGATGGCCGCGATGCTGGTCGCGGCGCTCTACGGCGAGCCCCGCCACGTGATCATGGTGCTGGCGGCATCGTTCCCCGTGACGTTCCTGCTGTCCACGCTCCGGCCGCGCCGCGAGCACGTGTCCTGGGCGATCGCCGTCACCTACCTCGGCATCCTCTGGATCGGGCTCGCGCTCGTGCACGCGGTCTGGTTGCGCGAGCTCCCGCACGGCGACGGGCTCGTGATCGACGTGCTGGTGGCGACCTTCATCGGCGACACGGCCGCCTACTTCGGCGGGCGCCTGTACGGGCGCACGCCGCTCGCGCCGCTGATCTCGCCCAACAAGACGCTGGAGGGCCTCGTGGCCGGCGTGCTCGGCGGCACGCTGGCGTTCTGGGTGGCCGGGCTCTACCAGGATTGGCTGTCCGGAGGGCACGCGCTCCTGATCGGCGCCCTCGTGGCGCTCGCCGCACCCGTGGGTGACCTGTTCGAGTCGATGCTGAAGCGCGACCTCGAAGTCAAGGACACGGGCAAGCTCTTCGGCGCCCACGGCGGCGTCCTGGACCGTCTGGACGCCGTCTTCTTCACGGTGCCGGTCGCGTACTACGCCGCCGTCGCACTCGGGTACGCCTCCTAGACTCAGACGGGTGCGCAGGATCCTCATAGTCGGCTCGACCGGCTCCATCGGCACGCAGGCGCTCGACGTCGTCGAGCGCAGCCCCGAGCTGGAGCTGGTCGGCCTCGCGGCCGATTCGAGCTGGGAGCTGCTCCTGGAGCAGGCGGCCGCCCATGGCGTGACGCGGGTGGCGCTCGCCGACCCGGATGCCGCTGCGCGCGCTGCCGAGCACTCGGAGGTGGAGGTGCTGGCAGGGGCCGAGGGGCTCGTCGAGCTGATCACGGATAGCGACTGCGATCTGGTGCTGAACGCGCTCGTGGGATCGGCCGGGCTCGGCCCGACCGTGGCGGCGCTCGGCGAGGGCATCGACCTCGCGCTCGCCAACAAGGAGAGCCTCGTCGTGGGCGGCGAGCTCGTGATGGCGCTCGCGGAGGCCACGGGCGCGCAGCTCCTGCCGGTGGACTCCGAGCACTCCGCGCTCTTCCAACTCCTGGCCGGCGAGCGGCTCGGGACCGTCGACAGGCTCGTGCTGACCGCCAGCGGCGGTCCGTTCCGCGGCCGCACCGACCTCGACTCGGTGACCCGCGAGGAGGCGCTCGCGCACCCCACCTGGGACATGGGCGGGAAGATCAGCATCGACTCCGCGACGCTCATGAACAAGGGCCTCGAGCTGATCGAGGCGCACCACCTGTTCGGGGTCCCGTACGACGCGATCGACGTGGTCGTGCACCCGCAGTCGATCGTCCACGCGGTCGTGCACCTGAACGACGGCGCCTCGCTGGCGCACCTGGGCTATCCGGACATGCGCGTGCCGATCTCGTACGCGCTCAACCACCCGGACCGCGTGGACGTGCCGGTGCCGGCGCTCGACCTCGTTGAGCTCGGCTCGCTGACCTTCGAGGCGCCCGACCTCGGCTCGTTCCCGTGCCTGCGCCTGGCCCGTGAGGCGGCCACGGCCGGTGGCACCGCGCCGTGCGTCCTCAATGCGGCAAACGAGGTGGCGGTGCACGCCTTCCTGGCCGGCGATCTCTCGTTCACCGGTATCCCGCGCGTGATCGAGTCGACCCTGTCAGAGCTGCCGGCCCAGCCGGTGCGCCACTTCTCCGATCTCTACACGGCGGACGCGCAGGCGCGCGAGGTGGCCAGGGGAGTGGCGGCGTGACCGTCCTCAGCTTCGTCCTGGCCTTCGTGGGCTTCGCGCTGCTCGTGATCCTCCACGAGCTCGGCCACTTCGCCGCCGCCAAGGCGGTGGGCATGCGCGTGGAGAAGTTCTCGCTGTTCTTCCCGCCGACCCTGTGGAGCAAGAAGGTGGGGGAGACGGAGTACGCGCTCGGCGCGATCCCCGCCGGCGGCTACGTGAAGATCACCGGGATGAACCCGGACGAGGACCTCCCCGAGGAGGTCCGCGACCGGGCCTACCACGCGCAGCCCGTCTGGAAGCGGATCGTGGTGATCGCAGCGGGGCCCGCGGTGAACCTGGTGCTGGCGTTCGTGCTGCTGTTCCTCGTCTACGGGGCGATCGGGCTGCAGACCAGCACGCGCGAGGTCGACGTCGTTGAGAAGGGCTATCCAGCGGCCGGGGTCATTCACCCTGGCGACCGGTTGGTTGCGGTCGACGGGCATCGAGGGAGTCCGCTCTCGCTGTCCAAGCGGATCGCTCGGCACAAGTGCGCTCAGGACCCGCCGAAGCCGAAGTGTCGTGCGGCCGAGCCGGCGAAGGTCACGGTCGTACGCGATGGCCGCGAGCGGACTTTTTCCCTGACGCCGGTCTACGACCCGGACAACAAGCGGACGAGGCTCGGCTTCTCATACGCGCCCGGGCCTCGCGACGCATTCCCAGTCGGGCGGGCTCTGGATCTCAGCGCCCAGGAGTTCTGGTTCTTCACCAAGGCCACGGTGGAGCTGCCCGCGCGCCTGATCGATCCCGAGAAGCGCAAGGACATCTCCGGCGTGGTCGGCTCGTACGAGACCACTCGCCAGGTGATCCTCATCGACTTCGGTCTCGTGGTCAGGATCCTCGCGATCATCTCGCTCTCGCTGGCGATCGTGAACCTGTTCCCGTTCCTGCCGCTGGACGGGGGCCACATCTTCTGGGCGATCGTCGAGAAGGTGAGGGGGAAGCCCGTGTCGCTGGCCGTGATGGAGAAGGCGGGCGTCGTGGGCTTCATGCTCGTGATCCTGATCTTCCTGATCGGGTTATCGAACGACATCGGCCGCCTGAGCGGAGAGGGCTTCCGCCCGCGCTGACGCCAGGTGGATGACGATCGTTGCGGAAAACGCCACGTTTGTCATCCACCTGAGGGTCGTTGCCTGGGTGCGCGCCGTCGCGTTACATTGCGCCGATGCTCTCCGCGTCCACGGTGGCAGAGGCCTTCCAGGCCACCGCGCGGGCGCATCCCGAGCGCACGGCGCTTCGCACCAGGGGCGACGAGCTCTCGATCACCTGGCAGGAGTACGCGGACCGGGTTGAGAGCACGGCGGCGGGGCTGGCCGGGCTCGGCCTCGGGCGTGGCGACGCTATGGCCGTCATGCTCACAAACCGGCCCGAATTTCACTGGTTCGACGCCGCGGCGATGCACCTTGGTGCAACGCCGTTCTCGCTCTACAACACGTACACGGCGGATCAGATCCAGTACCAGGTGAAGGACGCTGGGGCGCGCATCCTGGTCACGGAGGAGGCGTTCGAGGATCGCGCGCGGGCGCAGGAAGGCGTGGAGCATGTGCTGGTGGTGGAGCGCGACCAGGTGGAGCAGCACGCCCCTCAGAGCTTCGACTTTGAAGCTGCGTGGCGCGCCGTGGAACCGAGCGACCTCCTGACGCTCATCTACACCTCCGGCACCACCGGGCCGCCCAAGGGCGTGCAGCTCACGCACGCGAACGTGGTCGCGGCGATCACGGGCTTCGACCAGATGATCGAGTTCCCGGAGGACGGCCGGGTGATCTCCTGGCTGCCGATGGCGCACATCGCCGAGCGCGCCTGCTCGCACTACCTGCCGATGTTCGTGGGCTTCGCGACCACGTGCTGCCCGGACCCGCGCCAGGTGGTGGCGTACCTGCCGGACGTGCGGCCCACCTGGTTCTTCGCCGTGCCGCGCATCTGGGAGAAGCTGAAGGCCGCCATCGAGGCCGGCGTGGAGGCGGAGCAGGACGCCGCCAAGAAGCAGGCGACCCAGTGGGCGCTCGACGTCGGCCTGCGCAGGGTGCGCGGCGAGGACGTGCCCGAGGAGGAGTTCGCGAAGGCCGACGAGCTCGTGCTGTCGAAGATCCGCGCACGCCTGGGCCTGGACGCGGTCGAGTCCGTGAACGTCGGCGCGGCCCCCACGCCGCGCGAGGTGATCGAGTTCTTCCACGCGATCGGCGTGCCGCTGGCCGAGCTGTGGGGGATGTCGGAGACGACCGGCTACGGCGCCTGCAACCCGCCCGACAAGATCAAGATCGGGACGGTCGGCCCGCCCGGCCCGGGGGCCGAGATCCGGCTGGCGGAGGACGGCGAGGTGCTGGTGCGCGGGCCGTTCGTGATGCCCGGCTACAGAAACCAGCCGGATAAGACCGCCGAAGCCCTCGACGAGGACGGCTGGCTCCACACCGGCGACATCGGCGAGTTCGACGACGACGGCTACCTGACGCTCGTGGACCGCAAGAAGGAGCTGATCATCAACGCGGCCGGCAAGAACATGTCGCCGGCGAACATCGAGGCCAAGCTGAAGGCCTCGAGCCCCGCGATCGGCCAGGCGATCGCAATCGGCGACGGCCGCCCCTACAACGTCGCGCTGGTCACGCTCGACCCCGACGTGGCCCCGGCCTTCGAGCAGCAGCACGGCCGCGACGCCCTCCTGGCCGAGGTGGAGCGCGGGATCGAGGCGGCCAACGAGCAGCTCGCCCGCGTGGAGCAGATCAAGAAGTTCAAGCTCCTGGACGCGGAATGGGAGCCCGGGGACGACGAGCTGACCCCGACCATGAAGCTGAAGCGCAAGCCGATCAACGAGAAGTACGCGAACGAGATCGACGAGCTGTACGCGTAGCCGCACAGTTGAACGCTTAACGCTCAACATCTATAGTCTGATCGGCTTCAGGTGTCGGGCAACGAGATAGGCGGCAAGCAGATGGCAGGTCGATGTCTTCTCGCATTCGGCCTGGTCGCGGCCGTGGGTGCGGCAGTGGGCACGACCTGGGGAGTCACTCAGGCCGATAACACCCCGGATCTGCCCGCGCCGACGGCGGGGATAGTCGCGCAGGCAACAGCGCCAAGCGGTGCGAGCTACACGATCTCCCGAATCGACGCGCAGCGGGTCGGCGAGGATCCGTCCGACGCGTTCTGTTTCGAGATAGCTACTCCGGACGCGAGTGGGCAGGCGTGTGCTCCGGTGCCCGATGAAGCTGGGCGCATCAACGGTCAGCCGCAGCGCCCATCGTTTGCACTACTCGGTTCGGACCGGTTCCTTGCCGCGATCGCGGCGAGTAGTCGGCGGCTAGTCCAGACGAAAACGGGGTCCCAGCAGCGCCTGCCAAGTTCTCCCTGCCGACGACCCAACGAACGCGCCGCGATGCCGGCGGTCGAGCGCCTGCCACTCGCGCGAAGCGACACTCCGGGCTACATGTTCGAGGCGGTCGCTAGCAGGCGAAAACAGTAGAGGTCGCGAATGGCGAAGATCCAGGTTCCGAA
>JAXDIL010000182.1:0-39537 GCA_034664005.1 Thermoleophilaceae bacterium | reverse complement strand
GCCTCGATCGTGTCGAGAGCGGCCTGGATGAAGCGCGGCGCTGTCCCGACGAGCACGATCACGCCGTCGGCGATCCGCCCCGAGAGGCGCAGGATCTTCGGCGCGGAGGCCGCGATGTAGATGGGGATCTCCACGGGACCATCCAGGTAGGCGAGGTGGAACTCCGCGCCGCTCTGGTGCTCACGGACCGGCCTGCCGGCGAACAGCTCACGGAGCTCTGCAATGGCCTCTTCCAGCTCGGCGAGCTTCAGCGGCTTCAGTCCCATGGTGCGCAGCGAGGAGTCGCCGATGCCGATCCCGAGCGCGGCGCGGCCGCCGGTCATCTCGGCGAGCGTTGTCCACGTCGAGGCCAGTAGAGAGCGGTGTCTGGTGACCGCGTTGGTCACGCCGGTGCCGAGGATGATGCGCTCGGTGCCCACCGCGCAGGCGCCCATCGTCACCGACGAGTCGCGCCAGATGTTCTGCGAGTCCCCGTACCAGACGTTCGCGTAGCCGAGCGTCTCGGCCAGCAGCGTGTGCTCGCGAAGCGTGTCCACGGGCGCGGTCGGGAACAGGCCCACGCCCTTGGTGAATCCATTTCCGGCCCGCGTCAAGCCACTATCTCCGCGAGCCGCCGCGGCGGCGGCGTCTGTTGGCTGCGCGGCGCGACGAGCGGCTCGCCGTCGACCAGGACCATCGAGATCCCCGGCAGGTCGCCGAGCGCGAACGATCCGAGCGCGTCGTCGGCCTCGGAGCCGACGATCGAGCCGAGGATGATCAGGTCGGCCGGCCGGCCCACCTCGAGCACACCGACGTCGAGCTGGTGGCGGCGCGCCGTCGTGCCGGTCGCGGCGGCCACCGCGTCGGCCGGATCGAGCCCGCACACCGACGAGAGGAAGCAGATGTTCCGCAGCATCCCGCGCGGGATCACGCCGGTCCCGCCCGGGGTGTCGGTGCCGAGGGTGAGCCGATCGAGCGCGCCGCGCTCCACCAGGTGGGAGACCACGTCGATCGTGGCCCGGTAGTTCATCGAGCTGCATACCTCGATAGCCGCGTCGGGGAGCTCCTCGACCACCTTCCTGAGCTCGTCAGCGGGCATCGGAATCGGGCCGCCCGAGATGTGGCCGACCACGTCCGGCTTCACGGCGGTGACGACCTCGTACCCCGCGACCCGGCTCGATCCCGAGCGCGAGACCCCGCCCGAGTGCAGCTTGACCACCATCCCGCGGGCATGCGCCCACTCGACATATCGCTCCGCCTCGCCGTCGCCGAGGCGCGACCAGTCGTAGAAGATGAACTTCACGTGCCCGATGCCCTCCTCGGCCATCCTGTCGAAGTCGTCCTCGACCAGCCCCGGCACGAGCAGCACGGTCCCGCAGTGGAGCTTCACGCCGGACGGGCGCAGCCGCCCGGTCGTATGCCTCGAGGTGATCGCGAGCGACAGCACGAGCGACGGCGTCAGCTCCTCGAACGGCAGGCCGGGGACGTGGAGCTCGCCCGCGGAGACCATCGAGGTGTTGCCGCCGTGCAGGTAGTTCCCGATCCAGCCGATCGAGTCCTGAGCCGGCGTCCACTCGCCGAAGGTGGGGTGGACGTGGCCGTCGACGAGGCCGGGGATCACGGTCAGCCCGGCGGCGTCGATCACGACGTCGACCGCTGAGCCGTCGTCTTCAAGCGCGGCGATCAGGCCGTCCTCGATGGTCAGCGTGACGTCCTCGAGGGGCGCGTCGCCGAGGGACCCCGTCACGAGGGTCGCGATGTTCTCAATCCGTGTTCTCTGCATCTGCACTCTCGCTCGCTTTGGGGCGGCCGCAGCATACGGCCGGTGTGAAGGGCCCCGCGCGGTGCCGGGGCGCCGGCGCCGGCGGCGCCCCAGATCCCACGCAGCCATCGAGGCACTCATAGCTAGCTGGCTATGAGCCTCTGCGTATGTTTGTATTTGACCGATGACGCTCGACAGCCGAATCACGCTCCACAAACTCGAGGTCTTCGAGCGCGTCGTCGCCCTTGAGAGCGTGACCCGCGCGGCCGAGGAGCTGCTCGTCGCGCAGCCGGTCGTGAGTGCCCACATCCGCTCGCTCGAGGAACGCGTGGGGACGAAGCTCTTCTACCGCGATGGCCGCCAGCTCGAGCTCACCGAGGCGGGCCACGCGGTACACGGCTGGGTCGTCGACGTGCTCACGCACACCCGCGAGCTCTCACGGCAGCTCGACGGCCTCCTCGACGGCAGCCGCGGGAGCGTCGCGATCGGGTCGAGCATGTCGATCGGGAGCTACATCCTTCCCTCGATCCTCGCGGAGTTCCGGCGCGAGCGGCCTCGGGTGCAGATTCGGCTCGACGTGCTCGACACGGACCTCGCCATCCGAGCCACCGAAGCGGGCGAGACGGACTTCGCGATCGTGTTCGCAGGGCGGGAACCGGCTCGTGGTGCGCTGGTTGGCGAGCGCATCGGGGAGGAGCGGCTCGTGCTGGTGACCGCGCCCGAGGCGGAGCCGCGCGCCGAGATGGTCGAGGTGGAGGACGTCGCGAGGCTCAGCTTCATCGACTCGGATCGCGAGCACATTCGCCAGCGGCTGATCGACCAGCAGCTGCGCAGGCTCGGCGTCGAGCGCCGGCATGTGGCAATGCGCCTCGGCCACCCCGAGGCGATGAAACGCGCCGTCCGCGACGGTGTCGGCGTGGCCGTGCTCCTGCAGAGCGGCGTCGCGGACGAGCTCGCCGCCGGGACGCTGCGCCGGGTCGAGATCCGCGGTGCGAGGCTCGGCATCCCGATTTACGCGATCCATCGCCGGCGCAAATCCCTGTCCGCGAGCCAGCGTGACCTGCTCGCGCTGATACGCGAGCGCATCAGCACAAGGTTGATCGCCTCATAGGCAGCTCTTATTGGCCCTGGCCGAGCGTCAGGAGGTAAGAGATGAAACAGGCGTCATGTTCAGATAGAACGGACGTCAGGTTCAGCTTCGTTGGCGCTGACTGGCTACTTGGTGGATCGGAGATCAAATGAAGGTTCTGGCTGTCGCCGTCTCGGTTGCATGCATGGCCATCCTGTTGCCGGCGTGTGGCGGTGACGACTCGTCCTCCTCGTCGTCGGATCAGGCGGGCTCCACCTCCACATCCGCCGAGAAGCCCTCCAAGACGCTCAACGTCCGCGTCATAACCGTGACCCCCACCAACCTCGGGACCTGGGACCCGAGCAACCGCAAGGGCTACGACGCGGTCGCGGAGGAGTTCGGCTGGAACCTGGAGATCGCGGAGGCCGTGACGTACGGCAAGGCCCCGGCCGTTCTCGACGAGTGGGGCTCCGCGGGGGTCGACCTCGTGATCTCGACGGACAACGGCTTCGAACCGTCGCTCGTGAAGGCCGCCGAGAAGTATCCGGACACCAAGTGGATCATCATGAGCGACCTCCTCACGAAGAAGCAGCTGCCGAACATCGCCGGATACACCGGCGACTGGTGCCAGATCGGCTTCGCGGAAGGCGTTGCAGGCGGCCTCATCAGCAAGGCGCACAAGATGGGCTACAGCGCCGCCGTGCCGATCCCGCCGGCGCTCAAGGCATTCGAGGGCATGAAGATCGGCGCGAAGGCGACGGGCACCGGCACCACCGTGGCGATGAAGGCGAGCGGTGACTTCCTGGATGCCGCGAAGTCGTCGGAGACCACCTCCGCGCTCATGGACGACGGCGCGGACGTCATCAGCGCGATCGTGCACGGCGTGAACGGCGCCATCGCGGCCCGCATCCAGAGTGCCGGGAACTACTACATCGGCTCGTACGACGACGAGTCGAAGTTCGCGCCAAAGGCCGTCCCGACCAACGCGACTTTCGAGTTCCAGATCGCGTACGCGCAGGTCGGCAAGGAGCTCGAGGCGGGTAGCTTCGATCCGGGTCCGCACACGTATGGCATCAAGGACGGCTACATCAAGCTGACGCCGTTCAAGCTCGGCTTCGAGAACCAGTACGACAAGGCGCAGGCGATCATGAAGGACGCGGCCGATGGCAAGTACGACGCCGACTTCGAGGCCTGCAACCAGCTCGAACAGTAACGGCGATATCGGCATCCGCCCCGCGCTCGGCCCCGGTCCAGACGGGTCCGTGACGGCGGGGCGGCGGCGGTTGCGCCGCGCGGCGCGTGACATCGGCATCCAGATCGGCGCCTTCGTGCTGTCCATGCTGTTCTTCCTGGTCCTGCTCGTGCTGCTCGGGTACGACGCGGGACAGGCGCTCGGGGCGCTCTGGGACGGGTCCGCCGGCACGACGCGCGCCCTCGGCGTATCGCTGAGCGAGGCGACGCCGGTGATCCTGACCGGCGTCGCGGTCTGGCTCGCCGCGCAGGGCGGCCTCTTCAACATCGGCGCCGACGGGCAGCTCCAGATCGGCGGGCTGGCGGCGCTGGTCTGCGTGATGCTGCTCGGTCTGCCGGAGAACGGCGCCGTGCTCGTCCCGGTCGGTTTGCTCGCGGCGGCGCTCGCCGGCGCCGGCTGGGCCGCGATCGCGGCGCTTCTCAAGACGTATCGCGGCGCCAACGAGATCGTCTCGACGCTGATGCTCAACTTCATCGCGGCCATCGCGATCTCCGAGCTGATCCGCGGGCCGCTCCAATCCGAGACGAACCCGTACACGCCGCAGACCGAATCGATCCCGGTGGCGGCGCAGCTCCCGACGCTGGTCGACGGCACGCAGCTCACGTGGGGGATCGTCATCGCGCTCGCGGTCGCGGCGGTCGTGTTGCTCGTAGTGACACGTGCGCGAAGTGGCCTGCGGCTGCGCGCGATCGGCCTCAACCGGGAGGCCGCGCGCTACTCGGGCGTGAGCGTGCCGCGCTACTGGCTCGTGGCGATGGTCGCGAGCGGCGCGCTGTGCGGTCTGGCCGGCGGGCTCGTGCTGCTCGGCCTCCGCTACTACATCGCGCCCGGGTGGGCGTCCGCGTGGGGGTTCCAAGGCGTGCTGGTGGCCTTCCTCGCCATGCGGACCCCCTTCCTCATCCCGGTCTGGGGAGTGCTGTTCGGAATGTTGTCCTCGGCCGGCCCCGTCCTGAAGGGGACGGCGTCGGTGCCCGACTCGGTCGTGACCATGATGCAGACACTGCCGGTGGTCGTGCTGTTCGTCCTCTACGCGGCGGCTCGCTGGCTGCGGGGCGAGCGGCTGGCCTCGATCTTCCGGCGAGGCGAGGCGCCGGCCTAGCCATGTCGCTCGACATCTTCATCTCGGCCGACTTCTGGAGCGCGATGGTGCGCGTGAGCGCGCCCATCGCGCTCGCGGCACTCGCCTGCACGATCGCCTCACGCGCGGGCTTGCTGTTCATCGCGGTGGAGGGGACGATGCTGCTCGCGGCGTTCTTCTCGATCGCGGGAACGGCGTGGACGGGGTCGATCGTGCTCGGGGTCGTGATCGCGGCCGTCGCCGGGGTGGTATGCGCCCTGGTGTTCGGGGTGCTGTCGATGACGCTTCGCATGGGGGACGTGGTGGCCGGCCTCACCGTCCACGTGGGTGCGCTCGGGCTGGCCCCGTTCCTCGCCGCCGAGCTGTTTCCGAACGGGGCAAGCATCGGCTCGCGCTCGCTTCGGCCGATCTGGCCGTCGTTCGGCGGAAGCGTCGGGGACGTTCTGTTCCACCAGCAGCCACTCGTCTACCTGGCGATCCTCGTCGCGATCGGGATGACGCTCTTCCTCCGTACGCGCAGCGGCCTGCGCGTCCGCTCGAGCGGCGAGTCGTTGCGCGTCGCCCAGGCGCTCGGCGTGAAACTGGTGCGCCTTCGCTTCGCCGTGCTCGCCGTGAGCGGCGCGCTCGCGGGGCTGGCCGGCGCCGTTCTCGGCCTGGGGGCAGGCAGCTTCGACCTAAACGTCGTGAGCGGCCAAGGCTTCATCGGGCTGGCCTGCGTCATGCTGGGCGCGTGGCAGCCGCTGGGGGTGCTCCTGGCCGCTGCCGTGTTCGCGACCGCCTACGCCGTGCAGTTCCGCGTGGACGCGATCGGCGGCTGGATCCAGCTGTTCCCGTACGTGCTGACCCTTGTCGCGATGGCCGTGGCGTGGGGCCGCGTGCAGGGTCCTCCGGAGGAGGGCCGCGGCCTACCCGACGGGGCGGCGCGGTGACTTTCTTGACCGTTCGCGGAGGACTGTGATAAACATGAACATGGCGTCACCTTCATATTCTAAAAAGTCATCGGAGGCTTGATTTGTCGACTACCACCACCGACCCGCAGGTGACCGCCAAGACCGGCGAGCAGTACCTCGACTCGCTGCGCGACGGGCGCGTCGTCCAGCACGCAGGGGAGCGGATCGAGGACGTCACGGCGCACGAGCTCACGCGCGCCGGCGCGGCGACGCTCGCCGACCTGTACCAGGACCAGCACCGTGACGGCACGCGCGAGCTCTTGACCTACGTGCGCGACGACGGCAAGCGCGTGACCGGCTCGTACATGCTGACCCGCACCCGCGAGGAGCAGGCGCACCGACGCGAGATCATCGAGCACTACTCACGGCGCACGTTCGGCGTCTTCGGCCGCGGCCTCGACATGATCTCGATGCTGCATCTCGGGCTCGTGGCGCACCACCCGACGTTCGTCGAGGACTGCCCCGAGTTCGCCGACAACATCCTCCGCTACCGCGACTACGCCGAGGAGAACAACATCCACCTCGCTGAGGTAATCGCGGACCCGCAGGGCTATCGCGGCCGCGTGAACGGCACCCCGTTCGACGCTACCCCACCAGAGCGCGCCACGCTCCGGGTGGTCAAGCAGGATTCCGAGGGCATCTGGATCAGCGGCTGCAAGGTGGTCGGCACCGCGTCGGTGTACGCCCACGAGGTGATGATCGGGACGATCCACGCGAAGGTCGACGACGAGAGCTTCTGGTGCGTCGTGCCGATGAACGCGCCGGGCGTGACGATCTTCCTGAGGGAGCACACGCACCTCCCCAACACGAACAGGCGCGACCATCCGATCGACGCGCAGGGGGACGAGTTCGAGGCGCTCCTCGCGTTCGAGGAGGTGTTCGTCCCGAACGAGCGGATCATGAGCCTGCGGCTCACGAAGCACCACGGCGTCAACATCTACAACGACTGGGCACGGCTGGAGCACTGGTACACGTTCGTCCGCGTCACGGTGAAGGCCGAGCTCTACGCGGGACTTGCGCAGCTGATCGTCGACACGCTCGAGCTCGGCGGCGTTTCGGCGGTGCGCCAGCGCGTCTCCCAGGTGTTCGAGTACGCCGCGATCCTGCGGAGCCTCGTGATCGCTGCCGAGGAGCAGGCGAAGGAGTCGCCGTACGGCCTGCTCGAGCCCGACATGGCGACCGTCAGCGTGGGCCGCACCTACGCGCTGTCCCACCTGCCGGAGATCCACCACATCCTCCAGGACATCTGCGGCCAGGGCCTGATGCTCCGCTTCTCGCCGGCGGATCTCGAGACCAAGGCGGCCTTCGGCCAGAAGCTGTCCTGGTTCCTCGACACGAAGGCGACGAGCGCCGAGGACAAGAACCTCGTCATGAACCTCGTCTGGGACGCCACCTGCAGCGCGGGCGCGTCCCGCATGCAGCTGTTCGAGCAGCAGAATGGCCTGCCGGTGCCGTTCCTGCGCGAGCGGGTCTACAGCGAGTACGACCGCGACCAGGCGGTCAGCGACTGCCGGAACTTCATCGGCCTGCCCGACGTCGAGCGCGTGCCGTACGCCCCGATCCTGAGTCAGGCCCTGGGTGGAAGGGGGAAGGCATGACCGTACGAGACCGGGTTCTCACAGTCGAGGAGGTCTTCCGGCGCGAGCTCGAGATGTGCGGCGTCAACGAGGGCGACACCGTGGCGATCCTCTCGCACGGGACCGAGCGCGCCGAGTACGCGGACCTCTTCCTCGGCGCGTGCCGGCAGCTGGGCGCGGCCGGGGTCCACGTGCGCCTGCTCCCGCCGCGGCCGATGCCGCTCGAGGTGCCGATGACGCGCGTCGACCAGTACTCCATCCTCGCCGACAACGAGGCCGCGGTCGACATGCTGAAGCGCGCGGACCTCGTCATCGACCTGGTGTTCCTGCTGTACGCGCCCGAGCTCTACCAGATCCTCGGGGCGGGCACGCGCGTGCTGTCGGTGCTCGATCCGCTGTCGAACCTGATCCGCCTCTTCCCGACGACCGATCTGCGCGAGCGCGTCGAGGCCGGGGAGGAGCTGCTGCGCCGGGCCAGCTCGCTGCGCGTCACGAGCCCGCACGGGACGGACGTGACCTACCGCCTCGGCGTCTACCCGGTCACGACCCAGTACGGCTACACCGACACGGCCGGGCGCTGGGACCTCTGGCCGTCCGGCTTCCTGTTCACGGGAGGCGCCGACGACGGCGTTGACGGCAAGGTCGTGCTGTCGCCCGGTGACGCGATCGTCCTGCCTCACCTCGCCTACGTGCGCGAGCCCGTCGAGTTCGCGATCGAGCAGGGTCGAGTCGTCGACGTCCGCGGGGGTGTCGAGGCATCCCTGCTCGCCGAGTACATGGCCGCCTTCAACGACCCGCAGGCGTACGGGATCTCGCACATCGGCTGGGGACTCAACGAGAGGGCGAGGTGGAACGCCCTCGCCATGGGCGTGCCCGGCAACATCGGCATGGACAACCGCTGCTACTACGGCAATGTCATGTTCTCGACCGGGCCGAACCTCGAGCTCGGCGGCACGAACGACACCGCGTGCCACATCGACCTGCCCATGCGCGGCTGCAGCCTGTTCCTCGACGACGAGCCGATCATCATCGACGGAGAGATCCTCGTCGACGAGATGAAGGCGCCCGGGCGGTGAGGCGCTGACCGATGGCTGCCGCTGCCGCTGAACACGAGCTCGCGCCCGGGTTCAGGGAGGCGATGAGCCTGCTCGCGACCGGCGTCGTGCTCGTTACGACGCACGTGGACGGGCGCCCGTGGGGAACGACGGTGAGTGCGTGCTGCTCGGTCTCGATGGAGCCGCCCCTACTGCTCGTGTCGCTTGCGCGTGAGTCGGCGAGCGCACAGGCGATCACCGCCGAGGGTCGCTTCGGCGTCTGCATCCTCGGCGGCCACCTCCTCGAGGTCGCCCGCTTCGGCTCCGCTCCCGGGCAACCGAAGTTCATCGAGAGCTTCTGCAAAACGGACGACAGCAAGGGCCAGCAGCTGAAGAGCCCGGTCATCGCCGGAGCGCCCGCCCACGTCGACTGCCGCGTCGAGCGCAGGATCGAGGCGGGCGACCACATCCTGTTCCTCGGCGAGGTCGAGGCGGTCGCGGTATCCGGCAACATCGGCCCGCTCGTCTACTTCGCCCGTGGCTTCCACACCCTTCCGGGGCCGTCAGCGGAGAGCGCCGATCTCGAGGGCGCGATCACCGCGCTGCTCGCGAACGGATATCAATGGTGATCGCGGAGACGGGGCGGCTCTCGCTCGCGGAGCTGCGCGAGTGCTACCGCCGGCGCGAGCTGTCCCCGGTGGAGGTGACCCGGGACGTGCTCGCCCGGATCGAGCGCCTGAACGGCGATCTGAACGCGATCGTGACCGTGGCTCCGGAGCTCGCGCTCCAGGCGGCGAGCGCGGCGGAAGCGGCCTACGCCAGCGGCGAGGCGGGCGCGCTCGCGGGCGTGCCCTTCACCGTCAAGGACACGATCGTCACCCGTGGGGTGCGGACGACTATGGGCTCGCTCCTCTACGAGGACTGGGTCCCCGACTTCGACCCACCCTCCGTCCAGCGCACGCACGCGGCCGGCGGGGTGCTCCTCGGCAAGACGAACACCGCGGAGTTCGGCTGGATGGGCGCGACCGACAATCGCGTCTTCGGGCCCACGCTGAACCCGTGGGACGTCGCTCTGTCGCCGGGCGGGTCCGGGGGCGGAGCGGCCGCTGCGGTCGCCGCGGGCCTGGGCCCGGTTGCGTTCGGCACGGATGCCGCCGGCTCGATCCGGATTCCGGCCTCGTTCTGCGGCGTCTACGGCTACAAGCCGTCGTTCGGGCGCATCCCCGTCGTGCCGGCCGGCGCCGTGGAGTCCCTGGCGCACGTGGGAATCCTGTCCCGGACGGTCCACGACGCCGCGGCGCTGCTGGAGGTCGCCGCCGGGCCCGACCCGGCGGACCGCCTCTCGCTCCCCGCCGCTCGCGATAGCTACGCGGAGCTCGCCGTGGGCGAGATGCGCGGGCTGCGAGTCGCGTGGACCCCTGATCTCGGTTACGCCCCGGTGGACGCGCGGGTGCGCGCCCGCGCGGAGGCCGCCGCGCGCGTATTCGAGAGTCTCGGCTGTCAGGTGGAGGAGGTCGACCTCGAGCTCGAGGATCCCTACGAGGCGCTCGATGTCCTGCTCGCGTCGAGCACGGCCGGCGCGCACCGCGATGACTTCGAAGCTGTGCGCGAGCGGCTCGACCCCGGCAGAGTCGAGGTGATCGAGGCGGGCTTCCGGCTCACCGCCGCAGACGTCGGCGCCGCCACCAACCTGCGCGCGCGGTTCGGCGCCGCGCTCCGATCTGCGCTCGACGGCTTCGACCTGCTGCTCACGCCGGCGACGCCCGTGACCGCGTTCGCCAGCGATGCCCAGGGCCCGCCCGACGTGGCCGGCGAGGAGCGGCCGGGGCTCAGCTGGAGCGCTTTCAGCTATCCGTTCAACCTGACGGGTCAGCCCGCGGCCTCGCTGCCATGCCCCGCCGACGACGGTGTGCAGCTCGGCCTGCAGGTGGTCGGACCGTGGCAGGACGACGCGCTCGTCCTTCGTGCGTCCGCCGCCTACGAGGCCGCGCAACCGTGGGCACACGCGTGGCCTCCCTGCGCCGGGGCGGAAGCATGAGCGTGGATCCCGCGACGCTCGCAGCCTACGAGCGCGCCCAGCTCGTCCAGACGCTGACACTCGGCACGCGGCCCGCGCTCCTCGTCGTCGACTTCAGCCGCGGGTTCACCGACCCCGCGTCGCCGCTCGGAGCCGACATGACGGCGGCCGTCACCGCGACGCGCCGAGTCGTCGAGGTGACGCGCGAGCAGGGCCGCCCGGTCCTGTACACCACCGTCGCTTTCTCCTCGCATCTGCGCGACGCCGGCATCTGGCTCCAGAAGTCGCCGGCCGCGGCCGATCTTCTGCTCGGCTCCGAGGCGGTCGAGATCGATCCGCGGCTCGATCCGCGCGACGACGAGCCGGTGATCGTCAAGAAGGGAGCGTCCGCGCTATTCGGCACCAATCTCGGGAGCATCCTCGTCGCGCAGCGGGTGGACACGGTGATCCTGTGCGGGGCGACCACGAGCGGCTGCGTGCGCGCGACCGTCATCGACCTCTTCCAGCAGGGCTTCCCGACGCTCGTGCCGCGCGACTGTGTGGCGGACCGGGCGGACGGGCCGCACGAGGCGAACCTGTTCGACATCCACGCGAAGTACGCCGACGTGGTCGGCTCGGACGACGCGATCCGCTATCTGCGGAGCCTCGCGTGAGCACCGTGCCGATTGAAACCGGAGCGGCCGCCCTGGTCGCCGAGCTCGAGCGGGCCGGGATCGAGCTCGTCTTCGGCCTGCCAGGTGTGCACAACCTCGCGGTCTGGGCGGCGCTCGCACGGTCGGATATCCGGCTCGTCGGCGTCCGTCACGAGCAGACCGCCGTCTACGCGGCGGACGGGTTGGCGCGCGCGACCGGCGGCGTGGGCGTCGCGCTCACCACGACGGGACCGGGCGCGGCGAACGCCGTCGCGGCCACTGGCGAGGCGTGGGCGTCGAAGTCGCCGGTCGTCGTGATCGCGACGGACATCGCGACGACGCTGCGCCGGCCGAGCGTCTACCGCGGCGTGCTTCACGAAACGCGCGATCAGGCCGCCATGTTCCGGCCGGTGTCGAAGCGGGCGTTCGTGGTCCGCAGCGGCGCGGAGGTGGCGTCGGTGCTTCGCGCGGCAATTGCCACCGCGCTCTCGCCGCCCGCCGGCCCCGTCTACGTGGGGATCCCGACGGACGTTCTCACGCAACTGGCCGGCGGGGTCGAGCCCGTCGACTTGCCTGAGCCGGAGTGGGCGCCGCCGGCCGTCGACGACGGCGAGCTGCGGCGCGCCGTGGCGATGATCGACACCGCGCGCCGGCCCGTCGTGTGGGCCGGCGGAGGCGTGGTGCGGGCGGGCGCCGGCCCGGCCGTCGCTGCGCTCGCGGAGCGCATCGGCGCGCCGGTGCTCGAGACCTATGCGGCCCGCGGAGCCATCCGCCCGGGGAGCCCCGGCTGGGTCGGCCTGCCGCCGCACGTGCCCGAGGCTGGCCGGCTCTGGGACGACGCGGACCTCGTGATCGCGATCGGCAGCGACCTCGACGGCATGATGACCCAGAACTGGCGGATGCCCGCGCCTGCCTCGTTCCTCGCGATCAACGTGGACGCCGACGACGCTGTCAAGAACTACCAGGGCGCGGTCGTGGTCGGCGACGCGCGCCAGGTCTGCGAGCTTTTGCTCCAGGCGGTCGCGCCATCGCCCGAGCAGGCCGAGGCGCGATGGGACCTGGAGGAGCTTCGCGTGCGGGCCTGGACCGCGATCGAGGACGACGCGCCGACGGCCGTCGAGTTCCTCCGCGGCCTCGCGGAAGGGCTTCCCGCGGACGCGTTCGTGGCCGCGGACATGTGCATCCCGGGCTACTGGACCGGCGCCTTCCACCCGTTCCCCCTCCCGCGCCGGCTGGCCTACCCGGTTGGCTGGGGGACTCTGGGGTTCGCGTTTCCGGCGAGCCTCGGCGCGGCGCTCAGCGGGACCGGCCCAACTCTGTGCGTCTGCGGCGACGGAGGCTTCCTGTTCGCCTGCGGCGAGCTCGCGACGGTCGCACAGGAGCAGATCCCGGTGACGATTCTGCTCACCGACGATGGCGGCTACGGGGTGCTGCGCTACGACCAGTTGGCCGCCGGCGAGGAGAGCGTCGGGGTGGACCTGCTGACGCCGGATTGGCTCGCTCTGGCGGGATCGTTCGGGATCGAGGCCGAGCGGGTGCCCAGCCTCGACGCGCTCGGCGCGTCGCTGCGCACCAGGCTCGAATCGGAGCGGCCGTCGCTGCTCGTGCTGGAGGAGTCGCTCAAACCGCCCGTGACGACCTCTGCCCGCTGGCACCGGGCGGCTTGACATGGGCGGCGTCGGCTCACAGGATGGTGGCAGGATGAGCGCAGGCTCGGCCACCGCGGCTAGCGGCGCCCGGAGTACGTGGCTCGTGGCCCAGGACGAGCCGCCGACCAAGCGCGGTCGCGACACGCGGCAGCGCCTCCTCGAAGCGGCCGCGGAGCTGTTCGCGACGAAGGCCTATCACCAGGTCGCGGTGGCGGACATCGCCCCGGAGAGCGGCGTCGCGGTCGGGAGCTTCTACCGCTACTTCGAGAACAAGGAGGAGCTTTTCCTCGTGCTCTTCAGTGACGTGTGCTGGGGGATGTACACGTCGGTGCAGGGGCGGTGGGACGAGGGCCGCGACCTGCTCGCGAACCTCGTCGACGTGACCCAGGCCTATCTCGAGAGCTGGTACGAGCGGCGCGGCTTCCTCGCGGCCGCGTTCGAGGTGATGCACGTGACGCCGCAGGCCCGCGAGATGTGGTGGGCGATGCGCCATGACCTGCAGCAGCAGATGGCCCGGCAGCTCGAGGACGCCGGCGGCTCGCTGCGCTTCGACCCCGGCCCGGAGCTGACGACCGCCACGCGCGCGCTCGGGGCCATGGTCGAGCAGTACGCACGCAGCGCGTACGTCGAGGAGGAGTACGGGCCACCCTCTGGCGAGCGCGTGGCGGACGACGCCCGCGTCCTCGCCGAGATCTGGCTGGAGGGCGTCGGCCTGTGACGACGCTGGTCGCGGAGGGGATCTCGAAGCGCTTCGGCGCGACGCAGGCTAATCAGGACATCAGCCTGTCGCTCACCGGCGGGGAGGTCCACGCGCTGCTGGGCCAGAACGGCGCCGGCAAGAGCACGTTCGTCGGGGTGCTGACCGGGCGCATGCGCCCCGACGTCGGGCGCGTGCTCGTCGACGGCGAGGAGATGGCCCTCGGCGACCCGGGCGCCTCGGTCGCGAATGGCATCGCCACCGTCTTCCAGCATCTGATGCTTGTGCCCGCGATGACCGGGCTCGAGAACATCGCGCTCGCGCTCGGCAAGGCGGCCGACCGCTCGACGCGCCGGATGGCGGAGGCGGTACAGGAGCAATTCCAGCTGCCGGCGCAGCTAGACGTGCCCGTCCGCGACATCGAGCTGCCGCAGCGCCAGCGCGTGGAGCTTGTGCGAGCACTGTGCCTTCGCCCGCGTGTCCTTCTGCTCGACGAGCCAACGAGCCTGCTCGACCCGACCGCCGTCCCCGCCTTCCTCGGGAAGGTGCGCGAGCTTGCCGATGCCGGGCTCGCGGTGCTGCTCATCACGCACCGCCTCCACGAGGCACGCGGGATCGCGGACCGCGTCACCGTGTTGCGGCATGGGCGCCAGGTCGCGACCTACGAAAAAGGCTCCATGCCCTCGGCCGGCGACCTCGCCGTGGCTGTGGTCGGCGAGCGCGTCGTCGACGACATCGACACCTTCGCGCCGGGTGACGCCGAGCCGGTGCTGGAGCTCGAGGACGTGTTCGCGCTCGACGATCACAAGCATCCCGCGGTCAACGACATCGGCTTCGAGCTGCGGCCCGGCGAGATCCTCGGCATCGCCGGCGTGGACGGCAACGGGCAGATCGAGCTGCTCCAGACGATCGCCGGGATGCGCCCGGCGCGCGTGGGCAGGGTGGTGTTCGACGGCGAGGATGTGACGGGCGCGGACTACGCGGCACTGTTCCAGCGCGGTGTGCAGTTCGTCTCCGGCGACCGCGAGCGACACGGCATAGTCCCGACGTTCACGGTCGCGGACCACTTCGAGTACGCGCTCGGGCGTAGCAGCGTCGGCGGACTGCCGGAGACCCTCGGCCGCTACGACGTCCGGCCGCCGGACCCTTCCGTGCGCGGCGACGAGCTGTCCGGCGGCAATCAGCAGAAGATGCTCGTGGCCGCCGTCTTCGAGCGTGACTGCCGCCTGATCCTGCTCTCGTACCCGACGCACGGGCTTGACGTGCAGGCGAGCCTCGCGGTCCGCAGGCTGATCGTGGATCGCGCCCGCGAGCGCGGGGTCGCGATGATCGTGTCCTCGAGTGACCTCGAGGAGCTGATGTCGATCTCGCACAGGATTGCGGTCATGAGCCGTGGCCGCATCGCGGGAATCCAGTCGCGCGAGGCATTCGACCGCCGGCAGCTCGCCGAATGGTTCACACTCGACTCGCCGGTTGCCGCATAGGGGCGAGCCGTTGACACGCCCGTCCGGCCCGAGTACGTTCGGCGACCGGTCACTCCGGTGTCCTCCCATGCTCGACCTCAAGCGCCTGACCATCTTCCACGAGGTCTCGCGGCAGAGCTCCTTCTCCGCCGCGGCGCAGGTGCTGTCCTACTCCCAACCCGCGATCTCGCACCACATCTCGCGTCTCGAGCACGAGCTCGGCGTCCGGCTGCTCGAGCGGAGCAACCGTGGGGAAGTTCGGCTCACCGAGGCCGGGGAGCTGCTGCTCGCGTACACGGAGGACCTGCTGGCAACAGTCCAGGACGCCGAGGCCGCCGTCGCGGAGCTCGCACACGGTCGCGCGCGCCTGATCCGGCTGGGAGCGTTCGCGACCGGCGCCTCGACGATCCTGACGGACGCGATAGCCCGCCTTCGTAGCGAGATCATCGGCATTCAGCTCGTGTTCTCTGAGGGCGACGCGCCGGAGCTGCTCCGCGCGCTCAAGGCGCGCCAACTCGACCTCGCGCTGGTGTTCGACGACCCGAACCACCCGCTTGTCCGGGAGGACGAGCTCGAGTACCACTACCTGTACGACGACCCCATGCTGCTGGCGCTCCCTCGGGAGCATCGGCTTGCCGCAAAGCCGGTGATCCGGATGGACGAGCTCGCGACCGAGGCCTGGATCAAGGGAGCCGCGGACGACACGCCTTGCTCGCTGATCCTGTCGCTCGCCGGCGCACGCGCCGGATTTGAGCCGCAGATCGTGCTGAACAGCGGCAACTACGAGATCGTCCAGCGCCTGACCGCGGCCGGCATCGGGGTGGCGATGATCCCCGAGCTGGCATTGACGAGCCCGGATGCCGGCATCGTCCTCAGGCGGCTCGAGCCCGAGCCGTGGCGTCGGGTCGTGCTCGCCCTGCACAGGACCGCCTACCGGTCCCCCTCCGTCGAGGCTCTGATCCACGAGATCATCCAGACCTGCGACCGCTACACGCGGAATCGCGACGAACGCGTCAGCGCCATCGCGGCAGCCTGACCCCGACTCGGATGATCGTCCACGAAGCCCCAGCCATGTGGCAGGTGGTCCGCCAGACGGATCACGCGGACCTCGCCGCCGCGTTCGTGCAGGCCTGGGGGAACGCGGAGTTCGCGCCCCCGCGCCCGCTCGAATCCGTGCTCGTCGCCGCCCGCCGGCACGATGACGGCTGGGCCGTCTGGGAGCGCAGCCCGCGCGTCGCGGAGGACGGGCAGCGGCCGCTGTCGTTCCTCGAGGTGGCGCCCAGCTCGCACGTCGCGTTCTACGAGGCCGCGATCGTCGACATCACGGGCGAGGATCCCTACGCCGGCCTGCTCGTCGCGATGCACGGGGCCGGGATCTACCGCGAACGCTATGGGGCCCATCCCGGGCTCCGCAGCAGGCAGGTCGACGAGTTCCACCACGAGATCGAAGCCTTCGTGGCGAAGATGGAGGCGAGCTACGCCGATCGCATCGCGCGGCTCGGGATCGACGAGGGCGAGCGCTGGGCGAACTACCGCCTGCTGCAGGTCGTTGACCGGCTGTCCCTGTACTTCTCGGGCGCCGTGAGGACGACGATGGGCGAGCCATACGTCATCCCGTTCGCCCCGCGCGACTACGAGAGCAACGTGGTCGAGCTGGTGATCCATCCGACCAGCGAGTTCGAGCCCCTCACGCCGACCCGGGTGAGGATTGAGCCGTTCCCGTTCGCCGAGCGGCCGGCTCGCTTCACGCTCAGGCGGTACCTCTTGGACAAGCGCGAGGGGGGCGGCGCCGAATCGCTGCGCTCGCTGCTAGCGAGTCGCGAGCCCGAGACGATCGAGCTCCTGGCCGAGTAGGAGCTTCATCTAGCCGTGCTCAGCGCGTGCACGGTCCGTCAGCGGCAGCGTGATCCAGACGTCCGCCCCGGCGCCCGGCGGTCTTCCGGCGTGCGCCTCGCCGCCGTGGGCCTCGGCAATCGTGCGGACGATCGCGAGGCCGAGGCCGACTCCGTCCTCGGTGCGCCCGCTGTCGGCGCGCGCGAAGCGCTCGAACGCACGCGCGAGGAACGCGTCCGGGAAGCCGGGCCCGTCGTCGGTCACGTGCAGCTCGACGGAGGCCGCGCCGAGGCGCGCGCTCAGGCTCACGCTCGTGTCGGCGTAGCGGAGCGCGTTCGCGACCAGGTTGTCGAGCGCCTGGCCGATCCGGTCGGGGTCGACGTCGACGCGTACACCGGGTGGGGCCGCGACGCTGATCTCGATTCCGGCGGAGGCCGCCGCGCGCCTCATCCGGTCGGCCGCGCGGTGCAGCAGATCGTCGACGGAAGCGCCGCTGATGCGAAGCGACAGCTGGTGGTCACCGGCACGCGCCAGCAGCAGCAGGTCATCGGCCAGCCTGCTCAGCCGGTCCGTCTCCTCGATCGCCGAGCCGGCGGCCGTCTGAAGGGCGTGCCCCGCCGGACGCTCGCGCGCGATCAGCTCCAGCTCCATGCGCAGCATGGCCAGCGGGCTCCGGAGCTCGTGGCTCGCGTCGGAGACGAACGTGCGCTCGCGGGTGACCGACGTATCGATCCGCTCGAGCATCTCGTTGAGAGTGCGACCGAGCCGCCCCAGCTCATCGCCTGCGCCTGCGGGAAGCCTCTGATCGAGCTCGGCTGCCGAGATCGACGCGGCGCGCTGCCGCATCGCTTCGACGGGTCGTAGGGCGGCGCCTGTGAGCAGGTAGCCGGCGACGGACGAGAGCAGGAGCGCCGCGGGACCACCGAGCAGCAACACCCCGCCGAGGTCGCTCAGCGCGGCGTCGCGCTCCTCGAGCGACTGGCCGACGACCACCACGAGCTTCTGGCCCTGCGCCCGTACGCTCTCCGCTCGCAGGCGAACTGGACCGTCGCCGACGCTGCTCACCGTCGTGGTCACGGCCCGCCCGCGGCGAGCGTCCGCGAGCTGGGCGGCGCTCAACAGCGGGCGCGCCGGTGCACCTGGGGTGCTGTCGAGGACGTGACCCGAGGCATCGAGCAGCTGGGCGACCTGGGGGCCGCGTCCGCTCGCGCTCGAACGAGCTTCCTTCAGGCCGCTCTCGGACTGCTGGGCAAGTGCAGCGACATCGCCGGCGCGCGCCCGGAGCGTGCCGTCGATCGCTCCGTCGAGGTTCGCCTGCTGGCGCTGATAGACGAACAGGCCGGTGGCGGCGAGCACGACCGCCATGACGAGCACAAACGCCAGCGTCAGCCGCCAGCGGAGCGGCAGCCGGCTCACCGTGCGGAATCCTCGCGCAGGCGGTAGCCACTGCCCCGGATCGTTTCGATGCTGTGCCGGGCGAACGGTCGGTCGATGCGGTCGCGAAGGACGCGGACGTGCTGGTCGACCACGTTCGAGCGATGGTCGTAGTCACCGTCCCAGGCGGCTCCGAGGAGCTCGTAGCGAGACAGGACCACGCCCGGCTCGCGCATGAACGCCTCGAGCAGTGAGAAGCACTTCGCCGGGAGCTCGATCGGCTTGCCCTCACGCCAGACCTGGCGGGTCGCGGGGTCCAGTCGGAGGTCACCGACCTCGAGCGCGGTCGGCCGCCGGACGGGCTCGCGCCGCACCAGCGCGCGCAGCCTCGCCATCAGCTCGGCGAGCTCGAACGGCTTGGCGAGGTAGTCGTCGGCGCCGCCGTCCAAGCCGGCCACGCGGTCGGCGAGCTCGCCCCGGGCGGTCAGCATCAGCACCGGCGTCCAGAGCCCACGGTCGCGCAGACGCCGGCAGGTCTCGATCCCGTCGATGCCCGGAAGCATCACGTCGAGGACGATCGCGTCGTAGCGGCTGGCCTCGGCCATCCAGATGGCGTCCTCTCCGCGGACGGCCACGTCGGCGGCCACTCCCTCGCCGCGCAGCGCACGCCGCAGCAGGCTGGCCATCTTCAGCTTGTCTTCGACAACCAACACCTTCATGGCAGTGACGGTGGCAACCCTCCATGAGGGTGCGATGAGACAAAGGTGAGCGCCCCCGGCCGAGGCCGGGGGCGCCCGCTACTGCTACTCCTTGCCCTGGAACTGATGATCGGCGTTGGGGTTGCCCGGCTCGTCGGCGTGGCCACCCGGCCCGTCGTCGTTCGGGGCCTCGCTGCCGGTCTCACCCGGGGTCTCCGGGCTCTCCGCCTTCTCGTTGGTCCCGGCCTTCTCGGCCGCGTCGTCCTTCCCGTTCTCGTCCTGGACGTTGTCCGGGTCGGCCGCCGAGTTCTCGGGTGCCCCCTGCTCGCTTGCCGGCGCCTCCTGCTGCTGCGCCGCCGGCTGGTTCGCGGGCGTGGTGCTGCCCGAGTTCTGGGCCTGTGCGAAGACGGCACCGCCGGTCGCCAGTGCGGCGATGACGGCGGCGGCCGTAACGATGCTTCTCCAGCGCTTGGTCATGGTGCTCCCTTCGTCGTGGTCAGCCAAGCGATGACCACGGTGGCGGCGCAACATGTAGCGAGCGTGTGGTCGCCGGTAGGGAGCCTTTCCGACCTGGGCTGGCGGCGAGCGCAGCGTGCGGCGCCAAGGCTGCGGCTCAGACCCGGCGGACGAGCTCCTCGAGCGGCCGCCGCTCCGCGCGCGCGAGCCACTGTTCGGGCGTGCGTGACTCGACGGCCCGCTCCTTCACCGGGAAGCCGAACGACAGCACGATCGCAGCCTGCTCGTCGTCCTCGAGTTCCAGGAGCCCTTCGAATAGGGCCTGGTCTGCGACCGAGTTGGGGCAGGAGACGATGCCCTCGTTTGCCGCGGCGAGCATCATCGCCTGCGCCGCGCGGCCGGCATCGAATGGGCCACCGTTGCCGTACAGCGTCACGACCACCGCCAGCGGCGCGCCGAGCAGGTTCGACGGGCGTGTGACCCCCTCCGCGGCGCGCTCGCGTGCGGCGCTGCTCTCGAGCACGTGAAAGCGCCATTCCTGCCGGTTGCGGGCGCTGCCCGTGACCCGGCCCGCCTCGAGGATGCGCTCGACGGCGTCCTCGGGCAGGGGCTGCTGCGCGTACGAGCGCGTGTCGCGCTTGCTCGCGATTGTCAGAAACGTGTCCATCCGCGTCGTCGCTCGGCTCAGGGCGTCTGATCGCCGACGAGCCCGGCCGCCTGCGCAAGCCGGAAGACGCGCTCGGGGGTGAGCGGCGTGGCCGTCACGCGTGCCGGGCGCAGGGCATCGGCCACCGCGTTGGCGATCGCGGCCGGCGCGCCGACCGCCCCACCCTCGCCGCCGCCCTTGATCCCATCCTTGTTGAGGTACGTGGGGGACTGCACGTGGTCGGTGATGAACTTCTCGGGCATGTTCCCGATCCCCGGGATCAGGTAGTCCATGAAGTTCGGGTTGCGCGGCTGGCCCTCATCGTCGTAGACGACCTCTTCGAGCAGCGCGCCCCCGATCCCGAGCGTCACGCCGCCGTGGGTCTGGCCCTCGAACAGCAGCGGGTTGATGATCCGCCCCGAGTCGTCACAGGCGACGTACTGGAGGATGTTGACCAGACCGGTCTCCACGTCGACCTCGACCGTCGCGATGTGCACGCCGGACGAGAAGGTGTTCGACTCCGGGTGGAAGATGTCGGTGTGCTCGAGGCCGTACGCCTCGATGCCGTCCGGCAACGCGCGGCCTGGCGACACCGCCAGAGCGACGTCGCCGAGCGCGACCGACCGCGACGGCGAGCCCTTCACCTGGACCCGGCCGTCGGCCAGCTCGTGGCGGGACGCGGCCGCCTCGACCAGCCGCTCGGTCACTGCGAGGATCTTCTTCCTGACCCCGCCGGCGGCGTTCCGTACGGCCCCGCCGCCAACCGCGGCACTCCGGCTGGCGTACGTGCCGACACCGGAGCGGACCAGGTCGGTGTCACCGTGGATCACCTTGACGTCGGAGATGTCGACCCCGAGCTCATCCGCCGCGATCTGCGCGAACACCGTGTGGTGCCCCTGGCCACTCGGGCACGAGCCCGTGTAGACCGCGATCCCGCCGGAGGGCTCCACGCGCACGGTTGCACTCTCGTACGGGCCGAGCCCCGTCTCCTCGACGAAGGCGCCGATGCCGATCCCGACGTGGCGGCCCTCGGCGCGCAGCCCCTCCTGCTTGGCACGGAACTCGTCGTAGCCGGCGAGCTCGAGTGCCCGCTTCAGGACCCGCGGGTAGTCGCCCGTGTCGTAGATGATCTCGCCGGCGAGCACGTTCCCGATCCCCTTCGCCAGCGGGAACTGGTCGGGCTGGATGAGGTTCACCATGCGAACCTCGGCCGGGTCGAGGCCGCGCTCCTGGGCGATCAGGTCGATGATCCGCTCCATGGTGAAGGCCGCCTGGACGTGGCCCACCCCGCGAAACGGGTTCATCGGCGTCTTGTTCGTGACGACGACCGTGGACGTCGCCTCGAAGTTCTCGATCTGGTACATCCCGGCCAGCATCGCCACCCCGATGAACGGCTCGACGAGCGTCAGCGATTGCAGATACGCACCGGTGTTGGTGATGCAGTCGTCGCGCAGCGACAGGATGCGCCCGTCGTCGTCGAAGCCCACGGTCACGTCGTGGATCTGCTCGCGGCCGTGGCAGGAGCCGACGAAGTGCTCCCAGCGATCCTCGATCCACTTCACGGGCCGTCGCAGCTCGCGCGCGAGGAAGGAGATGAAGACCTCCTCCGGGTAGATCTGGATCTTCACGCCGAAGGCCCCTCCGATGTCCGGGACGATCACCCGCACGCTGTTCTCGCCCAGCCCGAGGAACGTCTGGAGGTTCGCCTTGACCCCGTTCGGAACCTGCGTCGAGGAGTGCAGCGTCAGCGTCTCCCAGCGCTCGTCCCAGTCGGCGATGCAGCCGCGCGTCTCCATCGGCATGGCTGCGTAGCGCTGGGTCACGAGCCGCTCGCTGAGCGTGTGCGGCGCGTTTGCCATCGCGTCCTTCGGATCGCCCAGCTCGTACTCGAGCGTGTCGACCACGTTCGTGTCGTGGTGGACGAGTGGCGCCCCGTCCTTCATGGCCTCTTCCGGGTCCACGACCGCGGGCAGCGGCTCGTACTCCACGTCGACGAGGCCCATGATGTCCTCGGCGACGTAGCGGTCCTCGGCGACAATGACCGCCACGGGCTCGCCGACGAAGCGCACCTTGTCGCTGGCCATCACCTGCTGATTGAACGGCAGCGTGGTCTCCTCGGCGTCGATGCACGTGAGCGGCGGCATCTCCGGCAGGTCCGCTGCCGTGAAGACGGCGATCGTGCGCGGGTCGGCGAGTGCCTCGGACTTGTCGATGGACACGATCCGGGCATGCGCGTGCGGACTCCGGATGACCGCCGCGTGGACCATCCCGTGCAGCTTGAGGTCAGCGATGTAGCGGCCGTCGCCGCGCAGGAGGCGCGGGTCCTCGACGCGCTTGACGCGTGTCCCGAACGCCCCGACCTTCGTGGTGCCGTTTCCGTCAGCCATTAGGCCACCCGCTCCGCCGCTAGGAGGCTGACAGCCTCGTCCACGGCCTCGAGGATTTTCACGTAGCCCGTGCAGCGGCACAGGTTGCCGCCGAGCGCCTCCATCACCTGCTCGCGTGTCGGCTCCTGGTGCTCGTCCAGGAGCTCGGTGAGCGTCATCACGATCCCGGAGGTGCAGAAACCGCACTGCATCCCGTGCCGCTCCCAGAATGCCTGCTGGATCGGGTGCAGCTCGCCGTTCGGCCGCGTGACACCCTCGAGGGTGCGGACCTCGGCGCCATCCGCCTGTACGGCCAGCGTCAGGCATGCGCGCGCGCTCGTCCCGTCGATCACGACGGTGCACGCGCCGCAGACGCCGTGCTCGCAGCCGAGGTGCGTGGCCGTGAGGTCGAGCTCCTCGCGCAGGAAGTCCGCGAGCGTGAGCCGCGGTGCGACCTCCGCGTCGTGGACCTGCCCGTTGACTGTTATCCGGATCGGATGGTTCATGACGCTCGCTCCATCGCCTGCTCGAGGGCGCGCCGCGTTACGACGCGCGCCAGGTGAACTCGATAGTCCGCGCTGAGCTGCGGGTCGTCGACCGGCGACCACCCCTCGCCTGCGCCTGCTGCCGCCGCGCGGATCGCGGCCTCGTCGCCCGCGCTGCCGGTGAGCGCCTGCTCGACCGCCGTAGCGCGAACGGGCCGGTCGCCTACGCCCAGCAGGGCGACGCGTGTCTCGGAGACCGCGCCGTCGCCGCCGCGGGAGACCTGGGCGACCGCCCCGGCCAGCGCGTAGTCGCCATGGCGCCGGGCCACCTCCGCGCAAGCCGCGCCCGTGCGCGGCGGCGCAGCCTTGAACTCCACGGCGGTGACGATCTCGTCCGGCTCCAGAGCCGTCATGAGGAAACCTGCGAAGAACCCGTCCGCCTCGATCACCCGGCTCCCGCGCGCGCTCGAGGCGTGGAGACGCCCGTCGAGTGCGAGCAACACCGCCGGCAACTCGGCGGCGGGATCGGCGTGCGCGATGCTGCCGCCGACCGTGCCACGGTTGCGAATCTGGGGGTGGGCGACGTGCCGAAGGGCCTCGCCGACCAGCGGCACGCGCTCCGCGAGCGTCGCGTCGCGCTCCGCCTGGCGCTGCGTCGTCATGGCCCCGATGCGCACCACGCCGTCCTCCGCCTTCACGCCGCTGAGGCCGGGCACGCGACGAAGGTCCACGAGCGTGGTCGGGTAGCTCATGCGGAGCGCGAGGAGCGCGATCAGGCTCTGGCCGCCCGCCAGCACCTTCGCGTCGGGGTCTGGCGCGAGAGTGGCGTGTGCCTCGGCGAGCGACTCCGGGGCCACGTAGTCGAACTCAGGCGGCTTCACGGTGTCGCCCCGAGCTTGTTCGCGATCCAGTCCGCCATCCGTGGCCTCACGATCGCGCCCATGTTGTGGCAGCAGTGATCGCCGTCCTCCTCGATCACGAGGTCGAGGTCGCCCCCGCCGAGGTGCTCGCGAACGAGCTCCACCTGGCGCATGGAGAAGATCCTGTCGTGGGCCCCGTGCTCGACGTGGACGGGGCACTTGACCTGCGCTGCGACGTCGGACAGGTCGAGCGCCGACTCGAGATGCGCCCGCGCCTCGCCGGGATCGGCTATGCGGGTGACGTACTCGAACCCGGCGCGCGTGTGCGGCGGCATCGTGTCGAGCTCAGACGCGATCTCGAAGCACGCGCCCCAGGCGACGCATGCCTTCAGGCGGTCGTCCAGCGCCGCCGCGCGCACCGCGTAGTACGCGCCGAGGCTGCGCCCCAGCACGCCGATGCGGTCGGAGTCGATCTCGGGGCGCTCGACAAGCGCGTCCACCACCGCGCTCGAGTAGCGCTCGAAGTCGCCCACCAGCCCGACGTCGAAGAACATCTCGCCCTGGCCGGGACCGTCGAACGCGAAGGTGGCGAGGCCGCGGGCGAGGCAGAGGTTCTCGAACAGGTAGCTCTCCTCCTTCGTCGACTCGAGGCCGCCGATGAGCAGGGCGCAGGGCACCGGGCCGTCGCCCGCGTTCGCGGGCAGCCTGAGGTAACCGGGGACGACCGTGTCGTCGATCGGCACCTCGATGCGCTCCGCGCCGCCGGGCTGGAAGTAGGGCGCAGCCTGCTTGTAGAGCTCCACCTTGCGCCGCTGGCCGGCCTCACGCCGCTCCGCATCGTGGAACCACATGAACTGGGCGTAGTGCCAGCTGAGCGAGGCCTGCCACAGCCACCCGCCGGCGGAGACGTCGTTTCCGGCCGCGACGGCCTCCTCGCCGAGGCGCGCGTACTCGTCGCCCAGCTCGGTCCAGAAGTCGAACCAGTCCGCGCCCTGGTCGAGCGCACTGACTGCCGCCGCGTAGTCGGGGTAGGGGATTCCGTCGGCCGTCATCCGGCCGGGGTTGAGGATCGCCTTGACCTTGTCGGCCGTTTCTGGGGTAACGCTCATGCCTGTACCACCTCGTAGTCGTCAACGTGATCGCGGCGGGGCGCCACGATCGCCAGAATTCGCGCACCGTCAGGGCCGGCGACGATGCCGTGCTCGACGTCGGGGGCGATCACGGACCACGCCCCCTCTGTCAGCGACAGCGTCTCGCCCGCGACCGTGAGCTCCAGGCTGCCCTCTTGGACCAGCGTGATCTGCTCGTTCGGGTGGCGGTGGATCGGAAAGGCTCCGCGCGAGTCGAACTCGTACACGTTCACCGTCGCGCGCTCGGACGAGAACGTGCGGCGGCGGACGCCGGCGAAGACCTCCTCCGCGTCTAGGGACGCCATGTAGCCGTGATCGTGCGCCTGCATGTCAGTCGTCGATGAAGGCGACCAGCCGGCAGGGGGAGGCCTCGCCGCCCTCGATCGGGATCGGGAAGGCGCCGATCATGCAGCGCTGGTTCAGCACCTGCTCGATCTCGCCACCGGCGTTCTCGAGGTGGGTGATGCCTGCCCGGAACGGGACACGGTGCATCACGAAGAGGTCCTCGTCCGCCCAGATCTCCTCGACCTTCTTGCCCATCTGCTCCTCGTACTGGCGGCGGATGTCGGGCCGCTTGTCGCGGATGGAGGTGTTCATCGGGTGGTCGCCCGAGCCACAGTCGAAGCCGGTCCAGGCGAGCTCCATCTCCACGATCCACTCGGCGAACTCGCGGTCGCCGCCGGGGTGCTTGCAGAAGTAGCGAACCTCGTCCTCCTCGGCCGAGCCGTTGTAGTAACGGTGGTAGCCGGTGTGGTAGATGAGGATGTCGCCCTTCTTCACCTCCATGCGGTCGGTGATGTGCTTGGGCTTGAGGACCGTCCAGTCCTCGCACATGTCCGAGAGGTCGACGATGACGCCCTCGCGGCAGAGGCGATCCAGCGGGACCGACGCCATGTCGTTGCCGCCGCTGATGATGTGGAACTCGGCGTCGAAGTGGGTGCCGGAGTGGAGCGGCACCTCGAGCATCTGCGACACGATGTCGTTGGTCGCATGACGCTGGAAGTACGACAGCTTCGGCGACGGATAGCCGACCCATCCGGGCGTGTGTATCGAGAAGGTATGGGTCAGGTCCACGAGTCGCATCTGCTTTGGGTCTCCTTGATTACTTGGCGGGCTCGCGCATCCGTTGCGCGGCATCCCGTACTGCGTTGACGATGTTCTGGTAGCCGGTGCAGCGGCAGAGGTTTCCCGACAGGGCCTCGCGGATCTCGGCGTCGTCCTCGAGCCGCTCCGGTGTGGCGAGCAAGGGCTCGATCGACATGAGGAAGCCGGCCGTGCAGAAGCCGCACTGGAGCGCGTGCTGCTCGTGGAACGCCTGCTGCAGCGGATGCAGCTCGCCGTCCAGGTCAGCAGTCAGCGCCTCGACCGTCCTCACCGAGTGCCGGTCGGCCTGGACCGCGAACAGGATGCAGCTGCGCACCGGCTCGCCGTCGAGCTGGATCGTGCACGCTCCGCAGACGCCGTGCTCGCAGCCGACGTGGGTGCCGGTGAGGCGGGCCTCGTGCCGGATGAAGTCGGACAGCAGCATGCGCGGCTCGATCGTGCGCTCGTACAGCGTCCCGTTGATCTCGATGGCCACGTCGCGCTTCATGCCGCCCTCGGGACCTGGGCCGCCTGAAGCAGCGCCTGACGGACGAGCGAGCGCAGGAGGCCCTGCCGGTACTCGGCGCTGCCGTGAATGTCACCGGTGGGGCGCACGTCCTCTACGGCGAGCGCGGCCACCTCGGCGGCGCTCGCCTCGTCGACGGTCGCGCCCACGAGTGCGGCCTCGGCGGCGCTCGCCCGCAGCGGCGTCGGGCCGGCACCCAGCAGAGCGATGGCGGCACGGCCGATGCTGCCGTCGTCCTCGTGCTCGAGCACGACCGCCGCACCGCCGAGCGCGAAGTCTCCGTGGCGGCGGGCGTATTCGACGAAGGCCGTGCCGGAGTTGGCGGCCATCGGCAGGGTCTCGATCTCCACCAGCAGCTCGCCGGGCTCGATGGCGGACATCAGCGGCTGGAGGAAGAAGTCCCTGGCGGGGACCGCGCGCGAGCCGCGCGCAGATCTGATGTGGAAGGTGGCGTCGAGCGCCGTGAGGGCCACCGGGAGCTCGGCCGCCGGGTCGGCGTGCGCCGCCGAGCCGCCCACCGTGCCGCGGTTGCGGATCTGCGGATGCGCGACGAGGCGGATCGCCTGCTTCAGGAGCGGCCAGCGCTCCTCCACGATCGAGGACCGCTCGAGCGTCGCCTGCCGCGTCATCGCGCCGATGCGCAGAGCGCCGTCGTCGCGGCGCAGGTAGGCGAGCTCTCCGACCCCGTTCAGGTCCACGAGCCGGTCGGGCCGCGCGAGGCGAAAGTTGAGCAGCGGCACGAGGCTCTGGCCGCCCGCGAGCACCTTCGTCTCCTCCGGATCGCGGGCGAGCAGCTCGAGGGCCTCATCCGTCCGCTCCGGCGTCTCGTACTCGAACGCCGACGGCTTCACTTGGCGCTCGTCACCGAGCCCTCAGCGTCAGAGTGAGCTCCTCGGAGCGCGGCCGCAGGGCTCGAAACAGCACCACGAGCACGACCACTGCGGCGGCCGCGATGCCCGCGCGCTTGAGCAGTGGGCCGCTCACGGCGGAGCCCAGGTCGAGGATGTCGTCCTCGTCGCTCGCCGCGGCGGTTGGGCCGGCCGTGCCAGCCGCCGGGGACGCGCCCTCGTCCGTGGACGGCGGATCGTCCTGCAGCTCGCGCTCCAGCCGCTTCGCGAAGTCCTCCAGCATCTTGGCGGAGACGTCCTCCATGATGCCGCGGCCGAACTGTGCCGGCCGGCCGGTGATGTTCAGGTCCGTCTCGATCACCACGTCGGTGCCGGTGCCATTCGCCTTGACGCTGTTCCTGATCGTGGCGCTGGCCAGGCCCGTGCCGCGCGCCTCCTTGCCCTTGACGTCCAGGGTCGCCACGCGCTCGTCGTTGTCGACGTCCGCGAGCTTGGCGGTGCCTCGATAGTCCACGGTCATCGGCCCGAGCCGGACCTTCATCTGGCCGCGGTAGACGCCGTCGCCGTTGTCCGGCTCGATCGTCGCCCCGGGCAGACACTGCGCGACACGCTGGATGTCGAGCAGCATTTCCCAGGTCTTGTCCACCGGCGCGGCGACCGAGAACTCATTGCGTAGCTTCATCGATGTCCTCCCCGGCGTCCGAAGCGCCAGCGTTCAACAAACAGAGGAGCATCTTAGTCATTTGTATGCCAAACGGCAAACAGACCGCCGGCTCAGGAAACGGGGTCGCGCGTGTCCGCGAGGAGCCGCATGACGCGCTCGGGCGTGAGCGGGAGCGCGTGCACGGCGCGCGGGTCGCCCACCGCGTCGCCGACCGCGCCCGCGACCGCCGCTCCGACGGCCATGATGCCGGACTCGCCAGCCCCCTTCGCACCCAGCGGATTCGACGGGGTCGGGGCGTCTTCTGACACGAGCGTCCCGACGTGGGGCACCTCGGTCGCCCCCGGGACGAGATAGTCCATGAACGACGCCGACCGAGGCTGGCCGTCGTCGCCGTAGCTCAGCTCCTCGAACAGCGCCCCGCCGATGCCCTGCGCGACGCCACCCACGATCTGGCCCTCGACCAGCATCGGGTTGACCGCCTTGCCGATCTCGTACGCACAGAAGTAGCGCCGCACGTCGACGTGACCGGTGTCCGGGTCGATCTCGACTTGGGCGAAGGCGACGCCGTAGGGGTAGTTCATCTGGGGGTCGATGTAGATCTCGCGCGCGCCGAGTCCCGGTGTCTCCCCGCGCTGCTGGCTGGACACCGTGTCGCAGGCGGCCGCCACCTCGCCGAGCGTGACGCCGCGCTCCCGCGAGCCGAGCACGTGCACCGACCCGTCGGCGAGCACGAGGTCCTCCACCGCCGCCTCGAGCAGCTCGGCGGCGATGCGGCGGGCCTTGTCGGCCGTCGCGCGCGCGGCGTTCAGCACGGCGCTTCCGCCGATCACCGTAGAGCGGCTCGACCAGGAGCCGACACCGTCCGGGATCAGGTCCGTGTCGCCGTGGACGACCTCCACCCGCTCGAGCGGCACGCCGAGCTCGCTCATCGCGATCTGCGCCATGACGGTCTCGATGCCCTGTCCCGACGACGCGCCGCCGATCAGGATGCGCACGCTGCCGTCGACGCCGATGTCGATGCCCGCGGTCTCGTAGACGCCGAGTCCGCTCTTGTCGACGAAGTAGGCGACGCTAGTGCCGGCGATGCGGCCCTCGGCGCGCATCTCCTCGGCCTCCTCGACCCAGGCGGCGAAGTCCGCGGCGTCGAGCGCCTTCTCCAGCAGTCCGACGCAGTCGCCTGAGTTCAGGACGAACGGCTCGCCGCCGATCGTCAGGTCCGGTGCGAACGGGATCTCCGAGCGGTCGATCAGGTTGATGCGACGCAGCTCGACCGGGTCCATGTCCAGCTCGCGCGCGGCGATCGTCAGCAGGTGCTCGCGGGCGAAGGTGCCCTCGTAGCGGCCCGGCGCGCGGTATGGGCCCACCGGCGTCTTGTTCGTCATCACGACGTGGATGCGGCCCTCGTAGGCCGGCACGCGGTACGGCCACGGCAGCATGCCGACGCTGATCTCCGAGACGACCAGTCCCGTCGGGCGGATGTAGGCGCCCTTGTCGTGCCAGATCTCGTCGCGCAGCCCGAGCAGGCGGCCGTCCTCGTCGAACGCCGCCTCGATGCGGTGGACCTGCTCGCGCGCGTGGTTGATCGACACGAAGTGCTCCGCGCGGTCCTCGACCCACTTGACCGGCCGCCCGGTCCGCATCGCGAGCCACGGGACGAGGAAGTCCTCCGGGAAGAAGTCGCCGCGGACGCCGAAGTTGCCGCCGGCGTCGGTCCCGCGCATGTGGATCTTCGAGACGGGCAGGTCGAGCAGGCGCGAGAGCACCCGCTGGTGGTAGTGGGTGACCAGCGCGGCGCCCCAGATCGTGAGGTGCCCGCGCCCGGCGTCCCAGTCGGCGACCAGCCCGCGCGTCTCCATCGGGGTGCCCGTGTGGCGGCCGACCGACAGCTCGGCCTGCACGACATGGGCCGCCGAGCTGAACGCCTCGTCGACGTCGCCGAAGCTCTTCTCGATGCAGATCACCTCGTTGCCGGCGCCGTCGCGCAGCTGCTCGGCGTCGTCGCGCATCGCCTCGCGCGCGTCGAGGACCGGCGGGAGCGGCTCGTAGTGCACGTCCACCAGGTCCGCGGCGTCCTCGGCGCGGTAGGGATCCTCGGCCACGACCACCGCGACCGGCTCGCCCACGTATCGGACGCGGTCGGTCGCGAGGACCTGCTGCAGGTAGGCGTCGAGGTCGACCCCGAAGTCGAGCCGTAGCGGGATCGGGTCGCTGGACCCGAGGTCGGCGGCGGTCGCCACGAGCTGGACGCCGGGGGCCGCAGCGGCCTCGGAGGTGTCGATGCCGGCGATGCGCGCGTGTGCCACGCCGGAGCGCACGACCCGCATGTGCAGCTGCCCCGGGACGTCGATGTCGTCCACGAACCGTCCGGCTCCGCGGAGCAGCCGATCGTCCTCGATGCGGGGCGCCCGGGCGCCGATGGTCAGGGGCTCGTGCTCTTCAGGCTGCTTCTTCATAGCGCTCCTACTCGTCCGCGAGAAGTTCGACGGCCGTCTCCGATCGCGGCCAGTGCATCGGCGAGCCCCTGGAGGCTGCGCAGGTTGTGGCCGGGGAGGAATACGTCGATCCAGGGCAGCGCGGCGGCCATGCCTCCGGCCGTCGGCTCGTAGTCGGGGTCCCCCGCGACCGGGTTGACCCAGACGACCTTGTGGGCCATGCGGGCGAGCCGCTGCATCTCGCCGCCGAGCAGCCCCGTGTCGCCGCGCTCCCATCCATCGGAGACGATCACGATCACCGCGCCGCGCGTGAGTCCGCGCCGGCCCCAGCCGTCGTTGAACGCCTTGAGGCTCTCGCCGATGCGGGTGCCGCCGGACCAGTCAGGAACAGCGCGCGCGGCCTGCGCCAGCGCCCGCTCGGGGTCGCGCACGCCGAAGTGGGGGGTGAGCCGCGTGAGGCGGGTGCCGAATGTCATCGCCTCCACGTTCGGCGCGGCGCGCACAGCCGCGTGGAGGAACATCACGCACGCGCGCGCGTACGGTTCCATCGAGCCCGAGACGTCGAGCAAGAAGGTCAGGCGGCGAGGCACGATCTTCGCGGCCCGCCAGCGGCGCTCGAGCGGATGCCCCTCGGTGCGCATCGCGGCCCGCATCGTGCGCCGTGCGTCGAGCGTTCCACCGGCCGAGCAGGGCGCCTGGCGGCGCGAGCGGCGCAGCGGCACGGCACCCGCGATCCGCGCTATGACCGCGCGCGCCTCGCGGAGCTCCTCCTCGCCGTAGTGCGCGAAGTCGAGCTCGGCGAGCCGCTCGTCCGGCGACCAGGCGGTCGAGCGCGCGCGGTCGGCGGCCTCCGCACTCTCGTCGGGCGCCTCCTCGGCGCCGAGCGTGCGGCGAGCGGCCTGCACGACGGTCTCGGCCGTGGCGGCGTCATCCTCGCCACGTTCGCGCGGCGACGGTCGGGTCGGGACGCCGAGAGAGCCTTCGGCGCCCCAGAACGCAGCGAAGGCTGCGTCGAAGACGGGCAGCTGCTCACGGCGCGCCACGAGCGTGCACCGGAGCGCCCAGTAGAGCTGGTCGCGCTGGCCGAGCTCGATTGCCTGGAGGGCCTGCACGGCGCCCAGCACGCGTCCGGGCCCGACCTCCACGCCGGCATGGCGCAGCAGACCGCCGAACGTGGCGATCCGGCGGACTATCGCGTCGCCGGGCGCGTTCAACTGACCGCTTTCCGTGCCGCACTCACCAGCTCGCCGACGTCCAGCTCGCGCACGCGGTCGATGTCCTCGTGGTACTTGAGCAGCGCGCCCAGGGTCACGTCGATCGTCTCCGACTCGAGACGCTCGTCGCCGAGTGAGGCGAGCGTCTCGACCCAGTCGATCGTCTCGGCGACGCCGGGGGCCTTGGCCAGATCGAGCGTCCGGAGTCGGCTCACGAAAGCGGCCGCCTCGGCGGCCAGCGTGTCGGGCACGTCGCCGGCGCGCATGCGGACGATCGCGATCTCGCGCTCCAGCGTCGGATGGCCGATCCAGTGGTAGAGGCAGCGCCGCCTGACGGCGTCGTGCAGCTCGCGTGTCCGGTTGGACGTGAGGATCACGGTCGGTCGCTCCACCGCCCGTATGGTGCCGATCTCCGGGATCGTGACCTGGAAGTCCGACAGGAGCTCGAGCAGGAACGCCTCGAACTCGTCGTCGGCGCGGTCGATCTCGTCGATCAGCAGGACCGGAGCCACCGCCTCGTCGTGCTCGATCGCCTCGAGCAGCGGGCGCCGGAGCAGGAAGTCGGGCCCGAACAGCTCGCCGATCGCCTCCCGGCCGGCTGACTGTTCCGCCTCGAGCGTGCGGATGTAGAGCATCTGGCGCGCGTAGTTCCAGTCGTACAGCGCGTGCGCGACGTCGATGCCCTCGTAGCACTGAAGGCGGATCAGGCGGGCCCCCAGCACGGCCGCGAGGTCCTTGGCGACCTGCGTCTTCCCGACGCCCGCCTCGCCCTCGAGCAGGAGCGGCTTGCGCAGCGTGATGGCGACGTTCAGGACGGTCGCGAGCCCGCGGTCCGCCAGGTAGGACTGCTCCGCCAGACGCGCGGTCAGCTCCTCGACGCTCATCGCGCCGGCGGCGCTGCGCTCGACCGGCCGTCTCATGGGGCCGTGGCTGTCTCGGTGCCGCGGATGCTTCCGGCCGTCGTGCTGAGCGGGGCGCCCGCGCGTGCCGTCCGGCGCGCGATGATCTCCGCCAGCACCGAGATCGCGGTCTCCTCCGGCGTCCGCGCGCCGATATCGAGCCCGCAGGGACCGGCGATGCGGGCGAGCTCCTCGTCGGTGACGCCGGCCGCTCGCAGCCGCTCGGCCCGGTCCGTCTGGGTCCGCCGGCTGCCCATCGCGCCGATGTAGCCGGCATCGGTCCGAAGCGCCGCCAGCATGGCCGGCTCGTCGAACTTCGGGTCGTGGGTGAACACGAGGACGGCGTCGCGTTCGGTCAGGCGCCGCTCGGCAAGGTGGTCCTGAGGCCAGGCCACGACCACCTCGGCCACCTCGGCCAGGCGCGGATTCGCGGCGAAGGCCGCCCGCGCATCGCAGATCGTCACCCGGTAGCCGAGCTCGCCGGCATGCCGAGCGAGGGCGACCGCGAAGTCGACCGCGCCGAAGATGACCATCGACGGAGGCGGGGCGAAGGACTGGATGTAGACGCGAAGCTCGCTGCCCGCCACGGCACCGTCGGCGCCGTAGCGCCGGACGGTCGACACTCCCTGCTCCGCGAAGCCTCGCGCGTCACGCGCGACCGACTGGTCCAAGAGCGGGGTGGACCGGAGCGTGCCGATCGCCTCGCCGTCGACGACAGCCAGCTTGGCGCCCGCGGCGGGGCCGTCGATGAGCGTCGCGATGGCGGTCGGCCGCCCCTGCTCCGCGCCGGCCACCGCCGCCTCGAATGGAGCGCGCACCGCCGCCGTCAGCTCATGGACGAAGACCCGGACCGTCCCACCGCAGGTGAGGCCCACTCCGGCAGCCGCCTCGTCCGAGATCCCGTAGGTCTGCAGCCTGGGCGGGCCGCCGCCGAGTACCTCCTGCGCTTCCTCGAACAGCGCGCCCTCGACGCAGCCGCCGGTGACCGATCCCTCGATCGTGCCGTCGCCGTCAACCAGCATGACCGCGCCCGGGTCGAGCGGTGACGACCCGATCGCCTCGACGAGCACGGCGGCCGCGACGCGGCGGCCCTCGCCGATCCATCTGGCGGCGGTCGAGTTTGCGCCGAGGCGTGCGCGGCTCCCCGCTAGAGGATCGGATGCGGCCGGCACTTCAGGCGTGCTCGCGGCGGAAGACTTCGAGGCGGATGTAACGGTCGTCGACGTCGATGATCGAGTAGCCCACGACCTCGGCACGGCTCGAGTAGTGCGTCTCGTGCAACCGGATGAACGGCGCGCCCTCGTCGAGCCGGAGCTGGGTCGAGTCCTTGCGCTTGACCAGCGGCAGGGTCTGGACGACGGCGTGGTCGATCGGCTCCTTGGCGAACCGCCGGCTGAACTCGAAGAGCGAGGCGGGAAGCTCGTCGTCGAGCTCCTCCGTGCGCAGGTTCGACCACGCCACGACGTCGCGGATGTGCAGCGCGAGCCCATCGTCGGCCATGTATGACTTGCTCATCGAGATGGAGTCGTCGTCCGTCTCGAACACCGCGCGAAAGTCCTCGGGCGGCACGCCGCGCTCCCACGTCACGTCGACTCGGACGTCGCGGTGGGTCTCCTTGAGCAGCCGGTCGAATCCGACGAGCCGCTGGAGCCCGAGCGTGGCGGGTCCCACGTGGCGGTTGATCCTCGTGCCGATCGCGCGCCTGCGCGTGATCATGCCCTCCTGCTCGAGGCCCTGAAGCGCGCTGCGGATCGTCGTGCGGCTCACGTTGAGCATCCGCGCGAGCTCGTCCTCGTTCGGGAGCCGCGTCTCGAAGCGACCGTCGAGAATCGCCTCGAGAATTGCGCCGCGCGCGCGCTCCGAGAGGGAGGTCGTATCCAGCTCCTGGATCCTGACGTCCTCGGGTTGCCGCCTCACTGCCATGAAGACCGCCTTATCGCCTTCTGGTTCGCTCCGTGCGCTCGCTGGCGCGCGGGCTCCTGTTTCCTAATTTGACGCAATCGTCACACGAACGTCAGTCGCGTCGAGTTTTGACCGTCGCTGGACGACTGACGTATTAAGTATTATCATAGGCGAATGCCCGCCCTCTGGTTCGCATGAGCGCGCGTTCCGACCGGCCTGCGACACCCGAGCTCGCCTCGCCGCCGTCTGGGCAGCGCGCTTCCGTGCTCGCACGTCTGGACCCGCGCAACGCGTCGAACACAACCGTCCTGCTGCTCCTGCTCGTCCTGCTCTGCGTCTTCTTCTGGACGCAGAACTCGGTCTTCGCGACCGGCACGAACATCCAGAACCTCGCGAGCCAGAGCTCCGTGCTCGCGATGATGGCGGCGGGTCAGCTGTTCGTGGTCCTCGCCGGCGGGCTCGACCTCTCCGTCGGCGCGCAGGTCTCGCTCCTCGCGATCTGTGCGGTGAAGCTGTCGCTCGTTACCTCGCTGCCCGTGGCGATGCTCCTGACGGTCCTGATCGGATGCGGCGTCGGCCTCGTGAACGGCGTGCTCGTCGCCCGCATGGGCATCTCGCCGATCATCGCGACGCTCGCGACCTGGCAGGTCGTCTTCGGATCCCTGTTGGTGTGGACCCATGGGCTCCCGTCGCGCAACTTCTCGGAGCAGTACAACACGCTCGGCTCCGACAACCTCGGCCCGATCCCGGTCTCCGCGCTGCTCGCGGCGGCGGTGGTCTTCCTGGCCTGGTTCATCCTGCGACGAACGAGCTTCGGGCGCTACACGTACGCCATCGGCGGCAATGCCGAGGCCGCCCGGCTCTCCGGCATCAACATCTCCGCCGTAACGATCGGCACCTACGTGATCTGCAGCGCCTTCACGGCGCTCGCCGCGTTGACGCTGTCCTCCCGGGTGGGCTCCGGTGTGGCGAACCTCGGCACGGGGCTCGAGGTGACCACGCTCGCCGCCGTCTTCATCGGTGGGGTCGCCTGGGCCGGTGGCGCCGGCACCGCCGGCGGCGTCCTCCTCGGCGCGCTGCTGCTCAGCGTGCTCTCCAACGGCTTCGACCTCATGTCGGTCAGCTCGGAGACGCAGACGATCATCACCGGCGTACTGATCGCCGTCTCCGTCGGGGTGGCCGGCCGAAGAAGGGCCGCGGCGAGTGCCTGAGCCGCTCGCAGCGCTGAGAGGCATCTCGAAGCAGTTCGAGGGCGTTCGCGCGCTCGACGACGTCACGATCGAATTCCACCCGGGTCAGGTCCACTGCCTGTTGGGCGAGAACGGCAGCGGCAAGTCGACCGCGGTGAAGATCCTCACGGGCGCGCACGAGCCGACCGAGGGAACGGTCGAGATCGGCGGGCGGCCCACCGTCTTCCAGAGCCCGCGGGACGGGCTCGCGGCCGGGATCGCGGCGATCTACCAGGACACCGCGCTCGTCCCGACGCTGACGGTCGCCGAGAACGTCCTGCTCGGCCACGAGGAGTCGCATCGAGGGATCCTCTCGCCGCGCCGCGCGCAGGGCGAGGCGCAGCGCTGGCTCGACATCGTGGACGCGGATCTCTCGCCGACGAGGCTCGTCTCGACGCTGTCCATCGCGGGCCAGCAGCTCGTGGCGATCGCCAAGGCGCTGTCCCAGCAGGCCAGCCTGCTCATCCTCGACGAGCCGACGGCCGCGCTGGGCCACCGGGACGCCGACCGGCTGTTCGGGCTGGTGGACGACCTGCGCCGCCGCGGCCTCGCGATCGTGTACATCACCCACCGGCTCGCCGAGGTCGACCGTCTGGCCGACGTCGTGACCGTGCTGAAGGACGGCCGCGTCACTGCCACGCGCCCGAACGAAGGCCTCAGCCACGACGAGCTCGTCCGGCTCATGGTGGGGCGGGATATCGAGGACGTCTTCCCGGAGCGACATGAGCCCCGCGATGCGGTGATGCTCGAGGCGCGCGACCTTCGGAGCAAGGACGGCCTGGTCGAGGTGGACCACTTCGCAGTGCGCGCGGGCGAGATCGTCGGCTTGGCGGGCCTCGAGGGCTCCGGTAGGTCGACGCTCGCGCAGCTCCTCGCCGGGGTCCAGCGTCCCGCGGGTGGCGATATCCAGCTCGAGGGCGCGGCGGCTCCGACCGCTGGGCCCGGCAAGGCCATCCGGGCCGGACTGGGCTACGTGCCGCCGGACAGGCGCGGCCAGGCGATCGTTCCTGGCTTCCGCGTCGCGAGCTCGATCACCCAGTCCGCGCTCTTCCAGATGTGCACGGGCCCCGTGCTGCGCACCAGGCAGGAGCGCGCGACGGCCGCCGAGCAGGCCGCGACCTTCGGCGTGAAGACGCCGTCACTTGATGCGCCCATCACGACGCTGTCCGGCGGCAATCAGCAGAAGGTGGTGCTCGGCCGCACCCTCTGCGCGGGCGCCCGCGTGCTGGTGTGCGACGAGCCGACCGCCGGCGTCGACATCGGCGCGCGCAGCGAGATCTACGAGCACATCGCGCGCCTCGCCCGCGAGGGCATGGCCGTCGTCGTCTCCTCGTCGGATCTCCTCGAGCTGATCGGCCTCTGCCATCGCATCGTCGCGATCCGCGAGGGAAGCATCTCGGTCGACGTCCCCGCCGCTGACGCCACCGAGGAAAGCCTTATGCGAGCCCAGCTGCCGGTCGGAAGTCCCATGGTTGCCGCGTAGCGGTTGTCTGTCCTACAGGAGGAGTGCCGTAGTGAGATCAGTCCGTCGTTCGCCGATCAGTCGGCGCAGCATCTATCAATATCTGAGCTTCGCGTGCCTTGTCACGGTGGTGGCGCTCGTGTTCTCCGCCTGCGGAAGCGACGACAAGGCGTCGTCGTCGTCGTCGGGGTCAGAGGAGAAGGCCGCCGCGCCCGAGAGCGCTCCGGAGATCGGTGTCCTCGAGAGCACGGAGGTGCCCGAGGTAGAGGCGAAGAGCCGCTACAAGATCGCGCTGCTGGCCGCGCACCAGGCGGATGCCTGGGCGATCTCCGCGGCGCAGGCCGCGAAGGACTACGCCGAGGCGCATGGCGTCGACCTGACGATTCAGGATGCAGGCGGCTACACCGAGGTCCAGAAGCAGATCTCGCAGATCCAGGCGGCCATCGCGCAGAAGCCCGATCTGATCATGATCTGGGCGACCGATCCGGACGCGATCACGCCCACCCTGAAGGAGGCCGACAAGGCGGGGATCAAGGTCCTCAACTTCGTGGTGCCGGCTACGTTCAAGGCACCGGTCGTGACGAGCGACTACGTCGCGCAGGCCGAGCGGATGGGAGACGCGCTCGCCAAGTCGATGGGCGAGAAGGGCAAGGTCATCAGCGTCATCGGCGGCGCGGGCGGGTACTACGCCTCGTCGCTGCACCAGGGGCTGGAGAACGCGCTGAAGAAGTATCCGGACATCGAGTGGGCGAAGGACGTCCAGATCCCGGACTTCGACCAGGCCAAGACGCAGCAGACCGTCGAGAACTGGCTGACCGGCAACCCCGACACCACGGGCGTGTTCGTCACCACCGGCCTGATGGGCGTCGGCGCGGCTCAGGCCGTCCGGGCCGCGGGGCTGGAGGACGACCAGGTCAAGATCGTCGGCTCGCTGCTGACCGACTGCGCGGTGCTGGACATGATCCGCGAGGGCCGGTTCTCGCTGCTGCTCGGCGACCCGCCCGTGATCCACGGCGAGCTCGGTGTGAGCACGGCGATCTCGATGCTGAACGGGGACGAGGTGCCCGACGCACAGTTCCCGAAGAACAGCATCTTCACGCCCGACAACGTCGACCAGGCGGCAGAGGAGGGTCTCCTCACCAAGGAGGTCTCCGAGAAGTTCCTGAGCGACTGCCTCTAGTAGGCATCGGCTGAGCATGCCGCTGCCAGGGGCCGTGGGTCGAAGACGACCCGCGGCCCCTGCGGCGCGCAGGCCCGCCGTGGAAGCGAGACGTCCCAAGCCATGACGACCGTGTCCGAGCTTTTCCCTCACCGCCGGTCGCGCCGCGCCTACGTGCAGGCGCCACACGAGCCGATCCGCTTCGCCGAGGTCGATCTCCCACCGGCGCCGCCCGGCGGCGCCATCGTCGCGATCGAGCTCGGCGGGGTCTGCGGCAGCGACGTGCACGTCTGGCACGGCGCGAAGGAGCTGAGCGGACCGGTCGTGCTCGGCCACGAGGGGCTCGGGCGGCTCGCCGAGCTCGGCCCCGGTACGACCACTGACTACGCGGGCGAGCCGGTCGAGCTGGGCGACCGTGTCTACCTCGCGCCCCAGGCGCCCTGTCACCGCTGCTACGCCTGCACCGTGCGCGGCGAGTTCGCCGCATGCGAGCACCGCGACGACTACTTCTGGACCGACCCCTCCGAGCCGAGCCACGCGACCTACAACAGCCACGTCTGGCTCCGAGCGGGCGCTCCCTTCTTCCGCGTGCCCGAGTCCGTGCCCCCGCTGGCGCTGATCGCGTTCGGCTGCGCGCTCCCGACGATGCTCCAGGCCAACGAGCGAGCCGGGCGGATCGGCCTCGGCGACGACGTCCTGATCCAGGGCGCCGGTCCCGTGGGCCTCGCCGCGACCGTGATCGCCAGGGCCTCTGGCGCGCAGCGCATCGTGGTCGTGGGCGCACCCGCAGCTCGCCTCGACATGGCGCGCCGGCTCGGCGCGGACGCGACGATCGACCTGACCGAGGTGGGCGATCCGGGCGAGCGAGCCGCTCTCGTCCGCGAGCTGCTGCCCCGGGGCGCCGACGTCGCGATCGAGGCCGCGGGGGTGCAGTCCGCGTTCACCGAGGGCATCGATCTCGTGGCCGACGGCGGCCGTTACCTCGTCGTCGGGCTGCACTACGGCGTGGGCTCGAGCCGGTCACCAGCTTCGCGGTCGTGGTGGGGATCGCGCTGTTCGTAGCGCTGGCGCTGCCGGCAGGCGGCGTCGCCGTCGGCCTGCTCGTGTGCGCG
>JAXDIL010000142.1:0-8132 GCA_034664005.1 Thermoleophilaceae bacterium | reverse complement strand
GCACCACCACGACCGAGGACAACCCCGCCCGCGTGGGCAGGGACGACAACAAGACCAGGACGACGGAGGACATCTCCGGCCCGTGCGACGAGGCCGAGCACGCCAACGACCCGCGCTGCACCGGTCAGCCCGGCACGGCCCCCGCGCCTCAGGGCGACGATGACGCCCAGGACGACAACGGCGGCCGCGTCGACAACTCGGGCCCGGGCAGCCAGAACTCCGGTCCCGGCAGCGTCAACTCCGGGCGTGACGACGACGGCGACGACCACCGCGGCCGCGGCGAGCTCGAGGTCGGCGACGACCACGGCGGCCACGGCGAGCTCGAGGCCGGGGACGACCACGGCGGTCACGGCGAGGTCGAGGCCGGCGACGACCGCGGCGGCGACAACGAGGTGGAGTCCGGCGACGACCACGGCGGTGGCGGCGGCAACAGCGGCCCCGGTGGTGGCGGCGACGACAACTAGCCCAGCCTGAGCGTCGGCCCGCCTACCCTTCAACCCATGGCGGGCCGGCGCACCATTCTTATGGTCGAGGACGAAGCCTCGATCACCGAGCCCCTCGCGGAGGCACTTGACCGCGAGGGGTTCGCCACGCGGGTGGCCCCCACCGTGGCGGACGCCCTGAAAGCGGCCGAGGAGGAGATGCCGGACCTCGTCCTCCTCGACGTGATGCTCCCCGACGGCTCCGGCTACGACGTGGCCCGCGCGCTGCGCGCGAAGTCGAACGTCCCGATCATCATGCTCACGGCCCGGGGCGAGGAGACCGACCGCATCGTCGGCCTCGAGCTCGGCGCCGACGACTACGTCGTCAAGCCGTTCAGCGCCCGCGAGGTGGCCGCCCGGATCCGGGCCGTGCTGCGAAGGACGGGCGACGCTGCCGCAGCGGAGCCCCCGGCCAAGGAGGGGCCGATCGAGGTCGGCGCCGTCCGCGTGGACCGCGACCGGCGCGCGGCCAGCGTCGACGGGAAGCCACTCGACCTCACCCGCAAGGAGTTCGAGCTGCTCGAGCTGCTGATCCGCGAGGCTGGCAGCGTGATCTCGCGCGAACGCCTCATCGACGAGGTCTGGGACACCAATTGGTTTGGCTCCACCAAGACGCTCGACGTCCACGTGTCGAGCCTCCGCCGCAAGCTCGGCGACGACTCGCAGAGTCCCCGCTTCATCCACACCGTCCGCGGCGTGGGCTTCCGCTTCGCCTCCGCCGACGAGCTATGAGCCTCCGCGCGCGGCTGGTGGTCGCGTTCGTCTACGTGCTCGTGCTCGTGATCGTGGCGCTCGAGGTCCCGCTCGCGCTGAACCTGTCGAAGAGCGTGGATGCCGAGGTCAAGAACGATGCTCGGGCCCAGGCGCAGCTGCTCGCGGCCGGCGCGTCCGGCCGGTTGGGCGAGCCCGACCAGCTCAAGCGGCTCGTGGAGAGCTCGGCCAGGAGCCTCGGCGGCCGCGTGCTCGTGGTGGATGAGCGCGGGCGCGTGCTGGCCGACTCGTCTGGCGAGGCCTCGCGGGGCGATCGCTACGGCTCCAGACCCGAGATCCGGAGCGCGCTCGATGGCCGGCCCACACAGGGCGAGCGCTACAGCGACCTCCTCGACGAGGACCTCCTCTTCACCGCTGTGCCCGTGGCCGTGAACGGCCGGGCGGCCGGCGCGGTGCGGGTTACCCAGAGCGTCGACGCCGTCAAGACCGAGCAGCGCAACGACGTGCTCGCGCTCGCGGGCGTCGGCCTGGTGGCGCTGCTCCTCGGCCTCGTCGTCGCCTGGCTGCTCGCCGGCTCTTTGGCGAAGCCGCTGCGCGGCCTTGCCGACACGGCGGGTCGGGTCGCGCACGGCGATCTCGACGCACGCGCCAGCGTGGAGGGCTCCACCGAGCAGCAGGAGGTGGCCACCGCGTTCAACGACATGACCGGCCGGATGGCGAGCACGCTGCGCGGACAGCGCGAGTTCGTGGCGAACGCGTCGCACCAGCTGCGCACCCCGCTCACGGGCCTTCGGCTGCGCCTCGAGGCCGCGGCGCTCAAGAGCCGCGACCCCGAGGTCGAGCGCGAGCTCACCGCAGCAGAGCACGAGACCGAGCGGCTGGCCCGTCTGCTCTCCGAGCTGCTCACGCTCGCGGGCGGCGGCGAGCGGCCGACCGCCCACCCGCTCGACGTCGCCGGAGTGATCGACGCAGCCCGCGCCCGCTGGGAGGGCCCGGCCGAGCGCTCGGGTCATCAGCTGCGCGTGGAGCCCGGTCCTCCCACCGTGGTTGCCGCCTCCGCCGAGGATCTCGCGGCGATCCTCGACAACCTCACCGAGAACGCCCTCAACTACTCGCCGCCGGGCAGCGCGGTCGCGCTCACATGGGCGAGCGACGGAGAGACCGTGCGCCTCGCCGTGCTCGACGATGGCCCGGGCCTCGACGCCGACGAGGGCGAGCGCGTGTTCCAGCGCTTCTACCGCGGCTCGGCGAGTCGCGGCGGCGCGAGCGGCACGGGGCTTGGCCTCGCCGTCGTGGACGCGCTCGCCGCCCGCTGGGGCGGCGAGGTCACGCTCACAAACCGGCCGGAGGGCGGCGCGCGCGCCGAGGTGGCCCTGGCCGCCGTGCGCGCTTTGCCAAGACCTGACCCTCAGCTTGACGAGCCCTTGCCGAGGCGAGGCTAGCCTCGGAGACGATGAGCTTCAGACGCTTCGCAACCGGCGCAGCCCTCGCGATCGCAGGCCTCCTGGCCGCGGTGGGCATCGGCCTGCTCGCGAACTCGATCTCGGGCGACAACGTGGGCCTCTCGGCCGAGCCGCTGAGCGCCGGGGAGACGCTCGCCCCCAAGGCCGACGATCGCGCCAAGCAGCGGGCGAAGCAGCGTGCCGCCGTCCGCGAGCGTGCCCGCAAGCAGCGGGCAGCTGCCCGCCGGCGCGCGCGGCGCCAGGCCGCGGCGCGGACGACCTCGACCGCCGCGCCCGCCGCCCCGGCGCCCACCACGACGTTCGACGATCACGGCGGTGACGACAACAGCGGTAGTGGAAGCGGCGGCGACGACAGCTCCGGCAAGGGCTCCGGCGGCTCGGACGACCCGCCCAAGATCGACGACGACTGAGACAGGCCCGGCGCCCGTCTAGCATCCGCCGCCGCATGAAGGCACTCGTTACCGGCGGCGCCGGCTTCATCGGATCGAACCTCGTGGACGCGCTCGTCGCGCGCGGGGACGAGGTGACGGTCGTCGACGACCTCAGCACCGGCAAGCGCGAGAACCTCGAAGCGGCGCTCGCGAACGGCGCCGAGCTCGCCGAGGTGGACATCCGCGACGCCGAGGCGGTGGGCGACGTCGTCGGGCGGACGAAGCCGGACGTGATCTTCCACCTGGCCGCCCAGATCGACGTGCGCAAGTCGGTGGCCGACCCCGCGGCCGACGCGCGCATCAACGTCGAGGGCACGGTGAACGTGCTGAGCGCGGCGCAGGCGCACGGCGTGAAGCGCGTCGTGAATACCTCCACGGGCGGCGCGATCTACGGCGAGGGCCGCCAGCTACCGGCGCCCGAGGACCACCCGGTCGCGCCCGAGGCCCCCTACGGCCTCTCCAAGTTCTGCGCCGAGCAGTACTGCGAGATCTTCACGCGCCTCCACGGGCTGTCGACCGTGTCGCTTCGGTACGGGAACGTCTACGGCCCGCGACAGGACCCGCTGGGCGAGGCCGGCGTGATCGCGATCTTCTGCGGCAAGCTGCTCGACGGCGAGAAGCCGGTCATCTTCGGCGACGGGACCCAGACGCGCGACTACGTGTACGTCGACGACGTCGTGGACGCGAACCTGCGCGCGGCCGACGCGAACGCCAGCGGGCCGATCAACATCGGGCTCGGCAAGGAGAAGTCGGTGCTCGACATCGTCGAGGTGCTGGCCAAACACGCGCCCGACGGCTTCGCGCCCGAGCACGCGCCGGAGCGCCCCGGCGAGGTCCAGCACATCGCGCTCGACCCCTCGCGCGCGCGTGCAGAGCTCGGCTGGGAGCCCAGGGTCGAGCTCGACGAGGGCCTGAAGCGCACGCTCGACAGCCTGCGCTAGCCGACCATGCTTCACCCGTTTGACAGACCCCCCACTCGATGGTCTACTCGCTCGATGCGCTGGCCCGCCCTCGTAGTTGTCGTCGCCGCTCTGCTCCTGCCTGCCACGGCGTCCGCCAGGCCGCAGAGTGCCTTCTTCAACTCGGTCATCCCGGGCCGGGTCGACCACCTGATCGGCTTTACGCCGACCACGTTCGCCATCCACCCACTCGGGCAGCGGGTCACGCCGATCACGGTCCGCGTGGGAGGCCGGCGCTACCGCTACATCTTCGACAACGCCGCTGCCGTGGTGGGGCCGTCGGCGAACATCTACCTGAGGAACATGCTCCGTGCTCGCCGCTATCCGAGCCCCCAAGGGGTCTTCCTCGACCGCAGGCTGAAGAGCGCGGAGCGGCGCTACCTGACGGTCCGGCTCGACCTCGCCCGCGACGCGGACGTCTTGATGGCGGCCCACGACCACCCCGCCTGCACCGGCGGCGTGTCTCGCTCGGTCGCCAGGGGCATCGCCGCGGGAACCATCAGGACCTGGTCGGCGGCCGGCGTGCCCGCGCCGCCGAGCGGCGACTCGATCGCGCTCCGGCGCGCCGGCACGGGCAGCGACAAGGTCGTCGAGCCGCGCTTCGGCGCCGGCTACAGGCTGCCCGCGGGCGCCCGCAAGGCCTACGACGGCGGCCTGGGCGAGGCCGCGTCGGGCAACACGGCGATCGCGGCGGTGACGAGCTGGTCGCGTGCGCGCTCGTACGGGTCCAGCACGTGCGCCATCCCGGTGGGTGGCTCAGCGCCCACGGACGCCTCCGTGCGAGCGCTGTCGCACCCGGACGCCTACCCGATCTCGTTCGTGATGCTGAAGCGTCTCAAGGACGTCCGGCCGATCGCGGCCGCCTTCGTGAAGTACCTCGCCGGCCCGCGCGCGACGGACTCGTTCCGCAAGCGCGGCATGCTCCTCGTGAAGGACGAGTGGCCGTAGGTTGCGCTGAGATGTCACGAACCGGGCAGACGCTCGTCGACATCCCCGAGGCGACCGTGAAGGTGCTCGTGGACCGCCCGGAGCTCGTCCTCACCTACATGCGCTCGCGCAACGAGGGCGGCCCGGGCCGGCACCTGCACCGCGAGCACGCGGACGGCTTCGTCGTGCTCGAGGGCGAGTACGCGTTCGAGCTCGGCGACGAGTGTGCCACGCGCGGCGCCGGCACGGCACTCGTGATCCCGCCGCGCGTGATCCACCGCTACGAGCACGAGACGACCGAGCAGGGCGCCTTCCTCAACATCCACGCGCCCGCGTGCCAGTTCGCCGACTACCTGTTCGGCGAGCGCCCGCCCGAGGAGGCCGACAACATCTTCGACCCGCCCGAGGAGGAGGGGCGCCCGGCCGGCGATGCGATCGCGCTGGCGTTCGCCGACGAGGGCGAGGTCGTCACCGACCGCCCGGAGCGGACGATCCGCATCCTCGCGGACCTGCCCGAGCTAACGCTGACCTGGACCCGCTACGCCGTCGGCGAGGAGGGCCCCGGCCCGCACCTCCACAGGAAGCACGTGGACGCCTTCTTCATGCTCACCGGCGAGCTCAACTTCGGTCTCGGCCCGGACGTCGAGCGCATCACGGCCGTGCCGGGCACGTTCCTGCTCGCGCCGCCCGAGTTGGTCCACACGTTCCGCAACGACGGACCCGGCGAGGCGACCTGGCTGAATCTTCACGCACCCTCCGAAGGTTTTGCGGAGTTCCTTCGCGATCCCGACTTCGTCTGGGATAGCTTCGACGCGCCGGCCGGCGGCGGCCGCCCGTTGAGCGAGGCCGTCGTGGATCGCGTTCATCCCGCTTAGAGCACACAATATGTAGCGTTTTCGGGAGGAATGGAGCGCTAGGGGTAGTAGAATAGGCCCTGTGCACTGTCCGTTTTGCGAATCCAGCTCGACCAGCGTGGTCGAGACCCGCGATGCGGGCGATGCCGTCCGCCGCCGCCGCGAATGCGCCGGCTGCGGCAACCGCTTCACCACCTACGAGCGCGCTGAGACGAATGTCAGCGTCACCAAGCGCGATGGCCGCCGCGAGCGGTTCGACAGCCGGAAGCTCCTGGGAGGGCTCGAGCGTGCCGCCAACAAGCGGCCCGTGAGCTCGGAGCAACTCGAGGCGCTGTCGGACTCGATCGCGGCGGCGGTGAGGCGGAGCGGTCCCGAGGTCGAGGCGAGCCAGATCGGCGATCTGGCCGAGCGCGGACTCGCCCTGATCGACCCGGTCGCGGCGATCCAGTTCGCGTCCGTCTACCGCAACCTGGCCGACCTCGACGAGCTCGAGGCGGTCGTCCGCCGCTACAAGGAGGACCCCCTCCCCGGGGCGGATCAGCTGGCGCTCGAAGGGGATCCGGATCCGTCCGACCCGGAGAGCACCATCGATCGTTCGCCCTTGGGGAAGTCCCGACGAGTTGCTCACACGAGGAGAGGTCATGTCCGACAGCCGTAACGCCACCATCCCAGCCGTCACCGCCGCAGGTGATGGGGTCAGTGTGGGAAGGCGGTTTACGGAGCCGGGCGTCAGCCCCTTCGACGCCGTCGAGTGGGAGATCCGCGACGCCGTCATCGGCGATCCGGAGAAGCCGGCGTTCGCCCAGCACGGTGTCGAGTTCCCGAAGAGCTGGTCGCAGAACTCCACGAACATCGTCGCCCAGAAGTACTTCCGCGGGCGCATGGACTCGCCCGAGCGCGAGAGCTCGGTCAAGCAGATGATCGGCCGCGTCGCCGGCACGATCGCCACCTGGGGCCGCGATGGCGGCTACTTCGCGACGAACGACGACGCGCAGGCGTTCGAGGACGAGCTCACTCACATCCTTCTTCACCAGATGGCGGCGTTCAACTCGCCCGTCTGGTTCAACGTGGGCTTCGAGGAGCACCCGCAGTGCTCCGCCTGCTTCATCCTGTCGGTCGAGGACACGATCGAGTCGATCCTCGACTGGAACACCAAGGAGGGCATGATCTTCCGCGGTGGCTCCGGCTCCGGGATCAACCTCTCGCGCATCCGCGGCTCGAAGGAGCACCTGTCGAAGGGCGGGCTCGCCTCCGGTCCTGTGAGCTTCATGCGCGGCGCCGACGCGTGGGCCGGCACGATCAAGTCGGGCGGCAAGACGCGCCGTGCGGCGAAGATGGTCGTGCTCGACGTGGACCATCCCGACATCCGCGACTTCATCTGGTGCAAGGCGCGCGAGGAGGACAAGGCCGCCGCCCTGCGCGAGGCCGGGTTCGACATGTCGATCGACGGAGAGGGCTTCTTCTCGATCCAGTACCAGAACGCGAACAACTCGGTGCGCGTGACCGACGAGTTCATGAAGGCGCTCGAGCGGGGCGGCAAGTGGCACACGCTCGCGCGTTCGAACAACCAGCCCGTCGACGAGTACGACGCGCGCGACCTGATGCACCAGATCGCCGACGCCGCCTGGCGCTGCGCCGATCCGGGCGTTCAGTACGACACGATCATCAACGAGTGGCACACGTGCCCGAACTCGGGTCGCATCAACGCGTCGAATCCGTGCTCGGAGTACATGCACGTGGACGACTCGGCCTGCAACCTCGCGTCGATCAACCTCCTGAAGTTCCGCAAGGAAGACGGGACGTTCGACACCGAGGCGTTCGAGCACGTCGTCGACGTCGTCTTCCTCGCGCAGGAGATCGTCGTCTCGCCGTCGTCCTACCCGACCAAGGACATCGGCAAGAACGCGCGCGACTTCCGCCAGATCGGCCTCGGCTACGCCAACCTCGGCGCGCTGCTGATGTCGAACGGCATGCCCTACGACTCCGACGAGGGTCGTGCGGTCGCAGCGGCGATCACCGCGCTGATGACGGGCCGTGCCTACCGCAAGTCGGCCGAGATCGCAGAGGCGGTCGGGCCGTACGCCGCTTACGAGAAGAACCGCATCCCGCACAACCGCGTGATGGAGAAGCACCGCGCGGCGTCCTACGAGATCGGCGGCACGCTGATGGACGAGGACCTGATGGCGGCGGCGCGGAACGCGTGGGACGACGCGGTCAAGCTCGGCGACGAGCACGGCTACCGCAACGCGCAGGCGACGGTGCTCGCCCCCACCGGGACGATCTCGTTCCTGATGGACTGCGACAC
>JAXDIL010000099.1:0-10254 GCA_034664005.1 Thermoleophilaceae bacterium | reverse complement strand
GCGGTGGAGAACGACCTTCAGCAGGCAGCCCTCTCGATGCGACCTGACCTCGCCAGACGCATCGAGGAGCTCCGGCGCGCTGGCGCGCTCGGCGCGGCCGTCAGCGGCTCCGGGCCCACCTGCTTCGGGCTGTTCGCGGACCGCCCGGCGGCCGAGGCCGCGGCGGATCAGCTCCCCGGGGCCATCGTCAGCGCGCTCCGCTGACGTACCCTCCGGCCTGATGTCGGCCCGGGAGATGATCGCCGCAGTGGCCGCCGTCCTCACCGCGGCCTACCTGGTGTGGCGCTGGCGCAAGCTGAGCTTCGAGCGCAAGGCGCTGCTCATCGCCATTTCGCTCGCGCTCGCCGTCTACGCGAGCGGCGTGCTGTCCACGCTGCCCGATCCGAAGAAGGTCATAGAGGACGTGGCGAAGGCGCTCGGACCCTGGACCTACGCGCTCGTCGCCGTGATGGCGTACCTGGAGACGGGCGCGTTCGTCGGCCTCGTCGCGCCGGGCGAGACCGTGGTGATGGCCGGCGGCGTGGTCGCGGGTCAGGGGGAGATCCAGCTGCTCCCGCTGATCGGGCTCGTGTGGATCTCCGCGGTGCTCGGCGACACCACGAGCTTCTTCGTCGGCCGGCGGCTCGGCCGCCGCTTCCTCGAGCGACACGGGCCGAGGTTCAAGATCACGCACGAGCGGCTCGAGCAGGTGGAGGGCTACTTCGACCGCCACGGCGGCAAGACGATCCTGATCGGGCGCTTCATCGGACTGGTGCGCGCGCTGGCGCCGTTCATCGCGGGATCGTCGGGGCTGGCGTACCGGCGCTTCATCCCGTACAGCGTCGTCGGCACAGGCCTGTGGTCGGCCACCTTCTGCGTGATCGGCTACCTGTTCTGGCGCTCGTTCGACAAGGTCGCCCACCTCGTCGGGCAGGCGATCTTCGGCTTCGGGCTCACGGTGGCGCTGATCGTCGGCGTCGTCGTGGCCTACCGGCGGCGGCGCGCGATCGGTGAGTGGCTCGAGGAGCACCGGCGGCACCCGCTGATCCGCCCGCTGTTCGCGGTCGGCCGGCCGCTGTACCGGGGCGTGGTGCAGCCGGTCACCCGCTTCTTCCGGCCCTACGTGCGCTTCGTGGTGGACCGCCTGATGCCGGGTGAGCTCGGGCTCGAGCTCACCACGCTGCTCGCGATCGCCGGCGTGGGCGCCTTCGTGTTCGTGGCCTACCTGACCGAGCTGAACGGCGACATCGGGCCGACCCCGCTCGACACCGAGCTGCTCGACCTCGCCGCCCGGCTGAGGATGGACCAGCTCGTGGACGTGGCGAAGATCGTTACGAGCCTCGGCGCCTTCCCGACGGTGGCCGCGCTCGTGGTCGCGACGTCGCTGCTGCTCGTGGTCCGGCGCCGCTACTCCGAGGCGCTGGTGCTCGTGGTCGGGCTCGCCCTCGTCTACGTCGCCGTGCACGTGACGAAGGACGCGATCGGCCGGCCCCGGCCCGCCAGCTCGCTCGTTGGCACGCGCGGCGACGCCTACCCGAGCGGACACGCGGCCTACGCGACGGCCTGGGTCGCGGCGGCGGTGGTGCTCACGCGGCGGCTCCACCTGGTCGCGACGGGCGTGCTCGTCTTCATCGGGCTTGGCATCGCCATCGCGGTGGGCGTCACGCGGGTGTACCTGCAGGCGCACTGGGCTTCCGACGTCTGGGGCGGTTGGGGGATCGGCGCTGCGATCTTCGCTCTGCTCGGCGCAATCGCGCTCGTCGTCGAACACATTCGCCACAATGGGGAGGAGAGCTGATGGGCAATCTCGACCTCACCACGACGGAGATCGTCATCGCCCTGGCTGGCGCGCTCGTGTTCGCCTGCTACGTGGCGCTCATCCTCCTGCCTGCCCTGCGCTGCTACGGGCGCGTCTGGGAGAAGCTCGCCGCGGGCTTCTTGACCATGTACGTGGTGGGCACGCTGCTCGGGATCGGCGCGGCCGTCGGCCTCGCCATCGTCTGGACGTACGACACCTACGCCTGATGCCCACGCAGGCGCGCCCATTCCTCGAGGCCCTCGACGAGGTCTCGGACGCGGTCGAGTCCGGCGCCGGGCTGCCCGCCGTCGCGCGGGCGGCGAGCCGCGCCCTCGACGCCAGCGTGATCGTCCTCGATCGAAGCAGCAGCGTGCTCGCGGTCGCGTGCGCGTCGCCCGAGGACGAGCGTGCCGTGATGGCGGGCGAGGCGGGGACGGAGACCGTCGAGCTGAGGGTGGCCGATGCCGAGGTGGGGACCCTGCGCTACCGGCCGCGCGGCGAGCAGCCGCCCGGAGCGCTGCTGCGGCTGGTGGGGAACCTGATCGGCCTGGAGCTGGAGCGCTCGCGCGCGCCGGAGCGCGCCAGCGAGGCCGCCGTCGGCGACTTCATCCAGGATCTGCTCGCGCGCCGAGTGACCGACCGGGAGAACATCCTGGCCCGCGCCGGCGAGCTGGGCTGCGACCTGACCGGCGGCGTCACCGCCGTGGTCGTCCGCGCGCGGCCGCAGGGGCCCGAGGAGGGCGACTGGCGCGCGCGTGTGCTGACGCTCGCGGAGCGAGGCGCCCGCGCCATCGAGCGCGGCGTGCTTGCGGCCCTGGCCGAGTCGGGCTGGTCGCGCCACGGCGCGAAGGGGCCGAACGACGGCGCCGCCCTCCTGGCCGAGCGCGAGCTCGTGATCCTGGTGCCCGGCGCTGATCTGGCCACCGGCCGCCGAGCGGCGACCGCGGTGCTCCACGAGCTCGAGGCGAACCTGCCCGGCTTCGTGGTGACCGTGGCCCGCAGCCGCCACACGGCCGAGCCGGCCGACGCGCACCGCGCCGGGGCCGAGGCGCTCCTCGCAGCCAACGTGGCCGAGGCGCGCGGCCTGGCGGAGCTCTCCTTCGAGGAGACCGGCGCCTACCGGCTGCTCTTGCCCGCGATGGCCGAGGACCCGCGCGAGCTGCAGGGCTTCTTCGACGAGACGGTCGCCCCGCTCGTGGGCTACGACGAGCAGTACGAGACCGAGCTCGTGCGCACCCTCGAGACCTTCCTCGATGCGGACGGCAACGTGGCGAAGACCTCCGAGAAGCTCTTCACCCACCGCCACACGATCCGCTACCGCCTGGAGCGCGTGAAGGAGCTGACCGGCCTCGACGTCTCCTCGACCGACGGCCGCGAACGGCTCTCACTCGGCCTGAAGGCCATGCGAGTGCTCGGCATCGTCCCCCCAGGCGGCCCAGCCCACGAGAAGGGCAGCGAAGCAGGCCGCGTGCCGAACCAGAACAAGCACCGCTAGCCAGGGCGGGGCAGCTGTGCGTGCGTGCGGCCGAGCCGGAGGTCGTAGATGCACCAGATGCTCGTGCCGAGCTGCTCGGCGACGTCCCGCACCGAGCTGCCCCTGGCGAGCATCGACAGAGCCCGGGCGGCGCGTGTCTCATTGAGCAGCCGGCGCGGGTCGGGTGCGTAGCTCGCGATAGCGCGGTCGATCTGCAGCCGTCGGCGCTCGCCCATCAGGGGCCGAAGCTGCCTCATCAGCTGCACCGCTCGAGCACCACGCAGTCGCACCCCGTACGTCGTGCTCCACCTCTCACGGCGAGCGGGCAGTGTGCAGACCGCTACGCCCAGCAGCTTGCCGGCTCGGTCGATCACATCTCGGTCCGCCATCGCTACCTGAACGGCTGGTGAGCGCGGTGCGCTTGGCGGCCCAGCGAGGAAGCTGCCCTCTCCCTCGAGCAGACCCGCGAGCCAGTGGAGGTCTTGTTCATCCACGAACGTATGTTCGCATCAGCGTCGGACCTGTCACTGGGGAGAGAGGGATCGAACCTCTGCTTAGGCATCCAAAGTGCCTCGTGCTACCAACTACACCACTCCCCAACTGCCTCCGAGGATAAGGGCGCTCCGCCCGGTAGCCTCCTCAGCCCATGGCCGCGCCCTTCACGGTCCTCATCATGGCCGCCGGCCACGGCACTCGGATGCGCTCTGACACGCCGAAGGTGCTTCACCGCATTGCGGGGAAGTCGCTTGTCGAGTGGGTCGTGGACGCGGCTCGGGAGGCCGGGGCGGATCGGGTCGTGGCTGTCGTGCGGCCGGAGGACCGGGTGGCCGAGGGGCTGCCCGAGGGCGTGGAGTGCGTCGAGCAGCGCGAGGGCGAGGGCACCGGTGCCGCCGTCCTCGCAGCGCGTGACGCGGTCGTCGGGGCCGGGTCGCGCGGCGGCGCGAACGGCGCGGTGGTCGTCCTCTCCGGGGACCAGCCGCTCATCACCCCGGGCCAGCTCGAGGGTCTCCTCAGGGAGCACGAGCAGCGGGGAGCCGCCGCCACGCTGCTCACCACGGACCAGCTTGACCCCGCGGGCTACGGCCGCGTCGTTCGCGGCGGCGACGGACAGGTGGAGGACATCTTCGAGACGAAGCGCACCGAGGGGCTCACGGAGGAGCAGCTGGCGGAGCGCGAGGTCAACCTGGGCACCTACGCGTTCGATGCGAGCCTCCTCTTCGACGCGCTCGAGCGCGTCAAGCTCGAGGATGGCGAGCGCTACTTGACCCGGGTCCTCCCGGTCCTACGACAGAACGGAGGCACCATCGCCGCTCACCGCACCGAGGATGCCGACGCCGCCATAGGCGTCAACGACCGCGCCGGTCTCATGGCAGCCGAGCAGGCCGCCCAGCGCCGCCTGATCGAGGAGCACGCCCGCTCCGGTGTGACTTTCCTGCACCCGGGCACCACGAGGGTGGAGGCAGAGGTCACCATCGGACGCGACACAGTCATCGGTCCCGGCACCGTGCTCGAGGGCAGGACCACGATCGGCGCAGGCTGTGAGATCGGCCCCCACACGACCGTCCGCGACGCCACCATCCACGACGGCGCGAAGGTCATCCACGCGTTCGTGCTCGAGGCCGAGGTCGGCCCCGGCGCCAGGGTGGGTCCGTTCGCCTACCTGCGCCCCGGCACGACGATCGGCGAGGGCGCGAAGGTCGGCACGTTCGTCGAGATCAAGAACTCCGACATCGGCGCCGGAGCGAAGGTGCCGCATCTCTCCTACATCGGCGACGCCGACGTGGGCGAGGGGAGCAACCTCGGCGCGAGCACCATCACCGCCAACTACGACGGACGCAAGAAGCACCGCACCAAGCTCGGAAAGAGCGTGAAGACAGGCGTCCACACGTCGTTGGTCGCACCCCTCGATGTCGGGGACCGCGCGTACACTGGCGCAGGCTCGACGATCACCAACGACGTGCCCGAGGGTGCACTCGGAATCTCGCGTGAGAAACAAAAGAACATCGACGGTTACGCGGACCGCGTAGAGGAGGACTCGCCGAAATGAGCAAGGTCCTCGAGACGGCCGAGGCGGCGGAAACGGCCGACGTGCCGGCGCACGTGCGCAGCCTCACGGCGAGCCCCGAGAAGCGGCTGATGCTGACCGCTGGCCGCGCCAGCCTCGAGCTCGGCGGGAAGATCGCCGACAAGCTCGGGGTCGAGCCGATCGACGCCGGCCTGAAGACGTTCCCCGACGGCGAGGTCTACTGCCGCTACGCGGACTCGATCCGCGGCGCCGACATCTTCATCGTGCAGTCGATCTGCGCCTCGGAGAGCGAGGGCCTCACCGTGAACGACGCGCTCATGGAGCTGCTCCTCATGGTCCACGCCGCGAAGCACGCGTCCGCGCACAGGAACATCGCGGTCACCCCGTGGTACGGCTACTCGCGGCAGGACACGAAGTCGGCGCCGCGGGAGCCGATCTCCGCGCGGCTCGTGGCCGAGACGCTCGAGGTCGCCGGCATCGACAGGCTCGTGACGATGGACCTCCACGCGGGGCAGACGCAGGGCTTCTTCTCGAAGACGGTCGACCACATGACCGCCATGCCGATCCTCACGCAGTTCGTGATGGACCGCCTGGTGGACGAGGATCTCGTGGTGATCGCTCCCGACGCCGGCCGCGTGAAGCTGGTGCGGAACTTCGCGAGAAAGGTGGGCGCGCCCTATGCCCTGCTCGAGAAGGAGCGCCCCGCCCAGGGCGTCGCCGAGATCGGCAAGGTCATCGGCGACGTGAAGGGCAAGTGCGCCGTGATCGTCGACGACATCATCGGCACCGGCGGCACGCTGGTCGCCGCGGCCCAGACGGTGCTGGATGAGGGCGCCGAGAAGGTCTACGCCGTCGCCACGCACGGCCTCTTCGCGGGGAACGCCTTCGAGACACTCGCGGCGTCGCCGCTGGCGGGCATCGTCGTCACCGACACGGTCCCGCTCCGCGACGGCGCCCCGGAGCTGATCACGCAGCTCACCTGCGCGGACATCCTCGAGGACACGATCCGGCGCATCTTCATCGACGACTCCGTCTCGGAAATCTTTGCGGGAGAGAACCAGCTGTTCTAGAGCTGGGAGCCGGAGGCCCTAGCCCAGGCGCGCTCCTGCTCGCCGAGCTCGGTGGCCGGCGGCTCGCCGAACCACCACTCGCGCCCGATCCGGTACCAGTTGCGGGTCGCCTCGAGCTGGCCGAGCACCGCGAGCACGCCTGACTCCATCCGGCGTCCCATCAGCTCGTTCGCGGGCAGGTTCTCGCGTCGCATGACGCGATAGAACGAGGAGCGCGGGTCGGAGACGGCGGCGATCGCCTGCATCACGCGAGTCGAGTCGATCGTCACCTCGCGGTCCTCCATGTACCAGCCGCCCACCTCGCGGACGTGCTCCATGAGCAGCTCGGCGTCCACCTTGCGCGGGTCGTTCAGGAAGCCCAGGTCGTGCAGAGCCACGCGCAGTCGCTCGGGGTCGTCGTCGAAGATCGCCTCGAGCGCCGCGATCTCCAGCTCGATCTGGTCGCGGTCGAGGTGCTTCGTCATCCCGAAGTCGAGGAACGCGACGCGCCCGTCGGGGAGGTGCAGGTAGTTGCCCGGATGGGCGTCGGCGTTGAAGTGCTGCAGGTGGTAGATCGACCCGAAGCAGAAGCGGAAGACGATCTCGCCGAAGCGGTCGCGCTCGGCTTGCGGGAGCTCGCGCACCTCCTCGAACCCCACGCCGTCCACCCACTCGCTCACGAGCACGCGCTCCGTGGAGAGGCGCGTGACCACGTCCGGCACGTGGATGAAGGGGTGGCGCCGGTAGCCACGCGCGAAGGCGCGCTGGGACTGCGCCTCGAGCTCGTAGTCGAGCTCCTCCATCACGCGCTCCTTCAGCTCGGCGGCAGCGGCCTTCGCGTCGAGCCCTGGCGCGAGCGCCTTGGCGAGCCGCAGGATCAGCCCGGCGTTCTGCATGTCGGCGGCGATCGCGGACGCCACGCCCGGGTACTGGACCTTCACGGCCACGCGCCGCCCGTCCGGCAGGACGGCACGGTGCACCTGGCCGATCGAGGCCGCCGCTGCCGCCTCGTGCTCGAAGTCCTCGAACAGCTCCTCGACGGGCTCCTCCCAGGCCTCCTCCAGCACCGCGCTGACCTTCTTCCATGGCATCGGCGGCGCCGTCGAGCGCAGCGTGGCCAGCTTGTCCTGGTAGAGCTCGCGGTACTCCGGCGGCAGGAACTCGGTGTCGATGAAGGAGGCGAGCTGCCCGATCTTCATGGCCGCGCCCTTCATCCGGCCGAGCGTCTCGACCATCTGCTCGGCGGCCTCCAGGTGGCGCTGTTCGAGCGCCTGCGCCGCCTCGTCGGGGTCGCGAGCGATGTTGCGCGCGCGCGTCCCCGCGTAGCGCGCTCCCTGGGCGCCGACCACCGACCCGACCTGCGCCGTGCGGCGAATGCGGCCCTTCGGAATGTCCGTTTCGTCCCCGCGCGCCACGGATCCAACGATAGGTGGCTACACTGGCCAGCCGGTTATGGCAGACGGTAAGCGACCCACTCTCGACGTCGAGGAGCGCCCCGAGCGCGGCACGCGCCCGATGAAGCGGCTGCGCCGCGAGGGCTACGTGCCCGGCGTGGTGTACGGCGGCAAGGACGGCGACTGCACGTCGTTCAAGGTCAACTCGCGGACGCTTCGCCAGGTGCTCGTGGGAGGCCAGGCGCTGATCGACCTCAAGGTGGGCAGCAAGACCCGCCCCGTGATCGTGAAGGACCAGCAGCTGCACCCGGTGCGCGACGAGGTCATGCACATCGACCTCCTCGAGGTCCGCCTCGACGAGACGATCCAGACCCAGGTCTCGGTCCACCTCGAGGGCGCCGAGGAGGCGCCCGGCATCAAGGAGGGCGGCGTGCTCGAGCACATCACCCACCAGCTCAACATCGAGGCGCTCCCGACCGACATCCCGGACACCATCCACGTGGACGTGTCGGGCCTGGAGATCGCCGCGACGATGCACCTCTCCGATATCACCGCGCCCAGTGGCGTGACCTTCCTCGACGATCCCGAGGACACGATCATCGCGACGGTCGTCGTCCCGACCGAGGTCGAGGAGCCGGAGATCGAGGAGGAGACAGCGCTGATCGGTGAGGACGGCGAGCCGGTGGAGGAGGGTGCCGAGCCCGCCGAGGGCGAGGAAGCTCCCGCCGGAGAGGGCGATGCCCCCGCCGAGGAGGCCGAGGGCTCCGAGTGAGCCTGTTCCGCCGCGGCGGAAAGGCTGACTGGCTGGTCGTGGGGCTCGGGAATCCGGGCGTAGCGGTCGCCCGGACCCGGCACAACATCGGCTTCGAGGTGGCGAGGCTCTTCGCCGAGCGGCTGGGCCTCCCGAAGTTCAAGCGGAAGTACGGCGGCCTCTACACCGAGGGCAAGCGCGTCGCCGTCCTGTTGCCGCAGACGTACATGAACGAGTCCGGCACATCCGTTGGACCCGCGCGCGGTGCACTGGGCGTCGACCTCGACCACGTTCTGGTCGTGCACGACGAGATCGATCTGCCGTTCGGGAAGGTCGAGTCGCGTACGGGCGGCGGCCTCGCCGGGCACAACGGGCTGAAGTCGGTGAAAAGAGGGCTTGGGAGCGGCGACTTCGGGAGGGTGCGGGTAGGCGTCGGACGGCCGGAGAGCACGGATCCCGAGGTCGTCTCACACCATGTCCTAGGACGGTTCTCGGAGAATCCGCAGGAGCTGATCGAGAGCGCCGCTGACGAGCTCGAGCGGCGCGTAAGCTTGGAGTAGAGCCGCGCGGGCCTCCGGGCGGCCGCAGCGCATGCTCAGAAGCCTTCTCACATACGCCCATCGCGACGATGCCGTCGCCAAGCTCGCCGACGCCGCGCGCGCCGAGCCGCAGCGTGCCTTCGTGTCCGCGAGCCTGCGCCCGTACCTGCTGGCCTCGCTGATCGACTCGGACCCGGAGCGGCCCGCTCTCGTGGTGGCGGGCGACGATCGCGCCGCGCGCGACCTGGCCGCCGACCTGAGGACCTACCTGGCCCCGCGCCCGGTGCGCTTCTACCCCGCACGCGGCATGCGCTACGAGTCGCATCTCGCGCCGCCGCCGCACCTGGTCGGGCTCCGCATCGCCGCGCTCGACTCGCTGCTCGGGGACAACGCGGCCGTGCTCGTGACCTCGGCGGTCGCGCTTGCCGAGAAGGTGCCGGACCCGGAGCTCCGCCCGCACGGCTTCGAGATCGAGAAGGGCGGCCTGCTCGACCTCGACGAGACCGCCGACCAGCTCGTGGCCTGCGGCTACGTACGCGCTGACCAGGTCGAGGAGCGCGGCCAGTTCGCGATCCGGGGCGACATCCTCGACGTCTATCCCGCCACCGAGGAGCGCGCCGTGCGCTGCGAGCTGTTCGACGTGGAGGTCGAGCGGCTCACCTGGTTCTCCACCTTCACCCAGCGCTCCCTCGAGGAGGCCGACCGCGTGGAGATCGCACCCGCCGCCGAGCTCGCCCCGGAGCACCGCGAGCTCGCGGAGATCGCCGCGGCCACCGACGCGGACGAGCGCCCGGACATCGCCGAGGTGCTCCCCGTGGACCGCTTCTGCGAGCTGCTCGACCTCGTGCCGGAGGACGCGCTCGTGGCGATCGCGGCCGAGGAGGAGCTGGCGCCGGCACTGCGCGACTACTGGGAGGACGTGACGACGAGCTTCCACGACGAGGACGCGCACCACCTCTACGTGAAGCCCGACGCCCTCGACGCCGCGCTCGAGGCGCGCGCCCAGCTGAACATGGCCCGCCTGCAGGCTGCCTTCCTCGACGGGCATCCCGCCCCCGACGACCCGTCCCTGATGTTCGCCCACGCGACCCTGCGCGACGGCTTCATCGCGCCGCAACTGAAGCTCGCCGTCCTGCCCGAGCACCGCCTGCTGCGCCGCCGCCGCACCGAGCGGCCGGCCGGGCCGGGGGCGATCGCGTCGTTCACCGACCTGCGCGCCGGCTCGCCGGTGGTGCACGAGGACC
>JAXDIL010000092.1:0-7064 GCA_034664005.1 Thermoleophilaceae bacterium | reverse complement strand
GGTGACGGCGACCGACGCGGCACACAACCAGCGCACGGTCACGAAGAGGATCCGCGTCAGGGCGTCTTAGCTACGGGCACAGCGGCGAGGGCGGGATGCTGGTGGCGCCCTCGATCTGCGCGATCCGCATGGCGAGCTCGTCCACGAAGCACCACGACCAGTCCTCGCCGGGCTGGATCGAGCGGATGATCGGGTGGCTGGATTCCTGGGCGTGCGCGCTCGCGTGGCGGCCCGGCGACGAGTCGCAGCAGCCCACGTGGCCGCACGTCAGGCAGATGCGCAGGTGGCACCAGCTGCCACCCGTGCGCAGACAGTCCTCGCAGCCGTCGACCGACTCCGGCAGCTCCGTGAGCTCGATCGAATCCAGGTGTGTGCAGCCCGCCATCCGACGGCCTACGGTACGCAGATGAGCGACTTCGTGTCCCGGGGCTTCCGACGCCGTCGCAGCACCCCGGAGGAGCTCGCGGACCGCGTGCCACCCGGGCAATACGTCGAGCGGGGCTTCCCGGTGCTCACCGCCGGCCCGACTCCGCGCGTGGACACCGACGCCTGGGGCTTTCGCATCGACGGAATGGTCGGCCGCGAGCGCGAGTGGACCTGGGACGAGTTCCACGAGCTCCCCTTCGAGACGATCCCGTGCGACATCCACTGCGTCACGAAGTGGTCGAAGCTCGGCACGAGCTTCGGCGGCGTGTCGGTGGACACGCTGCTCGACGGAGCGGACCCGCAGGGAGGCTTCGCCATGGCCTACTCCTACGGCGGCTACACCACGAACCTGCCGCTCGACGACCTCACCGGCGGGAAGGCGTGGGTCGTGACCGAGCACGAGGGCGAGCCGCTCCCGCGTGAGCACGGCGGCCCCGCGCGGCTGCTCGTGCCCCATCTCTACTTCTGGAAGAGCGCCAAGTGGCTGTCCGGCCTGCGCGTGATGGACCGCGACGAGCCCGGCTTCTGGGAGCAGAACGGCTACCACATGCGCGGCGATCCCTGGAGGGAACAGCGCTATTGGAACGACTGACCCCGGTCGAGCAGCGCGCGCCCGGCCACTGGCAGATCGCCACCGTCTCGCAGATCAAGGAGGAGACGCCGCGCGTCAAGTCGTTTCGCTTTGACCTCCCGATGTGGATGCCGCACCTTCCCGGCCAGCACTACGACGTCCGCCTCACCGACCCCGACGGGTACCACGCCCAGCGCTCCTACTCGGTGTCGTCGTCGCCGCTCGACGAGGGCCAGATCGAGCTGACGATCGACCGCCTCGACGACGGCGAGGTGTCGCCGTACTTCCACGAGGTCGTGGAGGAGGGCGACCGGGTCGAGCTGCGCGGTCCGTTCAGCTCGTACTTCGTGTGGCGCGGCGAGTCGCCGGTGCTGCTCGTGGGCGGCGGCTCGGGCGTGGTCCCGCTGATGGCGATGCTCCGCCACAAGCGGCGCACGATGCCGGAGCTCGACATGCGGCTCGTCTACTCCGTGCGCCACCCTGAGGACGTGATCTACGCGGACGAGCTGGGCGACGACGCCGTGCTCACCTACACCCGTGAGGCGCCCGAGGGCTGGACCGGACACACCGGCCACGTCGACGCCGAGCTCCTGCGCGAGCCCGCGGCCGGCGCGCAGCTCGCGTTCGTGTGTGGCTCGACCGGCTTCGTGGAGACGGCCAGCGACCTGCTGCTCGAGCTCGGCATGGACGCCGGCGCGATCCGCACCGAGCGCTTCGGCCCGACGAGCTGATGGCGGCCCGCGACGCCTAGGCGGCGCTGCCCAGCGCGGCGCTCACGGCCACGATGATCACGCCGCCCAGCGTGACGGTCGCGAACGAGCGCAAGAAGCCGGTCCGGAAGAAGCGCGCGCGGATGATGGCGAGCGCCAGCAGCTCCACGGCCACGGTGATGATCCCCACCAGGATCGCCGCCTGGTAATGGTTGATCAGGAACGGCAGCGTGTGGAAGACGCCACCGACGAAGGTGCCGCCACCCGTGATCGCACCCCGCGCCCAGGGCGAGCCGCGACCGGTCAGCTCGCCGGTGTCCGAGAGCGCCTCGGAGAAGCCCATGCTCACGGCCGCTCCGATCGCCGTGGCGAGTCCGGCGAAGAAGGCGATGTGGGGGTCGTGGGTCGAGAGCGCCACGGCGAAGATCGGCGCGAGCGTCGACAGCGAGCCGTCGATCAGGCCGATCAGCGCCGGCTGGACGCGCGACAGGAGAAAGGCGTGCTCCTCGTCGGTGAAGCGCTGCTCCTCGGCGGCCGTGGCGTCCACGCCCAGAACTGTTTCACGTCCAGAGGCCGTCAAACCAGCGGGACCACGGGCAGACCGGCCGCTCGCCAGGCCTGGAAGCCGCCCGCGACGTCGGTCGCCCGCTCGAAGCCGAGCCGCTTCAGGTTCGCCGCGGCGAGGCTCGACTGGAAGCCCTCGTCACACATCACGATCAGCCGCCGGGCGCGGTCGCACACGCGACCGTCGCGCGCAGGCGAGGCCGGATCGCAGCGCCACTCGAGCACGTTGCGCGGGAAGAAGACCGAGCCGGGCACGATCCCGTCACGCTCCCGCTGAAGCTCAGAGCGGATGTCGACGAGAAGCGCGCCCGCCGAGATCGCGGCGGCGGCGTCTGAGGGCTCGAGCCTCTGCAGGCCCAGCCGGGCTTCGGTCAACAGGTCGTCCGCTGTCAGAGCGCGACCCACCGGCCGACACTAACCCATCGCGAACGCCTCCGCGACCAGCTCGTACGAGCGCCTGCGGTCCTGGTGGTCGTAGGTGATCGTGAGCACCATCAGCTCGTCGGTGCCGTACTCCGCGGCAACGCCCTCGAGCCCTTCGCGGACGGTCTCGGGCGTCCCGACGACGGCGCGGCGTCCGCCCCCGCCCGCGGGTTGCTCGCGCGTCGCGAGGTAGGCAAGCGCCTTCTCGGGCGGCGGGATCGGGATCAGCCGGCCCATCCGCAGCAGCGAGAACATCATGCGGCCGCTCGAGGCGATCCGCTCGGCCTCCGCCTCGGTCTCGGCGCAGATCGCGACCGTGCAGGCGATCACGCGCGGCGCGGGCAGGCGCTCCGAGTCGAGAAAGCGGCTGCGGTAGTCGGCCGCGAGCGACGCGCCGTTCGGGTTGATGAAGTCCGCGACCGCATACGGCAGGCCCAGCTCGGCCGCCCAGACGGCGCTCTGCGGCGACGAGCCGAGCAGCCACGGCTCCGGGCGCTCCGGCAGCCCGGGCAGCGTTCCGGCCAGCCGCGCGAAGGGGTGGCCCGGCGGCACGCGGTTCTCGATCAGGGCGAGCAGCTCGGTGAGCTGGTCGATGAAGTCGTCCGGAGCGGCGTGGCGGCGGTCGCGCTGCAGCGCGAGCATCGTCATCGGGTCGGTGCCCGGCGCGCGGCCCAGCCCGAGGTCGATCCGCTCCGGGTGCAGACCGGCGAGCGTGCTGAACACCTCGGCCACCTTCAGCGGGCTGTAGTGCGGCAGCATCACGCCGCCGCTCCCCACACGGATGCGCTCGGTCGCGTCCGCGACGGCGCCGATCAGCACCTCGGGCGCGGCGCAGGCGAGCGCGGGCGTCGCGTGGTGCTCGGCGAGCCAGTAGCGCTCGTAGCCGAGCCCCTCGGCGTGGCGAGCGAGGTCGACGGTGTTGGCGAGCGCCCGAGCGGGAGTCTCGCCCTCCGGGATGGGCGACTGGTCGAGCACGCTGAGACGCATGCCTGAAGTCTTTACCAACTCTTGTCCTTGCCTTTCCCGGCCCCTGTCAGCGCGGGGCGGATTATTGGGCCATGAAAACTCTCACTCTGATCACAGCTCTCGCACTCACCATGTCGATCGGCGTCGCCACCGCGTCTGCCGCAACCCAGTACGAGGGGACCGTCGTAGGCATCAGCAAGGCGAAGAAGACGTTCCGCCTCCAGGACTCGCAGCGCGGCACGATCCGCGTCAAGGTCACTCGCAACACGACCTTCGAGCGGATCGCCGGCTTCGGCGGGCTCAGGATCGGCATGAAACGCGTCGAGGCAACCGTGAAGCGCTCGAACGGACGCTGGGTCGCGACCCACGTGGAGATCTCGGGCGGCGGCGGCCGCCACGGCGGCGACGACTGACCCGACACCGGGATGGCTAGCGTTGGGGTCTCGTGCCCCAACGCTCAGACATCCGCAACGTCGCGATCATCGCCCACGTCGACCACGGGAAGACCACCCTGGTCGACGCGATGCTTCGCCAATCCGGCGTGTTCTCCGCCCACGAGGCCGAGGGGCTGACCGACCTGGTCATGGACTCGATGGACCAGGAGCGCGAGCGCGGCATCACGATCCTCGCCAAGAACGCCGCGGTGCGATACGGCGACGTGAAGCTCAACCTGGTCGACACGCCCGGCCACGCCGACTTCGGCGGCGAGGTCGAGCGCGGCCTGACGATGGTCGACGGCGTGATGCTGCTCGTGGACGCATCCGAGGGCCCGCTCCCGCAGACGCGCTTCGTGCTGCGCAAGGCGCTGGAGGCGGGCCTGCCGGTCGTGCTCGTCGTGAACAAGGTCGACAGGCCCGACGCGCGCATCGACGAGGTCGTCGACGAGGTCTACGAGCTGTTCATCGACCTCGACGCGAACGAGCAGCAGATCGAGTTCCCGATCGTCTACACGAACGCCAAGGCCGGCTGGGCCGCGCTGGAGGCCGGCATCGAGGGCACGGACCTGCGCCCGCTGCTCGACCTGCTGGTCGAGCGCATCCCCGCGCCGGCCTACGAGGAGGGCCACCCGCTTCAGGCGCGCGTGACGAACCTGGACGCCGACCCCTACGTGGGCCGGCTCGCGCTGTGCCGCGTCCACCACGGCACGGTCCGGAAGGGCCAGCAGGTGGCCTGGATCAGGCGCGACGGCACGGTCGAGAACATCCGCCTGACCGAGCTGTTCGTGAACGAGGGCCTGGCGCGCGTGGCCGCGGACGAGGCCGGCCCGGGCGAGATCATGGCGCTCGCCGGCATCCCGGAGATCACGATCGGCGAGACGATCGCCGACCCGCAGGACCCGCGGCCGCTTCCCCTGATCGCGATCGACGAGCCGGCCCTGGGCGTGACGATCGGGATCAACAACTCGCCGCTCGCGGGCCAGTCGGGCTCACGGCTGACCGCGCGCATGGTGCAGGACCGGCTCGAGCGCGAGCTCGTGGGCAACGTCGCCATCCGCGTGGTGGACTCAGACCGCCGCGACACCTGGGAGGTGCAGGGCCGCGGCGAGCTACAGCTGGCTGTGCTGGTCGAGACGATGCGTCGCGAGGGCTTCGAGCTCACCGTCGGCAAGCCGCAGGTCGTCACGCGCGAGCTGGACGGCAAGCTGCACGAGCCGATCGAGCGGCTCGCCATCGACGTGCCGGAGGACTTCCTCGGCGTCGTCACCCAGATGCTCGCCCTGCGCAAGGGCCGCATGGAGAACATGGTCAACCACGGCACCGGCTGGGTCCGGCTTGAGTTCCTCGTCCCGACGCGCGGCCTGATCGGCTTCCGCACCGAGTTCCTCACGGAGACGCGCGGCTCGGGGATCCTGCACTCGGTCTTCGAGCGCTACGAGCCGTGGCATGGCGACATCCGCACGCGGCCAACCGGCTCGCTCGTGGCCGACCGACGCGGGCCGACCGCGACGTTCGCGTTGCTGAAGCTCCAGGAGCGCGGCCAGCTGTTCGTGGGGCCCGGCGAGGAGGTCTACGAGGGGATGGTCGTGGGCGAGAACGCGCGCGCCGACGACCTGGACGTGAACGCCATCCGAGAGAAGAAGCAGACGAACATGCGCGCCTCCGGGTCGGACGAGACGGTGAAGCTCGTGCCGCACCACAAGCTCTCGCTCGACCAGGCGCTCGAGTTCATCCGCGAGGACGAATGCGTCGAGGTCACACCCGACGCCGTCCGCCTGCGCAAGGTCGTGCTCGACCCGGTCGAGCGCCAGAAGTCCGCGCGGGCGCGCAAGCGCGTGCCCGAGCCCGCCTGACGCCGCCACCGTTTTCTAGAGCAGCAGGACGATCACCAGGATGATGATCGCGATGCCGACGCCGATCCCGGTGATCGACAGCGGCGTGCGGTTCTGCGCCCAGAAGGCGGGGTTCGCGCGGGACGCGTCGTGGCGACCCTCGGGCGGCGTGCCCGTCCAGTCGTCGTCGTCGTCGTAGGGACTCATGGGGACACGGTACCCCGCTCGATGTTCCAGACGTCATCCATCGGGTACCGAAAGGGACGTAACCCACCAGGGAGGCAACTAGACCGATGGCGAATCCCAACGCCAGGGACACGAAGCTGATCCAGTATCTGAACGAGGCGTACGGCAAGGAGAAGGAGCTCGAGACCGCGCTCCAGGCTCACATCGCCATGACGACGAAGACGCCGTACAAGAAGCGTCTTCAGGAGCACCTCAAGGAGACGAAGGGCCACGCACGCGAGGTCAAGCGCCGCATCAAGGAGCTCGGCGGCAAGGCCGAGGCCGGACCGATCAGCGCCGGGCCGGACGTGGTCGTCGAGGCGGCATCGGGACTCACGTCGGTGGCGAGCAAGGCCGTCGCCGCGGCCCAGGGTCCGCTCCACGCGCTGCGCGGGACGGGCGAGGCGGAGAAGATGCTGAAGAACGCCCGGACCGAGTACCACAACGAGTTCGAGGAGATCGGCTTCTACGCGGGCATCGAGTCGCTCGCGGAGACCGTCGGCGACAAGGACACCGCAAAGCTCGCGCGCAGCATCCGGCGCGACGAGGAGCGCATGGCCAAGTTCCTCGAGAAGCAGATCGGGCAGCTCGCCAAGGCGGTTGCGCGCGAGGAGATCCCCGCGGCCGAGCGCCGCAACGGCGGGTCGAGCTCGCGCCGGCGGTCGAGCAGCTCGCGCAGCTCCTCGAGCAGCTCACGCAGCTCGTCGAACGGCGGGTCGGGCTCGTCCTCGTCACGGTCGAAGCCGAAGTCGAGGTCGAGCTCCGCATCGAGCCGCTCGAGCTCGGCGAGCAGCTCGAAGTCGGGCGGCTCCACGCGGGCGAAGTCCGGCTCGAGCTCTTCGCGGGCCAAGTCCGGCTCGACGCGGGCCAAGTCCGGCTCGACGCGGGCCACGTCCTCGCGCTCGGGCTC
>JAXDIL010000070.1:0-12951 GCA_034664005.1 Thermoleophilaceae bacterium | reverse complement strand
CGGGACTGAAGCAGCTGGTAGACGAGCGTCTTCGACGACAGGCGCTCCTCGGGTGTCATGCCGCCGTCGCCGGTCGTGGTCGAGGTCCCCATAGCGCTCGCGCCGCGGCCAAGGGCCTCCTTCGCGTTGGCGCTCAGCGCGCCGAAGCTCATCCCCGCGATGGTCACCGGGATGTCCAGGTGCAGCGGCTGCTTGGCGAAGCGGGTCCCGAGGACCACGTCGGTGCCGCAGCGCTCGCGGTAGCCCTCGAGCGGGTAGCGCGAGACACTCGCGCCCAGGAAAAGCAGGTCGTCGAAGTGGGGCACGCGGCGCTTGGCGCCGCCGCCGCGGATGTCGTAGATCCCCTCGCGCGCGGCGCGCTGGATCTCGGCGATCGCGTGGCGGTCGAACGTGGCCGACTCGCGCAGGTCGCGCGGATGCACGCCATTCGTGCCGCCCATGCTCAGTACGCCCGGGCGTTGTCGACGTCGAAGTGGTAGAGCCGCCGGGCGGAGCCGTAGCGCCGGAAGCTGGCCGCATCGACGTCCCCGATGCCGGCCCGTTCGAGCAGCTCGGCCACCTCGGCGACGTGCTCGTCGCGCATCGGCTTCTCGATGCAGTCGGCCCCGAGGCTCTTCACCCGGCCGCGCACGTAGACGCGCGCCTCGTAGATCGAGTCGCCGAGCGATTCGCCGGCGTCACCGCAGACGACCAGGCGCCCGCGCTGGGCCATGAAGGCGCCGAGGTGGCCGATCGAGCCGCCGACGACGATGTCGGCTCCCTTCAGCGAAATTCCGCAGCGGGCGGAGGCGTTGCCGTGGATGACCAACTGGCCGCCCCGGGCGGTGGCGCCGGCGGCCTGGCTGGCGTCGCCCTGGACGATGACGCTGCCGGACATCATGTTCTCGGCGACGCCGACGCCGGCGTTGCCGTCGATGCGCACGGTTGCGCGCTGGTTCATCCCGGCGCAGTAGTAGCCGACGTGGCCCTCGATCGCGACGTCGAGCTCGGCATCGAGGCCGACGGCGAGGTTGTGGCGGCCGGCGGGGTTGACGATTCGCCAGCTGCGCGGGACGCCCGGGTCGCGCGCCGCGGCGTGAAGCTGGGCGTTGAGCTCGCGCAGGCCGTACTCGGCGGGATCGACGACCATTGTCTCCGCCGTGGTGCTCACGCGACCACCTCGTGCGCCCAGCTGTAGACGCGGCCGGGCTCGGGCTCCCAGACTTCGGCCTCCTCGGCCCCCGGCAGGACGGCGAGCGCGCGGTACTCGGAGGCGATCGCCACCCAGGCGTCGGTCTCGGCGATAACCGCCGGCTTGCAGGCGATCGGGTCGCGCAGGACGGCGAAGCCGTCGGCGGTACCGACCGCGAAGGTGAAGAAACCGTCGAGGTCCTCGAGGCTGCGCTCGAGCGCCTGGTCGAGTGTGTCGCCTTCGCGCATCCGCCAGGTCAGGTACCCGGCCGCGACCTCGGAGTCGTTCTGGGTCTGGATCGGGATCCCCTCGCGGCGCAGGGAGCGGCGCAGCAGGTTGTGGTTCGAGAGCGAGCCGTTGTGGACGAGGCAGAGGTCGAGCCCGGTGGAGAAGGGATGCGAGTGCTCGGTGGTGACGCGGCTCTCGGTCGCCATGCGTGTGTGGCCGAGCGCGTGCGAGCCCGACATGTTCGCGAGCCCGAAGCTCTCGAGGAACTCCGGCGGCGGCCCGGCCTCCTTGAAGATCTCGATCTCCTGCCCCGCGCTCATCACGCGCAGCTCCGGATAGCGGTCGCGCAGCCAGGACTGGGCCTCGGAGGCGTCGGTCTCGACCACGATCACGGCATGCGAGCCGCGCGGCTCCGCCTGACCGGCGCCGAACGCCTCGTCCAGAGCGGCCTGAACGCCGTCCCAATCCTGCTCGGGATCGGGGCTGAAGAGCGAAACCTTCGACGACCCAGACGGGGCAGGGTCGCGGTAAAACGCCACGCCGGCGCTGTCGGGTCCCCGGTCGCTCAGCTGGAGGAGCATCTCCCCGAGATGGCTTCCGAGGCTCTCGCTCACGTCGAGCGATTTCGAGAATAGTCCTGCGATTCCACACATTGCGAGCCTCCTAGAGCCAACGAGTGTAGGCAGGCGCCTCATCCCGGCCCATGGAGAATCGATGAACAATTCAGCCCCACGGTATGTGCGGTCTCCACATTGGACCCATCCGCGAATGTGGATAGCTTGCGCACTATGAGCGTGACCGAGCCATTCACCGCGCCCACCTCGCCCGAGGATGTAAAGCGCTACATCGAAGAGAACGACATCGAGTTCCTGTTCGCGCAGTTCGTGGACATGCACGGCAAGCCGAACGCGAAGCTCGTGCCGGCCCGGCTGTTCGACGGACTGATGGAGGACGGGGCGGGCTTCGCCGGATTCGCCGCCGGCGCGATCGGCCAGTACCCGCACGACCCGGACCTGGCCGCGATGCCGGACGTGCGGAGCTTCACGCCGCTGCCATGGAAGCCGGGCGTAGCGCGGCTCGCCTGCGACGTGCACGTGGAGGGCGAGGAGTGGCCGTACTGCCCGCGCACGATCCTGCGCCGCCAGCTCGACCGCGCTCGCGACCTCGGCTACGAGTTCATGATCGGCGCCGAGCTCGAGTACTTCCTCGTGCGCGAGACCGAGGACGGCGGCATCGAGCTCGCCGACCAGCTCGACCGGCTCGAGCAGCCCTGCTACGACATGCGCGGCCTCACCCGCAACCTCGACTTCGTATCGCAGGTGGCGCGCAACCTCACGGACCTCGGCTGGAACAACTACGCCACCGACCACGAGGACGCGAACGGGCAGTTCGAGCAGAACTTCGACTTCGCGGACGCGCTCACCACCGCCGACCGCGCGATCTTCTTCCGCTACATGGTCGAGTCGCTCGCGCAGGAGCGCGGCATGGTCGCCACGTTCATGCCGAAGCCGTTCGGCCACCTGACCGGCAACGGCTGCCACTTCCACATGAGCCTCTGGAAGGACGGCCAGAACGTCTTCGAGGCGGACCCCGCGGACGACCCGCGCGGCATGGGCCTCTCGGAGACCGCGTACCAGTTCATCGGCGGGCTGAAGGCGCACGCCAAGGCGTACATCGCGCTCACCGCGCCGACCGTCGGCTCGTACAAGCGGCTCGTGACGGGTACGCGCAGCGGCTCGAGCTGGGCACCCGTGTTCGTGAGCTACGGCTTCAACAACCGCACCCAGATGCTGCGCATCCCCGCGGCCGGCCGGATCGAGGACCGCACCGTGGACGGGTCGTGCAACCCGTACCTCGCCGCGGCCGCCGTGCTGGCGTCTGGCCTGGACGGGATCGAGAAGAACCTCGACCCGGGCGACCCGACCACCGAGCTGAACCTCCACGAGGTGACCGAGGAGCAGCGCAAGGAGCTGGGCGTGGAGATGCTGCCGGCGAACCTGCTCGACGCGACCCGCGAGCTCGAGAAGGACGACGTGCTGCGCGCCGCGCTCGGCAAGACAGCGCGCGAGGACTACGTGGACTACTTCGTCAAGACGAAGCAGGCCGAGTGGGAGGAGTGGCACAACGAGGTCACTCCCTGGGAGATCAAGCGCTACCTGCAGCTGTTCTAGGTCAGCTCCTCGATCAAGAGGTCCATCAGCAGGGCGTCGGTCCACTCGCCGTCGATCAGCTCGGCGCGGCGCATGACGCCGATGGGCCTGAAGCCCACCTTCGCGTACGCGCTGATGGCGCGTTCGTTCTGCACCGAGGGGTCGATCGTGAAGCGGTGGTGGCCGCGCTCCTCCGCGAACCAGCGGATCGCGGTGCGGAGCGCTTCGGGGCCGAGGCCCTGGCCCTGGAAGCGGTTCGAGAGGCTGATGTCGAGGCCCACCGAGCGGTACTCGGGCTCGGTCTCCTCGGTGAAGCCGAGCCAGCCGGCCAGCTCGCCCTCGTGCTCGATCGCCCAGGCGTCGCCGTCCATGCGGAGGTTGTCGCGCAGCCGCTCGGGCTCGTCTGACTCGCCCCACCACTCGGCGACCCCGGGCTCGCGGATGATGGCGGCGAGCGGCTCGAGGTCCGCTTCGCCGATGGGCTTGAGGCTGACGCGCTCGCCCTGAAGGACGGGGACCGTCATGCCGTATCCAGCAGGCCGAGGCGGCCCGCCAGCCAGCGCGCAGGGAGTGCCTGGAGGAGCAGGGTCAGGACGATCGCCAGGGCGACCACGCTGGCGAACACGTCGCCGTTCGGGATGCCGAGGCCGGCCAGCACGCCAACCAGCGCGGCCGGCACCACCCCCGTCTCGCGCGTCCAGCACAGGAAGATCAGCTCTTCGCGGGTCCAGCGGGCGCCGCGGTCGGGCATCGCGCACGTGAGGATCACGAGCGGGCGCGCCACCAGCATCAGCGTGGCCAGCACGGCGAGCGCGGGCAGCAGGTTGTCGCCCAGCTCGGCGAACGGGATGTTCGCGCCGAGCACAACGAACACGATCAGGGTCACGATGTCCGCGAGATTGAACGCGAACTGCTTCACGTCCTGCTCGTGCGGCTCGGTCTCCGATAGACCGAGGTGGTGCGAGTTGCCGACGATCAGCCCGGCGAGGAACGCACCCAGGTAGCCGCTGCCGCCGGCGGTGTCGAGCGAGAAGAAGCTGATCGTCACCACCGCGAGCACGGCAATCGCCGCGCTCTCGCTCCAGATGCCGGAGCGGTCGCTCGAGATCGCCGCGGCCAGCACCACACCCGCCACGATCCCGATCACCGTGCTGATCGCGAGGTCCACCAGGAACTCGCCGGCGGGCCCGGCCACTGAGTTGTCGCCTGTGAGCACGACGCCCGCGATCGTGAGCGCCAGCGCCGCGCCGGTCGGGTCGTTGAAGGCCGACTCCGCGACGATCGTCTGCGCGAGCTTCGGCTTCACGCGTGAGCGCACGAACAACGGGATCAGGATGGCGGGATCCGTGGGCGAGAGCACGGCCCCGACGAGCAGCGCGACATCCCACGGAAGGTCGAACGCGAAGTGAGCCGCCGCGCCCACGAGTCCTGTGGTCAGGACGACGCCTGGGATGGCAAGCAGGCTGAGCGACAGCCACACCTTCCGCAACACCGGCAGCGACAGGCTCAGACCACCGTAGAAGAGGATCAGCGACACGCCCAGCGTGAACATGAGCTGCGCGCCGAGCGACTCGAACGGCACGTCGACCACGTCGAGCGCCGATGGGCCGAACAGCGCCCCCACCGCCACCAGCAGCAGGATCTCCGGGACATGGAGCAGCGACGCCACGAAGCGCGCCAGGAGCGCGCCCATCAGCATCAGGCTGAGCGTCAGGAGGATGTCGTCGGTCATTCGCGCGTGCGCTGGCTCTCGATCGCCATGCGCGCGATGTCCGCCGCGGTGACCAGGAGCAGCACGATCACGAGCGCGGCCCCGAGCGCGACGGCGATCAGCCCGCGTCGCGAGTCCTCGCGCGAGTCGTCGAACGCGCGCTCCGTTGCTCTCGCGCCGCGGGCCTCGTAGCGGTCGAGCTCGTCGGCGCGGTTCGCCATCTCGTCGAACAGCCGCAACTCCGGGCCGAGGAAGATCCGCTTCACCGTCGCGTCGTCGCCTCGCTTGAGCGCCGCGAACGCCTCGGCGTCGAGCGCCATGAACTGCTCGAAGCGCGCGCGAATCTCCTCGAGCAGCTCTGTCTCGCGTTTGTCGGTCAGCTCGTTGCGCGCCGCGGCGAGGTCGATCCGAAACTGCCGCACCGAGCGCTCGAAGCGCGGTCGCGACGCCCCGTTGTCATAGCCGTACGCGGTCTGCCAGCCGTTGAAGTCGGTCACGTCGAACTTCAGGTCGAGCGCCAGCGCGCGGTGGTCGGCGCGATTCTGGACCTCCTCGAAGCGGTCGCCCAGCCGGCCCATGCCGTGCAGCGCCACCGCAATCGTGATCACCGGCCCGATGACCGTGAGCAGGATCGCCACGTAGAGCTTCGCGCGAATGGTCATGGCGCCAATCCGGCTGTAGGGTGGCCGCCGTGCTGTTCTTCGTGCTCACGCAAAGCGTGCCGCTCGTGATGCTTCTCGTGCTGGTCGTTGCGCTCTACCTGGTCTGGGTGGACATCAAGGACGAGCCCGTGGACTTCCAGATCAAGGCCTGGTGGTTCCTGTTCGTCGTGCTCACGCACGTGCCGGGCTACCTGGTCTTCCGCGTCTGGATCGCGGTGCGCAGGCACCGCCGCAAGCAGGAGGCTCATGCTCCTACTCCCGGTCCCCGCGGACGTCGTGGAGGCGGGCCAGCTTGAGCGCCAGCTCGAGCGAGAGCAGGTCCTCCTTGCCGAGGTCGAGCCCGGTCACGCGCTCGATCCGCTCCAGCCGCTGACGCACCGTATTCGGGTGGATGTAGAGCGCCCGCGCGCTGGCCGCCACGCTGCCGCGGTCTGCCAGGAACCGCTCCAGGGTCTCCACGAGCCGTGCTCCCCGGCGCCTGTCGTATTCGATGAGCTCCTCGACCGATTGGCGGTAGTGGTCGTGCGGCGCCTCGTCGAGCTCGAGGTGGACGAGGTACTTGTAGGCGCCCAGGCCCTCGTAGGGCACGGCCCCGCCGTCGGCCACCAGCGCCCGCCCGATGCGGGCGGCGTCGGCGGCCTCGCGCATGCGCCGTCGCGCGCTTGACGGGCCTCGGTCCACGTCGCTCAGGCCGACGATCACGCCCTCCTCCCGGGCGAGCTCCTCGCAGCCCTGGCGCAGGCGCTCGACGGCGGCTGCCGCGGCCGTCGGCAGCGGAGCGATCGCGCGCACCCAGTCGTGGCGCGAGTCGAAGAACGCGCGCGGGTAGAGGCGCCGCAGCCGCCCCTCGAAGCGAGCGGCCACATCGGGCCAGCCCGGATCGTCCTCGCCGGTCGACGGCGCGCGCACGGCGTGGATGAACACATGCGGCCGGCTCAGGTCGCAGCGCGCCTCCGCCGCCTTGGCCTCCGCCGCGTCCACGGACCCCGCGGCGAGCGCCTCGAACATGTCCTTCACGATGTTCTCGGCCGTGAGCCGCTCGATCAGCTCCGCCTTCACCAGGCCGACCGCGGTCTGGTGTGCCACGGCGCGCAGGAGCTCCGCGTCCTCGTCGTCGAAGGCGCGCTCGTGAGCGGTGCAGCAGAGCAGTCCGAGCTGCTCTGCTCCCGCCGCAAGCGGAGCGACGAGCAGGTCGTCATCGACCGCCCCGGTGCGCCCGCCGCGCATCAGCGCCATCAGCTGCGCCGCCCGCGCCGGCTTGGCCGAGCCGTCCGGGGGGTCTGACCCCACGAGATTGAGCTCGTCGGCGTCGGGGTCGATCCGCCAGATCTGGCAGGCCTCCGCGCCGAGCAGCTGGCGGGCGCCGCGGGTGACCGCGTCGTAGAGGTCCTCGCGCAGCGTGACGGCCGCCAGCGCCTGGCTGAGCTGGGTGAGCGTCGTGAGCGCCTCCACCCGCCGGCGCGTGCCCTCGTACAGCTTCGCGTTCTCGATGGCGCCCGCCACGAGCGAGCCTGTGCTCACGAGGAAGTTGAGCACGCCATCGTCGAACTCGCGCGGCGCCTGTGTGTGGAGGACGACCACACCCAGCACGTCGCCCGCGCGTGCGAGCACCGGCACGGCGACCATCGACTGGAAGTGCTCCTCCTCCAGCTCGGGCACGTACTTCATGCGCGGGTCGTCCATCGCGTTGTCGCGGATGAACTCGGGGGTCTTCGTGCGCGCGACCCAGCCGTTGAGGCCCTCGTCGACGCTCCATGCCAGGGCTCCCACCAGGTGGGAATAACGAGGCGAGGCTGCCCGCAGCACGAGCCGCTCGTCCTCGACGAAGTAGATGAAGGCCGCGTGGCAGTCGGTCGCGTCGGTCGCGATCTCGAGGATGCCGTCGAGCACACGGCCGAGATCCAGCGACGACGAGACAGTCTTGATGACCGCATAGAGCGTCTCGTTCTCGCGCTGGACGCGGCCAAGGGCGTCGCCGCCGCCAGCCACCGGTGAGACCGTCAAGCGAGCCCTCCTTGCCTCAGAGCGGCAATCGTAGCCGCGGCCATGCGCGCTCCATATGTACCGCAATCACACTCGTTGAACGCGAACGATGTGGCCAGCATACGTTGCGGGAACGCGTTGGGCGAGGATAGCGTCGCCACGGGGAAGTCCGCCGGCAATCCATGGAGGGCGCATGATCGCAACGTTGCTCGCGCAGGTGAAGAACCTCGAAGAGGCAGGTAGCGCCGCCGGCCAGCTCCAGGACAGCCTCGTCATCGGCGAGCAGTTCTACTTCTTCACCGTCGTGCTCATGTGGCTGATCCACGCCGGCTTCATGTCGTACGAGACCGGCATCGCGCGCAAGAAGAACGCGCTCGCCACGGCGATGAAGAACATCCTCACGATCGCGGTCGTGACGCCGTCGTTCTACTTCTTCGGCTGGTGGATCTACAACTGCAACCAGCCCGGCCTGCCGATCGGCCCGAACTCGAGCGACTTCACCGCGGCCGCATGTCAGGGCGGCATTCCGTGGTCCGAGGCCTTTGGCCCGAACCTCACGAACAACATCAACCTGATCTTCTTCCTGGCGTTCCTGCTCTTCTCCTGGACGTCCGCCTCGATTCTGTCGGGAGCGATCATCGAGCGCGCGCGGCTGACGGCCTACCTGATCCTCGCCGTGATCCTCGGCTCGGTGGTCTGGATCCTCGACGCCGCCTGGGGCTGGAGCGCCGGCGGCTGGCTCACACTTCGCTTCGGGTTCCATGACTCGATCGCGTCCGGCGTGGTGCACGGTGTGGCGGGTGCCTTCACGCTCGGTGTGCTCTTCAACGTGGGCCCACGAATAGGGAAGTACACCCGCGAGGGGCTGGCCAGACAGTTCAGGCCACACAACCTCCACATGACGCTGTTGGGCCTGATGCTGATCTTCACGGGCTTCTACGCCTTCTACGGCGCCTGCCTCGTGATCTCGTCCACGGCCTTCCCGGGCTGGGCGAACATCTACCTGAGCCCGACGACGCTCGGCTCGATCACGATGGTGATCACGATGGGCTTCGCCGGCGGCTTCACCGGCGGCTACTTCGCGTCGCGCGGCGACCCGTTCTGGACCGTGTCCGGCGGACTCGCCGGAGTGATCTCGGTATCGGCGGGCGCGGACATCTACGCCCCGACGCTCGCGTACCTGCTCGCGATGGCCAGCGCCGGCATCGCCGTCTACGCCGGCAACTGGATCGAGAAGTCGATGCGCGTCGACGACGCGGTCGGCGCCGTCGCGGTGCACGGTGTCATGGGCTTCCTCGGAATGCTCTGGGTCGGCGTCTTCGCCGCGGGCTACCCGACGGGTGTCAACAACGTGGACAGCTCGATCGGCGGCCAGCTGATGGGCATGGCGACCTTCCTGCCGCTCGGGTTCCTGTCCGGCTGGGTCGCCTCGTTCATCCTCAAGAAGCTGAACATCCTGCGCGTGCCGCCGGAGGTCGAGCTCATGGGGCTCGACGTGGCCGAGTACGAGCCGAACCTGTACCTGCCGGAGGTGGCCGTCGTGACCGAGCAGCTTGTCGAGCCCGACGGAACACCGGTGGATGCGGCGATCGTGCTGCAAACCGCGAGAGACGAGGTGGTGGTCTAAATGCCGGGCCTCATCGACAGCGCGCCTGACTGCATCACCCACGTAGAGGGTGGCGAGAAGTACGCGGAGGACGGCGCCGACTTCATCCTCCAGGCGAACTATCAGGACTGCGCCGGGATCATGACCTTCGGGCCGGGCTCGACCTACGGCGAGGACGGGACCGGCGCCGAGACCCTGTACTACATCCTGACGTGGCTGGGGATCGTGGTCTTCCTCGTCGCGCTCGTGGCGTGGGTGCTCTACGAGAACCGCCGGCTGATAGCAGCCGTTGCGGGATTCGGCCAAGCCAGCACCCCAGCCACCGGACCACCGCCTCAGCCCGGCGGAGTGGGAGATTCGCGATGATCAACAACGGAAGCAGCAGGCGGCAGATCGAGTTCCCGCCCCTTCAGACACACAAGAGGAGCTTCGAGCTCGCGATGATTGCGATCTCGGTGATCTGTGTAATCGTGGTCCTGGTGATCGTGCTGTTCACGAACATCGGGAACGAGTTCCGTCCAACCGTCTGAGACAGCCGACGTAGGCAAGTGGGGCACGCCACTGACGGCGCGTGGTCCCACGTGGGCGCGCGCCGGCGTGATAGTCGCCGTGCTGGTGCTCGCCTTCGTGGTCGCGCAGACCTGCCAGAAGTCGCAGCTCCGGCTCACCAAGGATCAGGCGATCGCGAAGGCACAGGCTCAGGTCAACTTCGAGCCGCAGCGAACGCAGATCCGGATGGTTCGGCAGGGCATCCCGGGCCGGCCCTACTGGGTCGTCTCGCTGTCTAGCCCCGGCAAGACTCCCGGCACGTTCTCGGAGCTAGCCGTCGTCCGCATCGACGCCAACACCGGCAAGGTGAAGGACGTCAACCCGCCTCAGCGCTGAGCTTCACGTCCGCGCAGGACGTGATCTCCGCCCTCATGTTGCGCTCCATCATCTCGAACGCCGAGTCGGCGAGGTCCTCGTGGATGTGGGCCACGCCGTCGCGTGGGACGGACACGCTGAAATGACGCACGTAGGCGTCTAGCGCGCTGTACAGGATGCACTGCTCGGTCACCTGGCCGGCGAGCACGAGGTGGTCGATCTCCTTCTGGCCGAGCAGGTACTCGAGCGGGGTCATGTAGAAGACCGTGTGGCGCGCCTTGATGACGAAGTCGGCGCCCTCCGGCGGGAGCAGCGGCTCCACGAGGTCGGGCCGGGCGCCATCCAGCGCCCGCTGCGCCAGCTCCTCCTGGGAGGAGTTCCAGTCGCCGTAGTTGTCGTTGACGTAGATCAGCTCGACGCCATCGCGCTTGGCCCTCGCCACCAGCTCGCTGAGCGGGTCGACGATCTTCTCGACGCTGGGGATGAGCAGGTCGGCGTCCTCATGCTCGTAGCTGTTGAGCACGTCGACGACGATGAGCGCTGACTTCACTCCTCGTCGGCGGGCGGCGCGTCAGGCACGTCGGGCAGGACCTCGGGCTCGTCCGGCAGCTCGGGGCTGACGTCGCCCGCGGGCTCTGACGGCTCGTCGGAGCCCTCCTCGAGGGCACCGCCCTTCGCACCCACGCCCACGGCCTCGCGCTTGCGCGCCTTGGGCTTGACGATGGTGATCGTCATGTCCTTCTCGTCTTCCTCCGCAGCCTTGCCGACCTCGATCGTCGAGCCGGGGGGCATGGACTGGGCCAGCACCTCGTCCGCGAGCGGGTCCTCGATGTAGCGCTGGATCGCCCTCCGCAGCGGGCGCGCGCCCATCGCGGGGTCCCAGCCCTTCTCGACGAGGAAGTCCGCCGCGTCGGTGGAGAGGTTGAGCGACAGCTCGCGCTCCGCCAGCGACTCGCGGATCCGCTTGAGGAGCAGCTCGACGATGGAGGTGATCTCCTCCTTCGTGAGCTTGTGGAAGACGATCACCTCGTCGATCCGGTTCAGGAACTCGGGGCGGAACACCTTCTTCAGCTCGCCCATGATCCGGACCTTCATGTCCTCGTAGGTCACGCCTGTCTCGTCGCCCACCGTGAACCCGATGCCGGTGTTCTTGGCGATCTCCGAGGCCCCGACGTTCGAGGTCATGATCACGATCGCGTTGCGGAAGTCCACGGTGCGCCCCTGGGCGTCCGTGAGCCGTCCGTCCTCCAGGATCTGGAGCAGGATGTTGAAGACGTCCGGGTGCGCCTTCTCGATCTCGTCGAGCAGGAGCACGCTGTACGGCTTGCGCCGCACGGCCTCGGTGAGCTGGCCGCCCTCGTCGTAGCCGATGTAGCCGGGCGGCGAGCCGACCAGCCGCGACACGGAGTGCTTCTCCATGTACTCGGACATGTCGATGCGGACCATCGCGTCCTCGTCGCCGAACAGGAACTCGGCGAGGGTGCGGGCGAGCTCGGTCTTCCCGACGCCCGAGGGGCCGAGGAAGATGAACGAGCCGGTCGGCCGCTTGGGGTCCTTCAGGCCGGCGCGCGAGCGCCGGATGGCCTTCGAGACGGCCTCGATCGCGGCGTGCTGCCCGATGACGCGCTTGTGGAGCTCCTCCTCCATGCGCATGAGCTTCTGCGTCTCGGCCTCGGTGAGCTTGAACACCGGGATGCCGGTCCACATGGAGACGATGTCGGCGATCTCCTCCTCGCCGATCTCGGGGCGCTCGCCGGACTCGCCGGAGCGCCACTGCTCCTCGAGCTCGCGCTTCTTGTTCGTGAGCTGGCGCTCCTTGTCGCGGAGGTTCGCGGCCTTCTCGAACTCCTGCGCCTCGATCGCGGCCTCCTTGTCGCGCCGCGTGGTCTCGATCTCCTCCTCGAGGTCGCGGTACACGGGCGGAGCCGTCATCGACTTGATGCGCGCGCGTGACGCGGCCTCGTCGATGAGGTCGATCGCCTTGTCGGGCAGGAAGCGGTCCGAGATGTAGCGGTCGGCCAGCTCCGCGGCAGCCTCCAGCGCCTCGTCGGTGATGCCGACGCGGTGGTGCTGCTCGTAGCGGTCGCGCAGCCCCTTGAGGATCTGGACCGTGTCCTCCTTGGACGGCTGGTCCACGCGGATCTGCTGGAAGCGGCGCTCGAGCGCGGAGTCGCGCTCCAGGTACTTGCGGTACTCGTCGAGCGTCGTCGCGCCGATCGTCTGCAGCTCGCCGCGCGCGAGGGCCGGCTTCAGGATGCTGGCAGCGTCGATCGCGCCCTCGGCGGCGCCCGCGCCGACGAGATTGTGGAGCTCGTCGATGAACAGGATGATGTCGCCGCGCTGGGTGATCTCCTTCATCACCTTCTTGAGGCGCTCCTCGAACTCACCGCGGTACTTCGAGCCGGCGACGAGCGCGGCCAGGTCGAGCGTGTAGATCTGCTTGTTCTTCAGCAGCTCCGGCACCTCGCCGTTCGTGATCAGCTGGGCGAGGCCCTCGACCACGGCGGTCTTGCCCACGCCCGGCTCGCCGATCAGGACCGGGTTGTTCTTCTGGCGGCGCGAGAGGATCTGCATGA
>JAXDIL010000057.1:0-16246 GCA_034664005.1 Thermoleophilaceae bacterium | reverse complement strand
TGGATGGCCTGGAACTTGCTGATCGGCTGCCCGAACGCCTTGCGCTCCTTGGCGTACTTCAGCGCCTCGTCCAGCGCGCCCTGCGCCAGGCCGACGCCCATGGCCGCCACGCCGATGCGGCCGATGTCGAGGATGTGCAGGAACTGCTTGAAGCCCTGCCCGCGCGGGCCGAGCAGGTGCTCCTCGGGGACGCGGCAGTCCTCGAAGGACAGGGGGCGCGTGTCGGACGCGTTCCAGCCCATCTTGCGGTAGGGCGTGCCCTGCTCGTAGCCGGGCGTCCCGTTCGGCTACGAGATCGGCGAGCCCTACCGCAAGATGGGCTGGAACGCGTCCGACACGCGCCCGCTCTCGTTCGAGGACTGCCGCGTGCCCGAGGACAACCTGGTCGGGCCGCGCGGGCAGGGCTTCAGGCAGTTCCTCCAGACGCTCGACGGCGGCAGGATCGGCGTGTCGGCGATGGGCGTGGGCCTGGCGCAGGGCGCGCTCGACGAGGCGCTGGCGTACGCGAAGGAGCGCGTGGCGTTCGGACAGCCGATCTCGAAGTACCAGGCGATCCAGGCGAAGCTGGCCGACCTCTCGACCGAGATCGAGGCCGCGCGCCTCCTCACCTACAGGGCGGCGGTCGAGAAGGACCTCGGACGCAACTTCTCGCTCACGGCGGCGCAGGCGAAGCTGAAGACGGGCCGGCTCGCCGTGCGTGCGACCGAGGAGGCCGTGCAGATCCACGGCGGCTACGGCTACATCGAGGAGTACCCCGTCTGCCGCTTCTACCGTGACGCGAAGATCCTCACCATCGGCGAGGGAACCGACGAGGTCCAGCAGATGGTGATCGCCCGCGCGCTCGGCTGCTGAGTGCGGCGAACGGCCGCCCTCTGGCTGCTCCTGTTCGGCGTCTACGCCGCGACGCTGGGCCTCCACGCGTTCGGCGCGTCGGAGTACGGCGGCGACGAGCCTCATTACCTGCTCGCCGCCGAGTCGCTCGTGGAGGACGGCGACGTGGACGTGCTCGACGAGTACGCCTCGCGCGCGTACGCCGACTTCTACCCGTATGACCTCGGCCGTCACGGGCGCGAGACCGAGGGCCGGCTGAACGAGCCGCACGGAGTCGGCTTTCCGCTTCTGATCACGCCCGCGTACGCGCTGGCCGGACCGCGGGGGGTCGAGCTGTTCCTCGCGGCCATCGCAGCGCTGGCGATCGCACTCGCGTACAGGCTCGCGCTCCGGGTGGTGCCCGATCCGTGGGCGCTCGGCGCGGCGCTCGCGGTCGGGCTGAGCCCGCCGCTCGTCGCCTACGGGACCGCGGTATATCCGGAGCTGAGCGCCGCGGCCGCGCTCGCGGGGGCCGCGCTGCTGGCGCTCCGGCTGCACGAGCGCGTGTCGCGGAGGGACGCCGTCGCCTGCTTCCTGCTGCTCAGCGCGCTGCCATGGCTCGGCACGAAGTTCGTGCCGGCCGGGGTGGTGATCGGGGCGTTCGCAGCGCGCTCGCTCTGGCGCGCCCGGCGCAGGACGCTGGCGGTGGGGACCGTCGAGTTGTCGCTGTTCTCGGTGGCGCTGTACGTGGCGATCAACGAGGCGATCTACGGCGGCCCGACCCCGTACGCCGCCGACGCGGCCGGCGAGAGCGCGACCGGCGCCTCCTTCCCCGGCGGCTACCTCGACCGGGCCTACCGGCTGGTGGCGCTGTTCGTGGACCGCGGCTACGGGCTGCTTCGCTGGGCGCCGGTGTTCGCGCTCGCGTTCGCGGGCGTGTGGTGGCTGTGGCGCTCGCGCCGTGACAAGCTCGGCGAGGCGGTGCCCGGCGCACGCCGGATCGAGCTCGTCGCCGGGCTCTGCGCCGCCGCGCTCGCCGCGCAGCTGCTCGTCGCGGCGTTCGCGGCCCCCACCATGTTCGGCTTCTGGTTCCCGCCGCGCCACCTGCTCGCGGCGCTGCCGCTCGCCGTGCCGCTGGTCGCCTGGGGGCTGCGGCACCTGCCGCGCGTGGGCACGGCGCTGGCGCTGCTGACGGTGGGCGGCTCGGCCTGGCTCTACGCGGACGTGCGCTGGGGCGACGGGTCACTCGTCACGGACCGGCCCGACGCGCCGTTCGGCCCGCTCACCGACCTGCTCCCACGCTTCGTGCCGGGCGGCGGCTGGCCGTTCTGGCTGGCCGGCGCGATCGGGGCGGCGGTGCTCGCGCTCGTCCTGCGCGAGGCGCGCGCGGCGCGCCACTCGCGCCAGACGGCTGGTGCCACGCGGGCGAGGTACTCGGGGTAGCGAACGAACGAGCGCCCGCTCACGCGGCGGCTGTAGCCAATCGGGACCTCCACCGGCTCGATCCCCTCGCCCCAGAGCGACAGCGTGAGCACCTGGGCGTAGTTGTAGTCGTGCGCGATGCGCGCGGTCGCGAGCGCCCGGGCGGAGAAGGCGCGGTAGCCGCTCTGGCCGTCGCTCGTGATCGTCTCCATCAGCGTGCCGAGCAGGGCGCTCGTGCCGCGGTTGGCGAGCGTCCGGTGCCAGCTCATCCCGTCGCGGCTGCCGGGGAAGCGGGAGCCGAGGACGTAGTCGGCGCGCCCGCGCGCGACCGGCTCGAGCAGCCGGCTGAACTCGGCGGGGTCGTACTCGCCGTCGCCGTCGAGGTAGACCGCGGCGGCGTAGCCCTCGTCGCGCGCGATCTGGAGGCCGGTGCGGAGTGCCGCGCCGAGACCGCGCGAGCTCGCGCGCGAGTGGACGCGCGCGCCCTGAGCGCGCGCGATGTCGGGCGTGGCGTCGCGCGAGCCGTCGTCCACGACGAGCACATCGACGGGCATGCCACACGCCTCGTCCGGAAGGCCCGCGAGCACGCCGCCGACGGCGGCCTCCTCGTCACGGGCCACGACGATCGCGAGGCAACGCCCCGCGGCCTCGCCGGGCGACGCGGGCTCGCTGCGCGGCCGGGACGCCTCGCCGAGCGACGCGGGCGCCACGCGCGGCCGGGCCGGCTCGACCTTCGCGTCCTCCGCCGGCACCAGTGGGCGGCCGCGCGCGGCCTCCGGCGCCGGCACGCCGAGCAGGCGCGCGACCGTCGCCGCAAGCTCCAGCACCGAGCGCGGCTCGCGTGAGACCGTGCCGGGCACCGCTCCAGCGCCCCAGACCACGAACGGCACCGGCCGCTCGCCCCAGTCCAGGTGGCCGTGGCCGCCGATGCCGCGGCCCTGCCCGTGGTCGGCCATGAGGATCACCGTGGCGCCGTCGAGCCTGCCGTGCTCTTCGAGGAACGCGAGAAAGTCGCCCACGCGCCTGTCGGTGTCGGCGAGCTGGTCGAGGTACTCAGGGCTGCGCACGCCGCGCACGTGTCCGAGCTGATCCGCGGCGAGGAGCTGGAGCACGAGCAGGTCGGGGTCCTCCTCCTCCACCACACGGCGCGCCTCGGCGGTGAGCGAGTGGTCGATCTCCGAGGTCGGCTGCACGGAGGTCACGGACCGAACCACGTGCTCGCCGAACGGGTCGAGGAGGTGGGCGATGCCGACAAGCCGGCCGCTCCGCCCCTCGCGCTCGAGCACGTCGAAGACCGACTCGCGCCGAACTCCGAGCCGCGGCGCGAAGTTGGAGCGCATCCCGTGCTCCGCCGGCGTCGCGCCGGTGAGCATCGACGAGAAGCAGACGACGGTCCGCGCCGGATACGCCGGCTCGACGCCCAGGTACTCCGTGCCCTCGCGTGCGAGCCGCTCCATCACGGGCGCGTCGGCCTGCCACAGGCGCTCGCGGTTGCAGCCGTCCACGACGATCACGTACACGCGCCTAGCGAGCGCGCCGCGCTCGCCCGGGCCGGACGGTGCGAGCTGGCCCGGGTAGCGCGGCAGGCGCTTCGCGAACGAGCGCGCCGCCAGCGAGCCGAGCGCGGCGGCGAGCGCCAGCGCGGCCGTCACGCGTGCGATCGAGTCCGCGCCGGGCGCCTCCGCCAGCAGGGTCGCCGCGCTCAGCGCGATCAGGAGCTTCGGGATCTGCTCCAGCGCGTTGCCGCTCGTGGGGTCCGAGTTGGTCAGCACGAGCCGCCAGAAGCGGAGGCCGTTCGTCCACGGCGCGCCCGTGCGCAGGTGGTAGTAGACCGACCCCCACACGACGACCGTGAAGAACGCGTAGCCCGCGAGCGCGCCGGCGAGCAGCGCGGGCGCGCGCCAGGGCTCGAGCAGAGGCACGGCCACCAGCGCGGCCAGCCACAGCAGCGCGCGGCCGCGCAGGGCGAACGGGAAGCGCACGAGCACCAGCGCACTCGCGGCGGCGCCCAGCAGCGCAACTCCCAGCCGACCCTCAGGCGCCAGCCCGACGGCCGCCGCGGCGACCAGCACAAGCAGGGGGTACACGACCGAGAACGGCCGTCCCTCGTTGAAGACGTTCCAGGCGCGGGCCGCCCAGACCTCGGCGAGGCCTGCTGGTCGCTGGTGTGAGCCGGGCATCGCCCGGCATAGTATTAGGGTGCCCTAACTAATGCCGCGCGGGCGTCCCAGAGCTGCCCCAGGCGGCGCACGTAGGCAGAGGGCTTCTCGGCGTACACGCGGCCGCCGAGCTCGAAGGCCTCGGCCTGCAGCTCCGCCCGGCGGCGCTCGACCGCCTCGAAGAACCCGGAGCCCGCCGCGGCGCGCTCCCGGACCCAGTCGGCGAGCACCGCGAGGTCGTGATCGTCGCCGAGCCGGTCGGCAAGTGCATGCGCCTCGTCGCCGACCGCGCTCATCACCACCGGCCACAGCGGCCGGAGCAGCGTGTGCTGGTACCAGAGCTCCTTCACGCGCTTGCGCCACTCGTGGAGCGTCTCGACGGTCGGCTCGTCACGGGCGGCGCGGAAGTCGCGCCTGCCGCGCCCGTAGGTCCGCGCGAGACCGTCCTCCAGCGCCTCGAAGCCCTCCCGCTCGAGCGGCCAGTCGTCGAGGCGGCCCCGCGCCTCCTTCAGAATTGCGACCGCGCCGCGCGCGGCGCCCCTGCGATCACCCGCGCCGTTCGTCGACCGCTCCGCCTGGATCCGCTTGCGCAGCTCCCAGCCGAGCCCCGCCGGGATGTCGAGCGCGCCGAGCGTCTCGAGCATCGCGTCGGTGTCGCGCGCCCCGGCGAGCTCGCGCGCCGCGTCGCGGAAGCAGGCATTCTCGCGCGCGAAGCTCTCCTTCCCGAGCTCGCCGCGCATGAGCCGCAGGAGCGCGCGCAGCTTCTTCGTGTCCTTGCGCGCCTCGTGGACGGCGTCCTCCGGCGTGCTGGCCGTCTTGCCGCGCAGCTCCTGGATCGCGTGGTCGATCCGCGCGCGCGCCACACGGCGAGCGCCCTCCGGCAGCGGCTCGCTCGTCTTCAGCCGATAGGCGCGCGACTCGCCCACCGGAGCAGCCTATTACCCCTCGTGCTTGGAGAACGAGGGGCGCGTGCCGGCGCCCTAGCGCTTGCCTGCCTTGCGGGCGGCGTCGGCGCGGCTGACGGCCGCCTTGCCGGCCTCCTTCGCTGCGCGACCGGCAGACTCGCCAGCGCTGCGCAGGCCTCCGGCCGCCGCGCCGAGCGCGTCCTTCGCGCTGCCGAGCGCGTCCTTCGAGTTGCGGCCCTGCCTCGTCCCGGCGGCCTTGGAGCCGGCGGTCGACGACTTGGCGCGCTGCTCGTTCCGCTTTCTCGTGGCAGCGGCCTTCTTCGCCGCCGCCGACCTGTCTGCCTTCGTCTGCTGTGCCATTGAGTTCCTCCTATTGTGGCTGCGGCGAGAGCGATACCCCGAAGCCGGCGGAACCAATCAGGACAACCGTGGGGCTAGCCGCCCGCGCGCTCCAGCAGCTTCGCGGCGGCGCTGGCGGGATCGAGCTTGCGCTCGACCACCTCGTCGAGCAACCGCTGTACCTCGGGGTCGTCACGCACGTGGTCCTCGAGCCGCCGCCGCAGCCTGCCTGCCGCGAGCGCCACCACCTCGTTCATGAGATTGCGGCGCCTGCGCTCGGCGAGCGTGCCCTCGGAGGCGATGAAGTCGCGGTGCTCGGCCATCTTCTCGGCCAGCTCGTCGACGCCCTCGCCGCGGCTCGCCTCTGTCTTCACGATCGGCACGCGCCAGCCCTTCTGCGGGCCGAGCGACAGCACCCCGCGGATCTCGCGGACCATCGTGTCGGTGAGTGGATGGTCGGCCTTGTTGACCGCGATCACGTCGGGGATCTCCATCACGCCCGCCTTCAGCGCCTGGATCGAGTCGCCGCTGCCCGGCATCAGCACGAGCACGACCGTGTCGGCGTGGTCGATGATGTCCACCTCGGCCTGCCCGACTCCGACGGTCTCGAGGAACACGTCGTCCCTCCCGCTCGCGTCCATCAGGAGCGCCGCCTGGAGGGTCGCCTCCGAGAGACCGCCCAGCGAGCCGCGGCTCGCCATGGAGCGGATGTAGACGCCGGCGTCGAGGAAATGGTCCGTCAGCCGGATGCGGTCGCCGAGCAGCGCGCCGTGGGTGAACGGCGAGCTCGGGTCGATCGACAGGACGGCCACCTCGCGCTCGCGCGCACGCGCGTGCTCCACGAGCCGCCCGATCAGCGTCGACTTCCCGACGCCCGGCGGGCCGGTGAAGCCGACCACGGACGCGTTCCCGGTGTGCGGGTAGACCTCGCGGACGAGCGCCCAGCCCTCGGGCTCGTCGTTCTCCACCAGCGAGATCGCCCGAGCGAGCGCTCGCTTGTCACCCGCGAGCAGGCGCTCGGCGAGATCGGCTGCTGTGCGTCCGGCTGGCACGGGCGCGAACTCTAAGGCCCAGGTCAGAGCACCTCGAAGACCCAGACGGTGCGCGCGATGTGGCGCGGGAGCGCCGGCGAGTGCGACCACGACAGGTGCAGGTGCGGGTAGCAGCCCCGGCGTGGCTTGCATACAGAGGGGTGGCCGTGGTTGACGTCGCCGTTCCAGCCCACCCAGCGGAACGGGAAGCGCGGCCGGTTCTGGCGCGGCTCGGCCCAGCGGGCGAGCCGCGAGACGTCGGCCCAGGTGCTGCCCGCGCCGGGCTGGATGTCCACGGCCAATCCGAGCGGGTGCTCGCCGAAGTGGGTGTGGCCCACGGTGCCGTAGCCCTCCTCGATGCGGACGCGGTAGCCGCGGATCAGATAGAGCACGCCGGGCAGGATGCGGCGGTCGACCCTGGCCCAGGTCTGGCCGGGGACCCGCACGAGGCGGCCGCCTCCGGTTCGAGCCCGTGCGCGGCCGACCACGCCGGGCGGCCCGTAGTCCACGCGATCACAGCCGGTGTCGAGAAAGTCGAGCACCTCGGCGGCGACCGCGTCGCGGCCCTCGCCGCACCAGACGGAGTCGCTCACGCCGTTGCGCGCGTCGATGAGGTCAGCGCCCGCGCCGCCGTCGACAAAGGCGGGCACCGGGGCCAGCACCGTGACGGAGTCGTCGAGATCGCCGGCCGAGATGTCGATTGTCGGGTCCTCGGGTGTTGCACAGGTCACCCCCGCGTCGCGCGGCGCGCAGCCCGGGCCGGGGCTCAGGGGCGCGCCGCTGTCGACGACCTGCACGGAGGTGCTCGATTCCGAGGTGATTGAGAGCGCGTTGGCCTCGCCGGGCGCGGCGGCGACGCGCAGCACGCTGCCGTCCACCGACGCGGTCGCCGCGCTCGCGGGCGGCGCGATCGCCCCCGTCGCGGCCAGCGCGAGCACGGCCGCCAGCCCCCCGATCGACCAGCTGGATGACAAACGTTGCGGATTCCGCAACGTTTGCCATCCACCTGAGCCCGGCGGAGGGGGTTTGCCCGGCGGAGGGGCGGGGCTCAGCGGACGTGTCCGGCGACGTCCCATGTCCAGAACTCGACCACGTTGCCGTCGGGGTCGTTCACGTAGACGGCGCGGCCGGCGCCCTCGAAGTCCATCTCCTCGACCTCCTGCCCCTGCTCGCGGAGCCGCGCGACGGTGGCGTCGTAGTCCGCTTCCGCGATCTTCATCGCGTAGTGGACGTGCACGCCTCCGCGTCCTCGGGCGCGCCCCACCTGCGGCCGCCACAGCCCGATCCGGGTGCGGTCGCCGGCCATCACCCAGACCGCCTCGCGCTCCGGCCAGCGGTCCACCACCGGGAACCCGAGGACGCCGGCGTAGAACGCCTCGGCCGCCTCCAGGTCGAGCACCTCGAGCACCAGCTCGGAGACTCCGCTGACCGGAATGCCTCCGCGATCACTCATACGCCAGCGCCTTCAGCACGTCGAGCCGCGACGCGCGCCGCGCCGGGCCGATGGCCGCGACCACGCCCGCCAGCGCAGCGAGCACCAGCAGCACGATCAGTGTGGGGATCGGATACGAGAGCTGGAAGCCCTCGTCCGCCAGCGGCCTCGACACGAGCGCGGCGAAGATCACGCCCAGCACGGTCCCGAGGATCGCGCCGATCAGCGCCGTGATCACGGCCTCGTAGCGCACCATCGTGCGCACCTGCCGGCGCGACATGCCGACGGCGCGGAGCATCCCAAGCTCGCGGGTGCGCTCGTGGATCGATAGGGCGAGCGTGTTGACGATCCCGAACAGCGACACGATCACGGCCAGCGACAGCAGCGCGTAGACCAGCCCGAGCAGTGCGTTCACCTGCTGCTCCTGCTGGTCCTTCAGCTGACTCTGGTTCTGGACCTCGACGGTGGGATAGCGGTCCTTCACAGCGTCGTCGATCGCCTTCTGGACCTCCTTCGGCGACGCGTCGGGCCTGAGCCGCGCCAGCGCAAAGCTGGGCTGAAGCCGGCCGAAGAAGCGCGTCGCGCTCTCGTCCACGACCGCCTTGCCGAGCAGGTCGAGCTCGCCCTCGATCGTGGCGCGCACCCTGAACGTCGCGGTCCGCTCGATCGGGGTGCGCAGGCGCAGCGTGTCGCCGATCGCGAGGCCCTGATCACGCGCGAAAGCGTCGTCCACGATCGCGTCGTGCGGCCCGAGTCCGCGCAGCACCGACGGATCACCGCTCTTGAAGGTGAGCGCCAGCACCTGCCCGAGCGTCGAGGGGTCCACGGCCGCCACGCGCACCGTCGGCCCGCCGCGCGGCACCTTCCCCGTGGCGTACGTGATCGACGAGACCGTGGCCACGCCGTCCACCTGCCGCGCCCGCTCGACCGCGTCGCGGGGGATCGGCGAGAAGCCGTCGCTGTTCTGAAGCACGATCTCGCCGCGGAAGCTCTCGTCGATCGTCTTCGCGACCGACGCCTTCAGGCCCGCGGCGAAGATGGTCACGAACACCACCAGCGCCAGCCCGATCATCAGCGCGGCCGCGGTGGTGGCGGTGCGTCCCGGCTTCCGCATCGCGTTCTCGCGCGCGAGCCGGCCCGTGATCCCGCGCAGGCGCTCGAGCGGGCGGCCCGTGAGCGACGCGAGCGGGCGCACCAGGCGCGGCGAGAACAGCGAGACGCCGAACAGCATCAGCGCCGCGCCGCCGCCGAGCAGCCCGGCCGCGCTGCCCGAGTCCTCGATCCCGCCGAACAGGCCCACCAGCATCATCGCCAGTCCCACCACGCCCACCAGCACCGCCACCGCCGTGACGATCCGCCCGCGCTTCTTCGTGTCCTGAAGGTCCGCCTCGCGCAGCGCGGCCATCGGGGTGACGCGCGTGGCACGGAGCGCGGGGACCAGCGCCGCCACCACCGTCACCACCACGCCGACGATCAGCGAAACGATCACCGTGCGGATCGTGACCACCGTGCCGGTGTTCGGCAGGTCGATCCCGACGGCCTTGAAGAGCTCGTTGATGCCGAAGGCGAAGCCGACGCCGCCGGCGAGCCCGAGGACGGCGCCGAGCAGCCCGAGCGTCAGAGCCTCGAGCCCCACCGTGGCGAGGATCTGCCCGCGCGACGCGCCGAGCGTCCGCAGCATCCCGAACTCGCGCGTGCGCTGCGCGACCGTGATCGAGAACGTGTTGAAGATCTGGAAGGCGCCCACGAACAGCGATACGCCCGCGAACACCAGCAGCGCGATCCGCAGGAAGCCGAGCCCCTGGGCGATGTCGTCGGACTGGCGCTGCGCCGCCTCCTCGCCCGTCTCCACCTGAACCTGGCGCGGCATGACGCGCGCGATCCGGTCGCGCAGCTCCTCGGGGCTCACCCCCTGTGCCGCCGCCACCGAGATCTGGTCGAACTGGCCCACGTGGTCGGTGATCCGCTGCGCCTCGGGCAGCACCACCTGGGCGATCCCGGCCCCGCCGAAGCTCGCGTTGCCGAGCTGGGTGAGCCCGACCAGGTCGTAGGTCTTCGCCTCGCGCGCCCCGGCGAGCCGGAGCTTGCCGCCGAGCTTGAGGTGACCGGTATCGGCGGTCTGGGTGTCGATCGACGCCTCGGTGGAGGTCCGCGGCTTCCTCCCCGCCACGTAGTCCAGCGCCTCGAAGCGCGGCGGCAGGAGCGACGAGATGAAGTTCGGGGCGAAGCTGTTCCCGATCGGGTCGCCCTTCGTGTCGATGAAACGGCCCGAGGCGAACACCGAGCCGGCGGCGGCATCCACGCCGTCCACCTTCTTCACGCGGCCGAGGAGCCGAGCCGGGAACCCGGGCGCGGCGGCGTCGTCGGTCTGAATGTCCTGCCGCGCCGTGACAACCACGTCCGTGCCCTTCAGCGACTCCGTGAAGATCTCGTTGAAGGACTGGTTGATCGTGTCGGTGAGGACGTAGGTGCCCGCCACGAGCGCGACGCCGAGGAAGATCGCCAGCCAGGTGGTGAACGCGCGGAGCTTCCGCGCCGCGATGCCACGCAGGGCGACCTTGGTCACGCCAGGCTCTTCATCAGCTCGATGACCTCCTCGGCGCTCCCGGCCTCGGCGTCGTGCACCACGAGGCCGTCGCGCAGGACCACCAGGCGGTCCGCGTACGAGGCCGCCTCGGGATCGTGAGTGACCATCACGACCGTCTGCCCGAACTCGTCGACGGCCGTGCGGAGCAGGCCGAGCACCTCCTCGCTGGAGCGCGAGTCGAGGTTGCCCGTCGGCTCGTCGGCGAACACGACCGCCGGGCGCGACACGAGCGCCCGCGCCACCGCGACGCGCTGCTGCTGGCCGCCCGAGAGCTCGGCCGGGCGATGGGTGAGCCGGTCGCCCAGCCCGACCGTGTCGATCAGCCGCCGGTACCAGTCCGGGTCCGGCTTTCGCCCAGCTATCGAGAGCGGCAGCAGCACGTTCTCCTCGGCCGTCAGGACCGGGATCAGGTTGAAGAACTGGAAGACGAAGCCGAGCTTGTCGCGGCGCAGGCGCGTCAGCTCCGCGTCGTCCATCCCGGTGAGGTCCTCGCCGTCGAGCGTCACGGTGCCCGCCGTGGGCTTGTCGAGGCCGGCCAGGATGTGCATGAGCGTGGACTTGCCGGAGCCCGACGGACCCATGATCGCGCTGAAGCGCCCGCGCTCGAAGCCGACGGTCACTCCCGCGAGCGCATCCACGGCGGCGTCGCCCTCCCCGTAGCGGCGGCGCACGTCCACGGCGGTCACGATCGAATCCATGAGGCCAGGGTGGCATAGTGGCCGCGTGGATCCGAAGACGATGTGGGACGCCGGCGACTTCGCCGCGGTGGCAGAGCGAGTCACCGAGTCAGGCGAGCTCCTGGTCGAGCGAGCCGGCGTCGCGCCGGGCATGGACGTGCTCGACGTGGCCTGCGGCACCGGCAACGCCGCGATCCCCGCCGCGAAGGCCGGCGCGCGGGTGACGGGGCTCGACCTGGCGCCAGGCCTGCTCGAGATCGCGCGCGAGCGCGCCGCCGACGCCATGGTCGAGATCGACTGGATCGAGGGCGACGCGCAGGAGCTCCCGTTCGAGGACGCCAGCTTCGACCGCGTGGTCTCGATCTTCGGTCACATGTTCGCGCCGGACCATGCGCGCACGGCCGCCGAGCTGAAGCGGGTGCTCCGGCCGCACGGCGCGATCGCGGTGGCCTGCTGGACCCCGGACGGCTCGATCGGGCGCATGTTCCGCATGATCGCGTCGCTGGTGCCTCCGCCGCCCGGCGGCCAGCCGCCGCTCCTGTGGGGCACGGAGGACCACGTGCGCGAGCTCTGGGGTGACGCGATCAGCTTCGAGCGCCGCGAGGTCGAGTGGGAGGACGAGTCCGTCGAGTCCTACGCGCGCTTCATGCTGGAGAGCTTCGGGCCGCTCCTGAACGCCCGCGAGGCGCTGGCCGAGCGTGAGGACGAGCTGGACAGGGCCTTCACGGAGGTCCTGCGCGCCGAGAACAAGAACGACGACGGCACGCTCCGCTTCACGGGCGAGTACCTGCTCTCGGTAATCGAGGACTGACTAGATAACGGCGCGCTCGAGGACCTCGATCTCCTCGATCGCGCGGCCGGCTCCGAGCACGACGCAGGTGAGCGGATCGTCCGCGAGCGCGACCGGCACGCCGGTCTCGGCCTCGAGCCGCTCGCGGAAGCCGCGCAGGAGCGCGCCGCCGCCGGCCAGCAGGATGCCGTTGCGGGTGAGGTCGGCCGCCAGCTCGGGCGGAGTGTTCTCGAGAGCGTCCTTCACCGAGTCGAGGATCTCCACCGCGAGCGGCTCGAGCGCCTCGCGCAGCTCCGAGCTCGAGATCTGGGCCTCGCGCGGCAGGCCGCTGACGGGATCGCGGCCGCGCACCTCGGTGACCGCCTCGGTCAGGTCCGGGCTCACGGCGCCCACCTCGCGCTTCACCACCTCGGCGGTCGTCTCGCCGATGGCCAGCCTGTGGTTGCGGCGGATCCAGCCGGCGACCGCGTCGTCGAAGTCGTAGCCGCCCACCCGCAGCGAGCGCGACACCACGATCCCGCCGAGCGAGATCACCGCGACCTCGCTGGTGCCGCCGCCGATGTCCACGACGACGTTGGCGACCGGCTCCGCGATCGGCAGCTCCGCGCCGATCGCGGCTGCCATCGGCTCCTCGATCAGCTGAACCGAGCGGGCGCCGGCGCCGAGGCAGGCCTCCACCAGCGCGCGGCGCTCGACGTCCGTGATCCCGGAGGGCGCGCACATCACGAGCCGCGGATGGGCGAAGCGGCTCTTGTGGACGCGCCCGATGAAGTGGCGCAGCATCGCCTCGGTCACCTCGAAGTCGGTGATCACGCCGTGGCGCAGCGGGCGCACCGCCGAGATCGACGCCGGCGTACGGCCGATCATGCGCTGGGCCTCGTGGCCCACGGCGTGCACGTCCTCGGTGCGCGTGTCCACCGCCACGACCGATGGCTCCGACACACGGATGCCCTCGCCGCGCACGTACACGAGCGTGTTGGCGGTACCGAGATCGATGGCCATGTCGCGGCCGCCGAACCGCACGCGCCGCCTGCGGCGCACGACGCCGCGGTGCGACACCGGCCCGCCGCTCACGCGCGCAGGAAGGCCAGCACCGCGAGCACGCGGCGATGGTCCTCGGGGGCAGGCGTGAGTCCGAGCTTTCCGAAGATGCTCGTCACGTGCTTCTCGACGGCGCGCTCCGTGACCGTCATGTGCTCCGCGATCGCGTTGTTCGAGCGGCCCTCGGCCATCAGCTCGAGCACCTCGCGCTCGCGCGCTGTCAGCTCGGCCAGCGGGTCGTCGCGGCGGGCGCGTCCCACGAGCTGGGCGACCACCTCGGGGTCGAGTGCCGAGCCGCCGTCTGCGACACGCCGCACCGAGTCGACGAACCGCTCCACGTCGGCCACGCGATCCTTCAGCAGATAGCCCACGCCGCCGGCGGACTCGCCCACCAGGTCCAGCGCGTAGCCCTCCTCCACGTACTGGGAGAGCACGAGCACTCCCGTGTCCGGGAGCTCAGCGCGGATCTCGAGCGCGGCCCGCAGGCCGTCGTCTGTGTTCGTGGGGGGCATTCGTATATCCACCACCGCAACGTCCGGCTTGTGAGCCCGCACCTTACGGATCAGGTCCTCGGCGGGACGTTCGATGCGGCGATCAGCCCCAGCAGCCACGCGAAGCCGGTGGCCACCATCAGCGAGCCGACGCTGTTGTTGGGCCGGCGCGCCCAGGCGAACAGGCCGGCACCTATGAAGCCCCAGCCGACCACGAGTGCCACCGCTGCCAACGCACCGCGCACGTCCACGTGGTTGCTCGTGAGGATCAGGGCGACATCGATCAGGCCGAGGACCGCGCCGGCGCCGGCGAGCCCCCAGAGTGCCCTGCGGAGCGACGTCAGAGCAGTGCCTCGAGCGCGGCGCCGGAGAGCTCTGCCTTGGGGATGAATCCGCGCACGTCGCCACGGTCTCGCACCGGGCCGAGGTCCGCAAGGTCCCGGCTCGACGTGAGCACTATCGCGGGACCCGATCCGTTGGCGGTGAGCCGGGCCGCGACCTCGATTCCGTCGATGTCGGGGAGCTGCACGTCGAGCAGGACGACGTTCGGCTTGAGCTCCGTCACCGCGCGGATGGCGGACTCGCCGTCCTCGGCCTCGCCGATCACCCTGTAGCCCTCGCCCTCGAGCAGCATGCGGGCGCTCGCCCGGAAGCTCGGGTGATCGTCGACGATGAGGACGGTCCTGGTCATTGCAAGCGCAATTGTGAAGGCGATCCGCCCTACCGCCAATACGGATAGCCGCACCTGCGCCTACCTATGATCTCCCGTCGCATGGAGCTGCGCGGCCCCCCACCGCCGAGAAGCGGCGGCCCACTCACGCTGATGCGCTTCATGCGCCGTCACCGGATGCTGAACCGCAAGTACGCCCGGCTGATCGTGCGGCTGGGCCTGGTCAAGCTGCGACTCGGCTCGAAACTGCGCCTCGACGGGCTGGCCTTCATCGGCCCCGGCTGCAGCCTGGAGGTCGGACCGCGGGCCACGATCGAGCTCGGCCGCTGGTCGTGGGTCGGGCACGGCTGCAAGCTCCGCAGCCACGAGGGCACGATCTCGATCGGCGCCAAGACCGTGCTCGGCCAGGAATGCACGATCTCCTCGTACCAGCACGTGTCGATCGGCCGCGAGTGCGTGGTCGCGGACCGCGTGATGATGATCGACTTCGACCACGGCATGGTCGAGGTTGACCGCCCGATCCGGCTTCAGGGGATATACAAGCGTGACGTGCGCGTGGGCAACAACGTCTGGATCGGCTACGGCGCCTGCATCCTGCGCGGGGTGACCGTCGGGGACAACGCCGTGATCGGCACCAACGCCGTGGTCACCCGCGACGTGCCCGCCAACGCGGTCGTCGGCGGCGTGCCGGCACGCGTGCTCCGCATGCGCGAGGCGCCGACCCGCATGCGCTACGAGTAGGCGACGTGTCGCGCTCCGCACTGGCGCTCGCCGGACTGACGCTCCTCGGAGCCGCGCTCCGCTTCGCCACGCTCGACCTCCAGAGCTTCGACTTCGACGAGGCGATCACCGTCGGGCCCGTGCTCGGCGGCTCGTTCGACGCGATGCTCGACGCGATCCCGACGACGGAGTCCACGCCGCCGCTCTTCTACGTGCTGGCGTGGCCCTGGACGCAGCTCTTCGGGCTCGGCGAGGTGGGCGTGCGCTCGCTCTCCGCCGTGTTGGGCACGGCGCTGATCCCCGTGGCGTACGGCGCGGCACGCGAGCTCGCGGGACGGCGCGCCGGCCTGATCGCCGCCGCCCTCGTCGCCGTGAACCCGCAGCTGATCTTCTACTCGCAGGAGGCGCGCGCGTACTCGCTGCTCGCGCTGCTCGCCGCGCTGTCGTTCTGGGCGTTCCTCGTGGCCCGGCGCGACACCGGCACGCGCAGCCTCGTGCTGTGGGCGCTCGCGTCCGTCGCGGCGCTCCTGACTCACTACTTCGCGGCCTTCGTCGTCGTGCCGGAGGCAATCCTGCTCGTGGCGCTGCGGCGACCGCGCCTGCCGGCCGCGCTCGCGACCGTGGCCGTGGGCGCCGTGGGCGCGGCGCTCGTTCCGCTCGCCTCGCGCCAGTCGGACGGGCGCACCGACTGGATCTCCGACTTCTCGCTCAGCGAGCGGCTGCGCGGCGCGATCAAGTCGTCGCTCACCGGGGAGTACGACCCGACCTCGAACTGGCAGCTCGGCCTGATCGGGCTCGTGGTGATCGTCGCGCTGGTGATCGGGCTGCGCCGGGCCGGCACGCGCGAGCGCCGCGCGGCCGGGCTCGCGCTCGGGCTCGGCGCGCTCGGGATCGCGGTCCCGCTGCTCATCGATCTCACCGCACGCGAGCTGCTCACGTCGAAGAACGTGATCTTCACGATCCCGCTGTTCGCGATCGGCGTGGCGGCCGGCCTCGGCACGCGCGGCGCGGGCCGGGTCGGCCTGGCCGCTGCCGGCCTGCTGTGCGCGGCGTGCCTCGCGATCCTGGCGGCCACCTGGACCGAGCCGCGCCTTCAGCGGCCGGACTACCGCGGGATAGCGGAGACGCGCGGCCGCCCCGGCCCCGAGGTGGGAGTCCTCACGCCCTACCTC
>JAXDIL010000046.1:0-22284 GCA_034664005.1 Thermoleophilaceae bacterium | reverse complement strand
CGGGCCGCGGTCGCTGCTGAGCGTCTTGGAGCCTGCGTCGAGGATCGCCCGGGAGCTCGTCGGCCACCGCGTCGCGGACGCCGCCGGTCACCTCCGGCCCCTCGTGCACCGACGGCAGCCACTCGCGCGGGATCTCGAGCGCGTCCAGGATCTCGTCCGACCAGCCACGCGCCCGCACGTCCAGCAGCAGCGTGCCGGACGCGTCCGAAGCGTCGGTGGCGCGCTCGCCGGTGAGCCGCAGCCGCACGTAGTCCTTCGGCAACAGGACGGTCGCCAGGCGCGCATGAGCGTCCGGCTCCTCGCGGCCGAGCCAGAGGATCTTCGGCGCCTGAAAGCCCGTCAGCGCGGGGTTCCCGGCCAGCTCCAGGAGCCGCTCCGCGCCCACACGCTCGGTGATCGCGGCGCAGTCGTCCTCGGTCCGCTGGTCGTTCCACAGGAGCGCCGGCCGGATGACCTCGCCGGCCGAGTCGAGGAACACCGACCCGTGCATCTGACCCGCGAGCCCGAGGCCGACGATCTCGTCGCCCGCGTCCGCAGCGACCGAGGCGAGCACCTCCCTGGCCGCCTGCCACCAGTCCTCCGGCCGCTGCTCGCTCCAGCCCGGCCGTGGGCTGTCCGGCTCGTAGAAGCTGGTGGCCTCGGCCACCACCGCTCCGCCGTGATCCACCGCCACTGCGCGAGTACCGCTCGTCCCGACGTCGAGTCCAACGAGGACAGCCACGAGCTAACTCAAACAGAAAGGCCCTACGAGGAAGCGCTAGCGGACCAGGCCGCGGCCGGCCACGGGCACGATCCGGACCTCGCGCCCGCCGCGGTGGAGTGCCACCTCGTCGTGCATGTTCACGGTCGCGCAGGCGTGGTTCGGGACGATCGTCACGGTCTCTCCCAGTTTGGGCGGGCGCTCGCAGGCGGAGACGTCCACGTGGCCGTGCTCCTCGGAGAGCTCGTGGATCACCGCGTCCGGGTACTCCACGATCAGACCGCAGGTATCGACCGACCCCTCCGGGCCGCGGTCGCTGCTGAGCGTCTTGGAGCCTGCGTCGAGGATCGCCCGGGAGCTCGTCGGCGTGCTCACGACGGTCGAGCGTACGCGCAGAGCGCAGTCGTCCACCGGCATCCAGCCTGCGGCCGCCGTCCGGCGGTCTCCGTAGACGTAGTTCCCGACTCGCAGCTCCGTGAGCACGCCGTGCTCGTGGCTGCGGAGCGCGTCGGGCGTTCCCCCGCCGCTGATGCGTTCGACGGTGAGCCCGCGCGCCGCGATCAGGTCACGCGCCGCGCGCAGCCAGGGCCCGCTCTCGGGGAGCGTCGGGTGCGTCATCAGCCCGCCGAAGCGGAGCCCGGGGAGGGCGTCCACAAGCCCGGCGAACCGCGCGGCCTCCTCCGGAGTCTGGACCCCGGTACGGCCGAAGCCGGTGTCGCAATCGACGACGAATCCAGCCCTCGCGCCGCGTGCGGCGAGCGCCGCCGACAGCTCCCACGCGACCTCCTCGGAGTCCGCGCCGACGGAGACCTGCCCCTCTGCCGCGAGCTCGGCAAAGCGAGCGGCCTTCCGTGTGCCGATCAGCGGGAACGTGATCAGCAGATCGGCCCGGACGCCGTGCTCGAAGAGCATCTCGGCCTCGCCCAGCTTCTGGCAGCACAGTCCCGTGGCGCCCGCGGCGAGCTGCATGGCCGCGATCTCCGGGAGCTTGTGCGTCTTGATGTGCGCCCGCAGGGCCAGGTCGTGCTCGTCGCAGTAGCGCTGCATCGCGTCGATGTTGCGCTCGACCGCGTCGAGATCGACGGTCGCGAACGGTGTGTCGAGCCCCGCGAGCTCGTTCACTCGGGTTCGTCGTCGGAGGCGTCGAGCGCCTCGCTGATCGACGCGAGCGAGGTGAGGAGCGCTTCCTGAATGGCCGCCTGGGCGGCCTCGCCGTCGCGAGCGCGACAGGTCTCCATGAAACGCTCCATCGCGCGACGCGAGCGCTCCAGGCGGTACGAGTCGGCGATCATGAGGAGCACGTAGCGGCGTGAGTGCTCGTAGAGGACGTTGAACCGCTCGAACAGCCGTGGCTTCTCCGCCTGCGCGAAACAGACGACACGCATGGCGCGCGAGGCCTCCAGGTAGCTCCCCAGGTCTCCGTCGCGCACGGCGCGCAGCAACTCGGCGAGATGGCCCTCCATCTCCTCGATGTCCTCGTCCGTCAGCTCCTCCGCCCCCAGGCGTGCGAGCCAGCCCTCGATGCCGATGCGACTGGCGAAGATCTCCTCGATCTCGTCGATCGACAGCGGGCTCACGCGAGCACCCGAATGAGCTCGCATCTCCACGAGCCCCTCGTTCGCCAGCTCGTGCAACGCGATCCGAATCGGCGTCACGCTGACGCCGAAGCGGTGCGCGAAGTCGCGGTATGCCAGCCGGTCGCCCGGCTTCAGCGTCCCGTTGATGATCGCTTCGCGAAGCTTCGTCGCGACGACGCCCTCGACCGTTCGCTCGGGTCCGAGCGTGAAGAACGACTCGGGCAGCGGGGCCGCCTCGCCAGTTTCAACCTCCGGTACCTGCTCGTCGTCTGATCGTGTGGCCATCGTGACCTACTCGAACGGTCCCAGTGCCGCCTCGAGCGCAAAGGCCGCGCGCAGGGACTCGGTCTCTGCGAATCGCGGGGCGATGATCTGGACCGCGGTGGGCAGGGCGCCGTCGCGGCCCCACTCGGTCGGGACGGAGATGCCGGGGTGACCGGTCAGGTTGAGCGGTGCGGTGTTGAACGCCACGTCGGCCGGCGTGTGCGACAGCAGCTCGTCGATCGACGGCTCATGCTCGAATAGCTTGGGGGCGACCATCGGAAGGGTCGGCGTCAGCAGCAGGTCGAAGCGTTGGAATGTCTCGTCCAGACGGCGCCGGATCAGGAGGCGCTGGTTGTGGAGCTGCCCATAGCTCAGGTTGAGGTGCTGATCGTGGAGGAAGCGGTCCGCGAGCAACCAGCACTTGACGTAGGGGTTGAAGTTGACGGATTGGGCTCTGCGCGCGACGGCGAATGCATGGAGCCGATCGACGTCGACGTATCCAAAGTGGCCGTACCCTACCCCCTCCGAGCGGATCATGTTCGCGATGAGGTGGGCGACGAGTGGCTGATAGGTCGCGAACCCGTCAGCCCAGATCGGCAGCGAGAAGCGTTCGACGATCGCCCCGCTCGACTCCAGCGCCGCGACCGCCCGCTCGAGTCCCTCGACGACGGCCTGGTCGCAGTCCACCGATCCCACGCTTTCCTCGATCACTCCGATGCGCAGCCCGTCGACGCCGGCATCGCGCGCCGCGAGGTAGGGCCCGGCCTCGGGTGGCGCCGCGTCGGACTGCGGGTTGCGCCAGTCCTCGCCGGCGATCACGTCGAGCAGCACGGCCGCGTCGGCCACGCTGCGCGCAAGTGGGGTCACGAAGTCGAGCGTGTGGTCGATGTGGCCGACCCCGTAGCTCGAGACGAGCCCGTGAGTGGGCTTGATGCAGACGACACCGCAGAAGGCGGCCGGGATCCGGCCACTCCCGCCCTGGTCCACGCCGAGCGCCATGTCGACCGCGTCGGCGCGCACCGCTGCGCCGCTGCCGCCGGACGACCCGCCGGCGGTGCGGGTCGGATCGACGGGGTTGCGCGCCGGTCCGAAGGCGCTCATCACACCGGTTGCGCCGCCGCCCATCTCGTCCATGTTCAGCGTGCCGGTGATCGTGCCCCCGGCGTCGAGCACCCGCTCGACGACCGTCGCGTCGGCGGACGGGACGAACTCGGGGAAGTGGCCGCCCTCCGTCATGGGGACGCCGCCCACGGCGATCGTGTCCTTTACAGCCACGGTCCGGCCCGCCAGCGGCCCGTCGGGTGCGCCCTCCACGCGACAGCGGCGGATGAACGCGTTGTACGGATCGTCCTCTGGCGAGGGGCGGCCTCCGGGGTCGCGGAGGCCCGGACGCAGAGTGGGCTCGAGCGTCTCGCGCTCCTCAGCCCGGGCCGCGGCTGCCACGAGCGCCGCGACGATCCCGGCGAGGTCAGCGGCCTCGCCGCTGCGCAGCTCGAGCCCGTCGGCGCGCGCGAGCGCCTCGATCGTGGCGACGTCGGGCGTCTCGATGCGCCGGCGCTGGCGGGTGTGTCGCCCGTCAGCCATCGGCCGCAAACGTGAGGAGCCGCGCGGGGTTGGCGACGACGATGCGCTCGATGTCCTCGTCACGCCACCCACGCTCGCGCATCCGCGGGACGATGTGAGCCGGGATGCGGCCGTAGCCGTGGCCGCCGTGGCTCACGAGCCGGTGGCGCGTGCAGATGTCGTGCGAGATCAGGATACGGTCCCCGAGCCCCTCCGCTACGAGGTCGCCTATGACGTCGAGCCGCTGCCCGTCGCTCGGCATGTCGCGCGAGGTGAGCGGATAGTAGGACGACTCGTGACCGAACATGTCGAACTCGAGCATGCACCCGCTGTCGGCGATCTCGAGCAGCGTCTCGCGCCGCTCGACCCTCAGGTCGAGGTGGTCCAGCGACGTGCGCGTGAGGTCAGCGTCCGCCTCGCGGAGCGCGTCGATGATCTCGAGCGCGGAGCGCTCGTGACGTCCCACGTGGATCGTGATGCCCGCGCCGGTCGCGCGCTGGGCGGCCGCGGCGCCCGCCAGCACCTTGCGCTCGGAGTCCTCCAGCGGGTAGCTGCACGCGGTCTTGATGATCCCGGCCCTGACGCCCGTCCGAACCGGCTCGGGACTCCAGTCCTGGTCCCCCGCGCTGGCGGGAGTCAGCACGACGCCGTCCCGGATCTCGTCGATCATGCGGGTCGCGACGTCCGAGGCGGTCATGCCGGCCACCTCGGCCGGGTGCGTCGCGGCGACGTAGAAGCCGGTCGCCATCACGATCTTGACGTCGGACATGCGCGCCACGCGCGCGAGGCCCAGCGGGTCGCGGCCGATTCCTGGCGGTGTCACATCCACGATCGTCGAGCCGCCGGCGGCCTTGAACAGGCGGAGCTCAGCCGCCGCGATGTCCTCGTCGTCGACGAGCAGGTTCTCGCGATGGCGGAAGTAATGCGTGCGGATCCAGTCGAGGTTCTCCAGCGAGAACGGGCTGTAGGCGCGGCGCCGCTCGCTCGCCTCGGTGGGCGGGTCGAACATGCAGCTGAGGTCGACCAGCACGTGCTCGTGCGGCATCGTGATCCCGAGCGAATCGGGCTCCACGAGCCCCAGCACGGTCTGCACCTTGCCGGCGCGTGTCGTGGATCCCGTTGTCATGTGACTTGTGATCAAATCAATCCGCCGTCGGACCGTCAAGTGGCCGCCGGCCTCCGGGAGCGAGCTCGGCGAACGCGGACAGGATCGCCTCGACGTCGTCGCTCGAGTGCGCGGCCGATGCGATCAGCCGCACGCGCTCGCTGCCCGGCGGGACGTAGGGGGCGGCGACCGCCTGAGCGACAACGTCGCGCTCGTAGAGCGCCGCGCTGAGGCCGCTCGCCTCGCCCTCGCCCGTGAAGATCGGCAGGATCGCCGCCGGCTCGGCGGCAACACGGAAGCCGAGCTCGCCGAGCCCGGCGTGGAGCCTGCGCGCGTTCCGCCAGAGTCGCTCGACGCGCTCCGGCTCGGCGCGCAGGATCCGCAGGCTCGCGAGCGCGGCCGCGGCGGCGGCGGGCGGCAGCGAGGTCGTGAACAGGAAGCTGCGGGCGTTGGCCGCCAGGAAGTCGATCAGGTCGCGGCTTCCGCCGATGAACCCGCCGACGCTCCCGAGCGCCTTGCCGAGCGTCCCCATGAGGACCGCGACGCCGCCCTCGATGCCGAAGTGCTCGAGCGAGCCCGCGCCGCCCGGTCCGAGCACCCCGGTGGCGTGCGCCTCGTCGAGCATGACGAACGCGTCGTGGCGTTCGGCGAGGTCGACGATGCCGGGGAGCGGCGCGATGTCGCCGTCCATGCTGAACACCGCGTCGGTGACGACCATCCGCTTGGACGCGCTGCCCGACTGCCGCAGCGCCGCCTCCAGCGAAACCAGATCGCCATGGCGGTAGACGCGTGCGGCGGCGGCGGAGAGGCGGCAGCCGTCCACGATGCTCGCGTGGTTCAGCTCGTCGCTCACGACCACGTCGCCGGCCCGCGTGAGCGCGGCGATCACCGAGCTGTTGCACGAGAAGCCCGACCCGAACAGGAGGGCCGCCTCGACGCCCTTGAAGTCGGCGAGCTCGCGCTCGAGAGCCTGGTGGAGCTCGGTGTCTCCGGCCAGTGACCGCGCGGCGCGGCTGCCCGCTCCGAATGCGTCCAGCGCCTGCCGCGCCGCGTCGACGACGCGCGGGTCCACGGCGAGCCCGAGGTAGTCGTTCGTGCAAAGGAGGAGCCGCTCGCGGCCGTCGATCACCGCACGACCCGGCGACGCCCGCTGGGCCACGATCGGCGAGCGGGTCCAGGCCGAGCGACCGCCCGCGGCAAGCTTCTCCGCGAGGAAGCGGTCGAGCGACGCGCTCACGAGCGGCGCAGCACCGAGCCGGCGCGGAAACCGGTCAGCGCCCCGTCGCGGAGCGTGAAAACGCCGTTCACCAGCACGTCACGCACGCCGGTCGCGACCTGGTTCGGCTCGAAGGTGGTGCCCCGCTCGGTGACCGCATCGGCGTCGAACACGACCACGTCCGCGGCCGCGCCACGCCTGAGCACGCCGCGGTCGCGCAGCCCGAGGCGCTGCGCGGGGGCCGCGGTCAGCCTGCGAACCGCCTCGGCTAGTGAGAGCAGCCGCTCCTTGCGCGTGAAGCGCAGGTACCAGGCGGCCCAGGTGTAGGCCCCGTGGAAGGTCGACCCGGCGAGTGGGCCGTCCGGGGCGAGCGTCGTCGCGTCGGAGCCGGGGACGCAGAGCGGATGGGCGAACGCCTCGCGCTGCTGGACCTCGGTATGGCAGTGGCTGATCACCATCAGCCGCGCCGGGTCCGGAAGCGCGTCCGCCAAGAGCTCGCAGATCGTGTCCACCGGCTGCTCGCCGCGCTCGGTCGCGATCGACGCGATGTCGCGCCGCGCGTACTGCGGATGTACGGGGTTGTCGAGCAGCACGATGCGGCTCCAGTCCCTCCCCGCGCTGAGGATGCTCTCGTACGAGGCGACGGCGTCGCGGGTGCCGCGCTCACGGAGCAGGACCGCCTGGCGCTCCGGCGGCTCGGCTAGCACCGACGGCGGCAGCGCGGCCTGCAGAAAGGTCGTGCCGTAGAGCCTCGTGTGCATGTCGAACTCCACGTCCAGGCCCTCCGCCAGCGCAGGCTCGAGCACAGCCAGGCAGCGCCTGCCCTCGTCCACGCCGCTCCGCGGGATCAGGTGCGAGACCTGGAGCCGGGCGCCGGCGTTCCGCGAGGTGCGGACCGCCTCTTCCACCGCCTCGGCCGCGCCCGCGTCGCGCCGGCGCGTATGCGTGGCGTAGAGCCCGCCTCGCCGCGCGGCCACGCCGGCGAGGGCGGTGAGCTCCTCCTCGGTTGCGCCGCGCTCCTGGGCGTATTCGAGGCCGGTGGAATAGCCCCAGGCGCCCTGCTCGAGCCCCTCCTCCAGCAAGCGGGTCATCCGCTGGAGCTCCTCCGGCGTTGCCGGGCGATCCTCGAGCCCGACGACCGCGAGCCGCAGCTGCCCGTTCGGAACGAGGCTCAGCACGTTGACCGCGGGACGGGCGTCCTCGAGCCTTTCGAAGTAGCCGTCGGCTGTCTTCCAGGTCACCGGCACGGCGTCGGAGTGCCCATAGATCGCGCGCGCGGCGAGCGCCGGGTCCGCGATCGGGAAGCAGCCGTGTCCGCAGTTGCCCACCACCTCCGTCGTCACGCCCTGGTGGATCGCGCTCACGGCGCGCGGGTCCACCAGCAGGACGTAGTCGGAGTGGCTGTGGATGTCGATGAAGCCGGGAGCGACGCACAGCCCGGTGGCGTCGAGCTCCTCGTCCGCCGCTCCGATGTCGCCGATCGCCTCGATGCGACCGTCCTTAACGAGCACGTCCGCGTCATACGGCTCCGCACCCGTGCCGTCGACCACGGTCCCGTTGCGGATGACGGTCGTCGCAGCCGCCGAGGTCACTCCGACTCGTTCAGGGCACGGCCCATGTCGCCGCCGACGATCATGTGGACGATCTCCGAATGGCTCGTCTCGCTCCTGCGCCTCGTACCGACGAGCCGCCCGCCGCGTAGCACGACGATGCGGTCCGCCAGGTTGAACACGTGCTCGAGGTTGTGGCTCACGACCAGCGTCGCGATCCCGCGGTGCCTGAGGTCCTGGATGATCTTCAGCACCTTCTTCGACTCCTGGACGCCGAGCGCCGCCGTCGGCTCGTCGAGGATCATCATGCGGCCGCCCTCGTGCACCGCGCGGGCGATCGCCACGCTCTGGCGCTGCCCGCCGGAGAGCGTCTCGACGCGCGACTTGACCGACGGCACGTTGATCCCGAGCTCGCCGAGTACCTCGGCCGCCTCACGCGCCATGCGCCCCCGGTCGACCCGCAGGCGCCGGGTCGGCGTGCGCCCGAGGAAGACATTGTCGGCCACGCTCAGGTTGTCCGCGAGCGCGAGGTCCTGGTACACCGCCGTGATCCCGGCGGCGCGCGACTCGCGCGGGCTCGCGAACGTGACCTCCTCGCCGTTCACCGTGAGCGAGCCCTCGTCGGGCTGGATCACGCCGCAGAGGATCTTGATCAGCGTGGACTTGCCCGCTCCGTTGTCGCCGACGAGCGCCGTCGTCTCGCCTTCGGGCAGCTCGATCGACACGTCTCGCAGGGCCGCGACCTGACCGTAGGACTTGGATATGCCGCTCGCCGCGACGAACGGGCGGGGTGCGACGGGCGCGCTCAATCCTCGTCCAGTCCGCTGGGCCTGCCGCGGACGAGGTCGCGCAGCCGCAGCTTGCCCTTGAACACCTGGTCGACCAGGACCGCAAGCACGATGATCACGCCGACCGCGACCTGCTGCCAGAAGGGGTCGACGTGCAACAGGATCAGCCCGTTTCGGATGGTGCTGATGATCAGGACCCCGCCGAGCGTGCCGAGCATCGTGCCGGCGCCGCCCTCGAGCGAGGTGCCGCCGATCACCACGGCGGCGATGGCGTCGAGCAGGATGCTGGTCGCGCCGACCGTCCCGCTGCCCGAGTTGACCCGCGCGCTCAGCACGATCCCCGCGATCGCCGAGAGGATCCCGGCGATCACGAACGTGACGACGATTATCCTGGTGACCCGTATCCCGACACGGCTCGCGGCGCGCCGCGAGCCGCCGACGGCGTAGAGCTCGACGCCGAAGCGTGTCTGCGTGAGCAGCAGGTGGAGTACCAGGAACACCACCGCCGCGATCACGACCGGGACCGGGACCGGGCCGATCTCGTTCTGGCCCAGCGCCAGATACGCGTCGGGGAACCCGCCGATGGTGCGGCCGCTCGTGATCACGAACGCGAGCCCCTGCGCGACGCCCAGCATGGCGAGCGTCGTGATGAACGACGGGATGGTCGCGAACGCGGTCAGGTAGCCGTTGATGAGTCCGGCGAGCGCGCCCATGCCGAGGACCAGGAGCATTCCGGGCACGAGTGGGATCCCGTGCTCGATCACGAGCACGGCGGCGAGCGTGCCCGCCAGCGCCTGGACGGAGCTGATCGACACGTCGATCTCGCCGCCGATCAGGACGAGCGTGAACGCGGCGGCGAGGATCCCGACCACCGCGCTCTGGAGGAAGATGTTGAGGATGTTCCGCTCTGTCAGGAAGAACGGAGCGGTGAGCGCGAGGACCACCCACAGGACCACGAGCGCGCCGAAGATCGTGACCACCTGCAGGTAGGGCGAGCCACGCCACCGGTGCCACGCATCCTGCACGCGCCCGCGGAGCGCCGGCCGCGCCAGGGAGGCGCGCGCACCGGCGTCCGCGGGGTTGGGCATCGAATCGTGTTCTGTCATCAAGCTGACGTCGAGCTGAGCGAGCGAGAGAGTCGCAGCTCGCTTACTTCTGGCAGCCCTCCAGCAGGGCCTTGACGTCAACTCCGTTGATGACCGCTTCCTCCGAGCCCGACTGGATCCCCTTCAGAATCTCGGTCGTCACGGCGGCCATCGGGATGAACTTCTCCGTCTCCGTGAGCGTCTTGCCCTCGGCCAGCTCCTTGGCCATGCGGACGCCCTCGGCGCCGGCCGGGTGGAGGTCCTGGATCACCGTGAACGCCTGACGGCCTTCGACGATGTTGGTCAGCCCCTCGCAGGTGCCGCCCTCGCCGCCGACGGGGATCTTCTTGTAGTCCAGCTCGCGGATGGCGTCCAGACAGGCGCCTGCGATCAGGTCGTGCATGCACATCAGCGCGTCGAGGTCCGGGTTGGCCGTCAGGAAGTCACGCGCGACGGTGAGCGCCTTGCCCTTGTCCCAGTCCGTCGGAGGCGAGATCTCCAGCTTCGGGTCGATCCCGGCCGAGGACAACGCCGACCTGACGCCGTCGTACATCGCGGCGACGGCGGGGTTCACCTGGTTCGAGTCGACGAAGCCGATCTTCTTCGCACTCGGGACGGCCTCGGCGAGCCACTCGCCGGTCGGCACGCCCATCTCCGTCTCGTAGTCGAAGTCGATACGCGCGGCGTGGTTGCCCTCGTCGGTGCAGGAGACGATGCAGACGATCTTCACGCCCGCCTCGTCGGCCGCCTTGATGGCCGGGCCGACGCCGGTCTCGTCGATGGCGTCGTACATCAGCACGTCGACCTGCGAGGTGACCATGTCCTCGATCGAGCGCACCTGCTCGGTCACGTCACCACTTCCCTCGGCCACGATCAGCTCGACGCCGAGCTCCTCTGCGGCGGCCTCGGCCCCCTCCTTCGCACCCAGGATCAGCTCGTTCTGGGTGTAGTCCGGCAGCACCAGGCCGATCTTCGCCTTTGGGGCAGAATCGCCACCGCCGGACTTGTCAGTCTTCGCGTCGTCGTCCCCGCCGCACGCCGCGAGCACGAGACCGACGGCGAGTACGGCGAGTGCGCTGAACCACATCAGTACGCGCCGAGGCGCTTCGTGACCGCTGTTCAATTTGGGTCCTTTCACGGCTGGTCAGGGACGGTGATCACTGGATGTGATCACACATTACATATCTCGTGTTGGATGCTACAGGAGCGCGGCGGCACGAGTCAAGCCGCATCCGCGCGTCCGTCTCGCTGCGCGGCGCCGCGCAGGGCGGCCGTCGCCTGATCGTCGAGCTCGCCGGCCGCGGTGACCGCGACTCCGTAGTGCTCGCGCGCGGCGGCGGCGCTGACCTTCTCGTCGAGCACGTCCTCGAGCACGGCGCGCGGGTCGCGCTCGAGCGGCGACCCGAACCCGCCGCCGCCGGCGGAGACGTGCGAGAACACGTCGCCCTTGACCAGCGGCACCGCCTCCATGGGCATCGGTGGCAGCGTCCGCTCGCCGTCCGCGCCGCGGATGACGTTCAGCGAGCCGCCGCCCTCGAGACCCTCCTCCAGGCCGTAGGGCCGGTGGTGGCGCCGGTCCGAGCGGATGGTCAGCACGGCCTCGTCGGCGAGCAGCTTGACCTCGCGGTTGAAGGCGAGGCCGCCTCGGTAGCGCCCCGGCCCGCCCGAGTCCTCCACGAGGCCGTAGGAGAGGACCTCCAGGGGAAGGTCGGCCTCGATCAGCTCGACGGGCTGGTTCGACAGGTTCGCCAGCGGGTTCGAGACGCCCTCGAGGCCGTCCCGCGTCGCGCGCGCGCCCCAGCAGCCGACCATCACCTCGGTCAGCACGAACGGCTTGCGATCCACGTAGCCGCCGATCGAGAACAGCGACGGGCCGCCCTCTCCCGGCGCGATGACCTTCTCGGGGACAACCTGTGCGAGCACGCCCATGAGCGCGTCGTAGAGGCGGTAGCCCACCACCCCGCGGGCGCCGCACGCGCCGGGCAGCACCGGGTTGACGATCGTGCCGGCCGGCGCGATCACCTTGATCGGGCGCATGTAGCCCTCGGCGTTCGGTATGTCGCGGCCCGTCACGCCGCGGACCGCGCAGTAGCAGGCGGCCCGCACCAGCCCGACGGGGCAGTTGAGACCCGCGGGAACCTGCTCCGCGGTGCCCGTGAGATCGATCTCGATGTCGCTGCCAGAGACCGTCATCGACACGTTGATCCGAAGCGGCTGCGCCGGATCGCCATAGCCGTCGATGAAGTCCTCGAAGTGATACTCGCCGTCCGGCAGCGCCTCGATCTCCGCGCGCATGAGGCGCTCGGCCTGCGCCTGGAGCTCGTCCATGTACCGGTGCGCCTCGTCGGCGCCGTAGCGCTCAAGGATCTCGACGAGCCCGCGCTCGCCGGTCCGGCAGGCCGCGACCTGAGCGCGGATGTCGCCCAGCACGTGGACCGGCTGCCGCGTGTTCTTCTCGATCACCCGCAGCAACGTCTCGTTCGGGCGGCCGGCCTCGTACAGCTTCAGGAGCGGCATCCGGAGGCCCTCCTGGTAGATCTCCGTGGCGTGCACCGCCACGCTGCCCGGCGTGATCCCGCCCACGTCGGAGTGGTGCGCCATCGTCGCCGCGTAGCCCTCGAGCGCGCCCTCGAAGAAGATCGGCTTGATGATGTAGATGTCCGGCAGGTGCTGGCCTCCGCACCCGTACGGGTCGTTGGCGATGAAGATGTCCCCGGGCTCGGTCCGCCCGTCGAACTCCTCGAGCACGTACTGCATGAGCGTCGGGAAGGTGCCGAGCTGCACCGCGAGCGTGAGCCCCTGCGCCACCACCTCGCCGCGGCGGTCGCACAGCGCCGTCGAGTAATCCATCGTGTCGCGCACGACGGCCGAGTAGGCGCTGCGCATGACGACCAGGGCCATCTCGTCCGCGACGGACGCCAGCCCGTTGTTCACGACTTCGAGGGTGATGGGGTCAACAGCGGTCGTATTCATGCGCTTCGCTCCACGTCGATGACGATGTTGCCGAGGGCGTCGAGGCTCGCCCGGCAGCCGGGCGGCACGACGCAGGTTGCGTCGTACTCGTCGATCAGGAGCGGCCCCTCGCGGGTGGTGCCGGCGAGGTCGCCACGACCGATCACCGGCGTCTCGAGGACGCCGTGCTCCTCTCCGAAGTAGGCGGCGCGCGTTCCGGATGCCCGCCCGCCCTGGTCCGACGTCAGGAGCGCGCTGGCCCGGGCCGCCTCCACGCGCCCGAGCACCTTCACGCTCACCACGTCGACCGGGTCGGAGTCGGACGCGTGGCCGTAGGTCCGCTCGTGCTCGGCGTTGAAGTCGGCGATCATCCGGGCGACGTCGATGTCGTCGTCCTTCACGGCGACCGACAGCTCGTAGGCCTGGCCCGAGTAGCGCATCTCGGCCGAGCGGCTCAGCGTGATCGTCTCGGCGCGGAAGCCCTCGTCCACCAGGGCGACCCGTGCCTGCTCCTCGAGCGCGTCGTAGTCGCGCTCGAGCGCGGCGGCCGAGATCGCATCGCCGCGCAGGAACGGGGTGCGCGTGAACTCGTGCTCGATGTCCGAGACGAGCAGTCCGGCCGCGCTGAACACGCCCGGCGCGGGCGGGACGAGCACGCGCGGGATGTTGAGGACGCGCGCGATCGCCGCGCCGGTGACGGCTCCGTTGCCGCCGAAGCAGGCGAGCGTGAAGTCGCGCGGGTCGCGGCCGCGGTAGGTCGTGACGGCCTTGACGGCCCGCGTCATCGTCGCGATCGCGAGCTCGTAGACCCCGTACGCGGCCTCGAGCAACGGCTTGCCGAGCGGATCGGCGACCTGCTCCTGGAGCGCCTCGCGGGCCTTGGCGGCGTTCAGCTTCACCGCGCCGCCGGCGATGCTCTCCGGCTTCACGTAGCCGAGCGACACGAACGTGTCGGTCAGGGTCGGCGACTCGCCGCCGAGGTCGTAGCAGACGGGTCCCGGGTCGGCGCCCGCGCTCTCGGGGCCCACGGTCGTGATCCCGAACTCGTCCACGGAGACGAGGCTGCCCCCGCCGGCGCCGATCTCGGAGATGTCGATGAAGGGCAGCCGGATCGCGTAGCCGCCGCCCTTGATGAGCTTGCTCGACAGGTTGATGCCGGCGCCGACCTCGTACTCGGTCGTCTTGACCGGCCGCCGGTTCTCGAGGAGCGCGGCCTTCGCGGTCGTGCCGCCCATGTCCAGCGTGATCATGTTGTCCTCGGCGACCTGCGACGCCAGGTGCGCGCACGCGACCACGCCCGCGGCGGGCCCCGACTCGAGCAGCAGCGCCGGACGCTCGATGGCGGCCTCGGGGCTCATGATCCCGCCGCTCGACTGCATGATCTGGAGCGGCGCCGTCAGGCCCGCGCCGCGCAGGGCATCGAGCAGCGACGAGAGGTAGCCGCGCACCGTCGGGCCGAGGTAGGCGTTCACCACCGCCGTGCTCGTGCGCTCGTACTCGCGGATCTCCGGAAGCACGTCGCTCGAGCACGTGATGAACAGCCCATCGCCGACGGTCTCGCGCACGATCTCGGCCGCGCGGAGCTCGTGCTCGGGGTTCGCGTAGGCGTGCAGCATGCTGATCGCGAGCGCCTCGACGCCGTCGTCGGCGAGCGCGCCTGCGACGCGCTTCACCGCCTCCTCGTCCAGCGCCACGCGGACATCGCCCTTCGGCCCCATGCGCTCCGGCACCTCGAAGCGGCGGCGGCGAGGGACCAGCGGGGCCGGCTTCACGTACTGAAGGTCGTAGAGGACCGGGATGCGCAGGCGCCGCATCTCGAGGACGTCGCGGAAGCCCTGTGTGGTGATCAGCGCCGTCTTCGCACCCTTGCCCTCGAGCACGGCGTTCGAGGCCACCGTCGTCGCGTGCACGACGGTGTCCACGAGCCCGGGCTCGACGTTGCTCTCGGCCAGCAGGGCGACCGCGCCGTCGACCACGCCGCGCGCGTAGTCGTCGGGAGTGGAGAGCACCTTCTTGCGTCGGAGGGCACCGTCGTCGCCGAGCAGGACGACGTCCGTGAAGGTCCCGCCGATGTCCACGCCCAGCCGGTAACGCCCGCCCGTCAAAGCCCGTGCTCCCCTCTCGCGCGGCGCGCCACAGGGGTGGGGCACCGGTCGCGTTTGATTTGTGATCACATTAGCATGTGATCACAAACACCGCAGCTTAGGCTGGGATCGTCAGGACCCGGCGCGGGTTGTCCACGAGCATCGCGTCGAGCTCGGCGCGGCCAACCCCGGCCCGCTCCAGGATCGGCACCAGCTCGCGGAGGAAGTGGGCGTAGCCCACGCCGCCGTAGGCCTCGAGGTCGATCTTCATGCAGACGTCCTGCGAGACGAGCAGCTGGTCGCGAAAGCCGCTGTCGAGCAATGCGCACAGGAGCTCCAGGCGGAGCGCGTCGGAGGTGTAGGACCTTCCCATGTGCGGGGCGTAGTACTCGCGGCCGAAGTGGTCGTACTCCACGAACACGCCGCGCTCGGCGACCGCCATGTGGTACGCGAGGTCGGGGCGCGCGTCCATGTGCCCCATGACGATGCGATCGGGCGCGACGCCCTCTTCCTCGAGGACGTCGATGGCCGCGTGGGCGCCCTCACCGCGCGGGTCCAGGTGAACGGTCACCGCCGCTCCGGTGACAAGCGACGCGCGCCCCGCCGCGCGCAGCACCTTCTCCTCGGCGGGCGTCATGTCGCCGTCGCGCGCGGAGGCGCCCCGCCGCAGCCCGCTCGTCCCGATCTCACCGATGATGCCGGCGCGGACGCCGCTGTCGCCGATCCCCTCGACCAGGTCACGCACGAACAGCGTCGCGATCTCGTCGGCGTCGAGGTCGTGGACCCAATCCGGGTGGGTGTGCTCGACGTAGACCCCCGTCCCCTGGACCATGTGGACGCCGGTGACGTGCGATATCGCCGCGAGCCGCCCGGCATCGCGCTCGAGGCCGATGACCGTGCAGTCGACCAGGGCCGAGCCGCCGGCGTCGACGAACCGTCGAAGCTCGCGCGTCGCCACGTCTGCGTCCGCCAGCAGGAGGTTGTCGCGCGTCACGCCCATCGGGCTCCGGCGCAGCCGGCTGAGCAGCGAGATGTCGACCGGCCGGTCGGCGTCCGGGAGCGGCTCGTCGCCGTCCGGCTCGGTGAAGAACGGCCGCAGGTCGACGAAGACGTGCTCGTGCATCAGCGTGGGCCCGATCTCCTCGGGCGCCACGGGGCCGAGCACGGTCATGACGTGCGAGCGAGTCACGCGGCGGCGGCTTCGATAACGGGCGTCATCTCGTCGAGCACGGCGTCGACGGCGCCGGCCACGAAGTCGAGCTCCTCTGGCGTCGAGATGTAGGGCGGCGCCAGGTGGAAGATGCCCTCCGACATCCGCGCGGCCGCGCAGCCGTGCTGCAGCAGGCGGTGCGTCAGCTCGCGCGCGACGTCGTAGCGGCCGCGCAGGCCCTGCGCGAGCGATTGCCCGGTCGCCGGGTTCATCAGCTCGATGCCGACCCAGCATCCGAAGCGCCGGATCTCGCGCACGATCGGGCGCGAGCTCACGTGCTCGACCCGGGTCAACAGGTCGGCGCCCACCCGGTCGGCCACCTCGTGCATCCTCTGCTCGACGTAGATCTCGAGTGTCTTCGCTCCAGCGGCGGCGCTCGCGCCGTGTCCGCCGTAGCTCTGCACGGCCGGGGACGGGATCGTGTCGCCGTAGGCCTCGCGCACGTGGTCGCGCACGATCATCGCCGCGATCGGCGCGTAGCCGGCGCTGAGCGACTTGGCCACGATCATCACGTCGGGCACGACGTCCCAGTTCTCGATCGCCCAGAGCCGGCCGCTGCGGCAGCAGCCGACGAGCGTCTCGTCGGCGATCATCAGGATGCCGTACTCGTCGCAGATCTCGCGGACGCGCCGCCAGTAGTCCTGGTCGGGGATGCGGAACTCCGTGATCGAGACGGGCTCGCCGATCACGGCGGCGATCGTCTCCGGCCCCTCGAGCTCGATCTTCGTCCGGATCTCCTCGGCGGCGTCGATGTCGTGACTGCCCGTCGGGGGCATGACGTGGACCGCGCCCGGCATGAGCGGGTAGTAGGCGCTGTCCTTGTGGCGCCGGCCCGACATCGCCGTGCCGCCCGTGCCCGCCCCGTGGTAGGCGCCGTAGCGCGATATGAACTTGTAGCGGTGGTGATCGCCGCGGATGCGGTGGTACTGGCGCGCCAGCTTCAGGGCCGTCTCCGTCGCCTCCGACCCCGAGCTCGTGAGGTAGCAGTAGTTCAGGTCGCCAGGTGCGGATGCCGCGAGGCGCTCCGCGAGCTCGATCGCGCCCTCCGTCGTGAAGAAGATCGGTCCGGCCGTCGCAACCTTGCGCGCCTGCGCGAGCATCGCGTCCGGGATGTCCTCGCGCCCGTGCCCGAGCGGGGTCTGCCACATCGAGGAACAGAGGTCGAAATAGCGGCGTCCGTGGCTGTCGACGAGCCATGCGCCCTCGCCGTGCGTGAAGACGCGCAGCATGTCGTCCTCGAGCAGCTCGGCACGCGGACTTTCGTGGATCCAGAGGTGCTCAAGGGCTCTCTCTTCCAGGGTTCGGTCAGTCATGTGATTACATATCTCATATTAGGAGCCCGTTGTCCAGGCGGACGATCACATCGGCCCGTCGAGGACAGGCCTTCGTCGCGCTCGCCGCGTTCGCGTGGTCGACCGGCGGCGTCCTGCAGCGCCAGCTCTCGCTCGACACCGCGGCGCAGATAGCCGGCCGGGCCGCATTCGCCTCGGCGGCGCTCATCCTCTATCTCGCGGTCACCGAGCGCGGCCGCGTGATCGAGGCATGCCGTTCGATCGGGTCCGCGGGCGTGGCCCTCGCCGCGAGCCTGGCCGTCGCCGCGGGCGCGTTCGTCGCCGCCCTCAACCATTCGACCGTCGCGCGCGTGCTGTTCATGCAGGCGCTCGCGCCCGTCATCGCGGCGGTGCTGGCACGCGTCTTTCTCGGCGAACGGGTCGGCCGGCGCACCCTCGTGGCGCTCGTGCTCGCGGTGGGTGGCGTCGCGCTCATGGTCGGGAACCCAGAGGCGCACAGCCTTCGCGGCGACGCGCTCGCGCTGCTGATGGTGTTCGGCTTCTCGCTCGGACTCGTGATCACCCGTCGGCATCGCGACGTCTCGATGGCGCCCGCCACCTGCCTGTCTCAGCTGTTCCTGGTCGTGGCGTTCCTCCCGTTCGCCACCCTCGGGTCCATAGGCAGCGACGACCTCGGCTGGCTGGCGCTCCTCGGGGTCGGCCAGATGAGCCTCGGCCTCGTCCTCCTGATGATCGGCGCGCGCCTGATCCCCGCGGTGCAGGTGGGCCTGATCACCCTGCTCGAGATCGTCCTGGGCCCGCTCTGGGTCTGGCTGGCCATGAGCGAGCGGCCGAGCGCCGCCACACTGGTCGGCGGCGCGACCGTGATCGCCGCGATCGTCGTCCAGAGCCGCGAATACGAGGGCCCTACGCCGCCGCCCCCGTGATGCGCACGAGGCCTACTCGACAAGGACCGAGAGGCAGGTCACGCAGCCCTCCATCTTCTCGAACTCGCCGATGTCGGCGACGAGCACGTCGAAGCCCCAGTCGTCGAACAGCGCTGCCGAGCGAGGGGCCGACGCCGCCACGAGGCACTTGCCCTCGCCGAGCACGATCACGTGCGAGCCGGCCTCCTCCGGAACTCGGCGCAGCGCGGGCAGCGGCGAGGCGTCGAGCAACGACGGGTCGGCCGCCACGACCGTGCCGTCCGGGAGCGCGGTGACCGCGGACTTCAGGTGCAGGACCCGGTGTAGCGGCACGGGCACGACGGTGAAACCGCGCGCTGCCACATGACGGCGCAGCTGCCGGATGCCGTCAGCGTTGGTTCGCCCGCCACGGCCCACGTACAGGGTCGTGCCCACGCGCAGGACGTCGCCACCGTCGAGCGTGCCCGGGTCCTCGATCCGGGCGACGTCGAGCCCCAGGCTGCGGACCACCGTCTCGGTGCCGGCAACCTCGGCACGCCGCTCGACGGGTCCGGGCCGCGCGAGCACGGCGAGACCGCCGCACACGACAACCGTGTCCTCGACGAACGCCGAGTCGGGGAGCTCGTCGGCGTGCGGCACCTCGCGAATCTCCCAACCCGCACCGGCGATCGCGCCTACATAGTCCGCGTGCTGCTCCGCCGCCAGGTCCGCATCGACAGGCGCGCGCTCGCCATACGTGACGATGCCCTCGGCGATCCGGGAGCTTGGACGCCGAACCAGAGCGATGCGCTGGCTCACCGCCGGGCAGGCTACCCGCCGCGAGCGACGAGCCGCACCGGCATCTCGGCGTAGCTCCGGAGCATGATCATCGGCTCCATCCGGATCGTGGCCGGATCGACGGTGATGCGCTCCCAGCGAGCGAGCGCGCGCGTGAGCGCCTCGCGCGCCTCGAGTCGCGCCAGGTGGCTCCCCAGGCAGCTGTGGACCCCGCCGCCGAAGGCGACGTGCCGGTTGGGGGTGCGCGTGATGTCGAAGCGATCCGGGTCCGGGAACGCGCGCGGGTCCCTGTTGGCAGGGAGCAGGCCGCACTGGAGCACGTCGCCGGCCTTGATCAGCTTGCCGTGGAGCTCGAAGTCGACGACGGCGATGCGGCCCATGCCCAGCGCCGGGCTCACGTAGCGAAGGCACTCCTCGACGGCCGGCTTCACGAGCTCGGGGTCGGCGGCCACGCGATCCCATGACTCGGGGTTGTCGGAGAAGGTCTGGATCATGGCGTTGATCAGCGTCTGCGTCGTGCCGGTGCCCGCGGTCAGCGCCTCCATGGCCTGGCTCAGCCCGTCGTCCCAGCTGAGCGCGCCGCGCTGGTCCGCCGACACGACGAGGATGCTCAGCATGTCGTCGCCCGGCCGCTCCCGGCGTTCCTTCGAGAGCTCGTCCAGGTAGGAGCGCAGGTCCAGCATCGCCTGCTCGCCCCGCTTGATGTCCTCGGCCGCCACGAGCGCGGGGTCGAGCAGGACGTCGAAGGCCACCGAGTCCTCGTGCAGCAGCGTGTACAGCCAGTCGACGTCCGCCGTCGGGATGGCGAACAGCTCAGCGAAGACGTTCAGGGGCAGCGGCTTCGCGACCGCCTGGACCCAGTCGACCTCGCCCTCGTCGGGCAGCGCGTCGATGAGCGCGGCGGCATGGCGCTGGACGATCGGAACCATGAGCGAGTCGACCTTCGCGCGCGTGAAGGGCGCCGTGAAGACCGACCGGTGGTGACGGTGGTGCTCGCCCCCCTGGTTGACCAGCAGGCCGTGCTGGAAGGTCTCGAGGGCACTGCCCCGGCCGAAGGGGCGCTCCTCGTCGTACCCGCGCTTTAGGAAGATGTCGGTATCGCAGCGGGTGCGGTCCTTCAGCAGGGCCGCGACATCCTCGTAGCGCGTGACGAGCCAGGTGCCGTCGTTGACCAGGTGCACCGGGTCGTGCTCGCGCAGCTCGCCGAAGACCCTGTGCAGGTCGCCCGAGAGACCGGGGGCCCGGAGGTCAGGAGGCACGTATGACACGTCGCGGTAGCCGAGCAGCTCGTCGTAGACGTCCGTGCGGCGGTCGTGGAGCGGACGTATCCGCGGGCCGCGGGTCTTTGCCCGCCGCGCGGCATCGATGTCGACATCGACCAGGACGACCGCCTCATGTTCGGCGTCACACGGCTCGAGCGCGAAGCGTCCGTACGGGTCGGCGACGCAGCTCGACCCGAGGTAGCGGACCTCCCCGTCGAGGCCCACGCGAGAGGCGCATGCCATCCAGACGCTGTTGAGGTTGGCCTGCACCATTGCCGCGCGAGCCTGGTCGATGACCCCGTCGGCCGGAGGCGTCGGGTCGAATCCGCCCGTCCACGCGGTGGGCACCGCGATCAGGTCCGCGCCACGCAGCGCGAGGATCCGCGCGGTCTCGACGAAGCGCAGGTCGTAACAGACCGCGATCCCGATGCGGCCGAATGGCAGATCGAACACCGGCAGGCCGGCGTCGCCGGGCGCGAACAGGAGCTGCTCGCCGTCGAAGAGGTGCAGCTTGCGGTAACGGCCGAGAAGCCCGTCCGCCCCGACGACCGCGACGGAGTTGTAGACCGCGTCGCCGTCTCGCTCGCACACCCCGCCGACCACCGTGCAGCGTCCGGCCGCGGCCTCGCGCCACGCGTCGGTGGCCGGGCCGGGGATCGCTTCCGCGGCCGCGTCCACGGCCTCCGCGGTCGCGAGGTGATAGCCCGACGAGGCGAGCTCCGGGAGGATGACCAGCTCGGCGCCTGCGGAGGCCGCCTCGTCGATTGCAGCCATGGTCCGCGCACGGTTCTGCTCGAGCTCGCCCGGACCGAGCTCGAGCTGAGCGACGGCGATGGTCGTCATGGGTCTAATGTATGACATATGACCGAGACTCAGGCAACTGGGGCGCTCCTCCACCGCGGCAGGGTGGCGGTGATCACCGGCGGCGCCAACGGGATCGGACGCTCGATCGCGGTGCGCATGGCGGCCGACGGCGCCGACGTCGCGATCGTCGACATCGCCGACGCCGAGCCGGCGCTCGCCGAGATTCGCGCGCTCGGGGGGCGCGCGCTCGGAGTGTCCTGCGACGTGACCTCGGAGGAAGCCGTGCGCGACGCGGCCGAGGCGGTCACGAGCGGGCTCGGCACGGCGTCGATCCTGGTCAACAACGTGGGTATCTACCCGTACGACCCGTTCGCCGAGATCGACTTCGCGAAGTGGCGCCGCGTCATGGCCATCAACGTCGACAGCGTGTTCCTAGTGTCCACGGCGTTCGTCCCCGGGATGCGCGCTCAGGGCTGGGGGCGCGTCATCAACATGGCGTCGAACACCTTCCACGCCGGCACGTATCCGGACTACGTCCACTACATCACGAGCAAGGGCGCGGTCGTGGGCTTCACGCGCGCCCTGGCGTCGGCGGTCGGACCGGACGGCGTGACGGTGAACGCGCTCGCGCCCGGCCTGACGCTCACCGACACGGTCATCGCGAGCAGGCCGGCCGAGCTCTTCGACGAGGTGGTCGAGAGCCAGGCGATCAAGCGCCCTCAGCAGCCGGCGGACATGGCGGGAATCGCATCCTTCCTGGCCTCGGAGGAAGCGGGCTTCATCACCGGGCAGACGCTTCCGGTGGACGGCGGGCTCGCGCGCGTCTGACGCACCGCCGGTCAGGCCACCTGGTGGCTTGACACCGGCAAAAGACATTAGTATGACGTTAGGTCTCACAGTGTCCTGAGGAGGAGAGAGATGGCCGCAGCGATCGCAGTGGAACGAGGGGCACCCCTAGCCGGTTCGCCTGGGTTGGAGCCGTTGCGGCGTTACTGGCACCCGGTCGGCAACGAGTCGGACCTCGCCGACGACGCGCCGATGCGCACGATGCTGCTCGGCGAGCCGCTGGTCGTGTTCCGCTCCGGCGAGGACGTCGTCGCCGCGCGCGACCTCTGCCTGCACCGCGGCGCACGCCTGTCCGGCGGGCGCG
>JAXDIL010000038.1:0-38020 GCA_034664005.1 Thermoleophilaceae bacterium | reverse complement strand
TGCCGGTGACGGCCGATTCCGTCCTGGTGCTGCAGAACGCGGGGCCCCAGGGGGGGCCCGGCATGCCGGAATGGGGCCAGCTGCCGATCCCGAAGAAGCTCCTGAAGCAGGGCGTGCGCGACATGGTCCGCATCTCCGACGCGCGGATGAGCGGCACGGCGTTCGGGACCGTGGTGCTGCACGTGACGCCCGAGGCGACGGCGCTGGGACCGCTCGCCGCCGTCGAGAACGGCGACGAGATCTCGCTCGACGTGGAGGGTCGGCGCATCGACCTGCTCGTCCCCGACGACGAGGTTCGCCGGCGGCTCGCCCACCGCCCCGAGCGCCCGCGCCCCTACCGCCGCGGCTACGGCGCGATGTACCTGGACCACGTGCTCGACGCCGACACCGGCTGCGACTTCGACTTCCTGCGCAAGCTCCCGGACGAGCCAAATCAGGTGGAGCCGCACGGGCTCCTGGACGGCTGGATCGGCGGATGGTGAGCCAGGCGGCCGACACCGTCGTCGAGATCGGCCCGCAGACGTGGCGGCTCGGGTCGGAGCTCGGCGGCCGGAACGTCTACCAGTACCTTGTCGCCGCCGAGGACGGCTCGGAGCTCCTCCTCGTCGACACCGGCACCACCCACACGCCCCGCGACGTGATCGCGCCGGCGCTGCGGCGGCTCGACCTAGAGGCGGACGCGTTGCGGGTTGCGCTCGTGACGCATCCCGACGTCGACCACCAGGGCGGGCTTGCGGCAATCGCCGAGCTCTGCCCGAACGCGGTGGCGGCCTGCGGCTTCGCCGATCGCGCGCTCGTGGCGCATCCGGAGCAGCTCCTGAGCGACCGCTACCAGCCCTACCTCGAGGAGCACGGGCTCGGCTACGGCGACGATGACGTGCGCTGGATCCGCAGCCACTACGGCGCGCCGGTGGAGATCGAGCTCACGCTGTCGGGCGGCGAGTCGCTGCAGGTCGGTGAGCGCGCCCTCGAGGTGCTCCACGTGCCCGGTCACTCGGCCGGACACCTGGCGCTGTACGAGCCCGCCAGCGGCGTCCTGTTCAGCTCGGACGCCGTCCACTGGACCGGCTGCCCGGGCGTCGACGGCGCCCCGGCGCTGTGCCCGACCTACGAGGAGGTCGACGCCTACCTCGGCTCGATCGAGCTGCTCGAGCAGGTCGCGCCCTCAGAGCTTCATTCGGGCCACTGGCCCACCCGCAGCGGCGACGAGGTGGCGGCCTTCCTCGAGGAGAGCCGCGAGTTCGTCGCGCTGGTGGACGACGTGCTCCTAGAACGGCTGGCGGAGCCGGCGACGCTCGCCGAGCTGTGCGAGGCCGTCCAGCACCGGGCGGGGCCGTGGGAGTCGGAGCCCCGGATGCTCATGTTCGCGGTGAGCGGCCACCTCCGCAGACTCCTTCGCCAGGGCGCCGTGCAGAGCCTCGAAAACAGCTCAACAGCGCGCCGTTACCAGCTGTCTGACTCATGTTGACCGTTAAATCATTGAACGTTATAGTCGGCCGAGGCGAGCGCCCGGCTCATCTCCCAAACAGGAGGATCCCCTAGATGGAAGCGTCATCGACGAGCGAAAGCTCTCCCACGGAGCAGGCGGAGGGCGGATTTGCTCGCAAGGCATCCGGTCTGGTCCGTGACTTCTCACAGATGGATGCCTGGATCTACAACGTCCTGGCGCTCAACCTGGTCGTCCTGATCGCGTTCTTCTACGTGGCAGGCGCCGCGACGTTCCCGCAGGCAAGCCTCTGGCTCGCCGTGGTGATCTGCGGTGTTCTGTGCACGTTCGAGGCGATCGTCTACGCGTTCTTCATGTCCATCATGCCCCGCTCCGGAGGCGACTACGTCTTCCAGAGCCGCGTGCTGGGCGGCGGGATCGCGACCGTCTTCGCGTTCACCGCGATCGTCCTCAGCCAGACCGTGCTGGTCGCACTCACGGCGTATCTGGGCGCGACGCTCGTGCTGTCGCCGTTCTTCCTGCTGCTCGGGGCTCAGTACGACTGGCAGTGGCTGATCGACGCCGGCAACTGGATCGCGAAGCCCACGGGCATCTTCATCATCTCCGCGCTCTACATCGCATGGTGCGCCTGGATCAACATCAAGGGCCTGCGGCTGTACGCCGTGATCCAGCGCTACGTCTTCTGGATCGGCATGGCCTGCGTCGCGGTCGTCCTCATCATGCTGTTCACGACGAGCCACGACGACTTCGTCGGCAACCTCAACCACTTCATGTCGGAGAACTACGGCGTGGAGAACGCTTACGAGACCGTCATCAAGGAAGGCGGCACGACGGACACCTCGTTCTCGCTGTGGGCGACCCTGCTAGCTGCGGTGTTCGCCTCGCTGTTCCTCGCGTTCCCGCACTGGGGCGTACAGCAGGCTGGTGAGATCAAGCGCGCCAACAGCCTCCGCGGCAACATCATGTCGATCGCGGGCGCCGAGGTGTTCAGCTTCATCATCATCGCGATCTTCGCGGGCCTGCTCGTGAGCAAGGTCGGAAGCGACTTCCTGTACGCGAGCGGCAACCTGTTCTACAGCGGCTCGGCCGACAACCCGCTGCCGGTGCCGCCGTTCTTCGGCTTCTTCGTGGCGCTGGCGTCCGGCTCGTCGGTCTTCATCTGGATCGCGTTCGTGATGTTCTTCGCCTGGTTCATCATGCTCGCGCCGAACGCCCCGCTGGGGGCCACCCGCGTGATGGCGGCGATGTCGTTCGACCGGGTGCTGCCGGACTGGTTCGGGCGCGTCAACCCGCGCACGCACACGCCGGTCAACTCGATCATCGCATTCTGCATCCTGTGCGTCGCGGTGGCCGCGCTCTACGCGTACGCCGACTGGTTCGTGCCGCTCACCGTGGCGCTCGTCGTGCCGAGCCTCACCGCGTTCGGCGTGACCATGGTCGCGGCGATCCTGTTCCCGAGGCTGCGGCCCGAGATGTACCGCTCGACGCCGGCCGACAAGTACCGCCTGTTCGGCATCCCGGTGATGAGCATCTGCGCGGTCGTGTTCCTCGCGTTCGTGATCTTCATCGACTACGAGGCGTTTACGAATGACACCTTGGCCATCAACACGTCCAAGGGGTTGATCTTCGTGGCGGTGCTGTACGCGATCGCCATCGCCACGTACTTCGGGTCGAAGATCTACCGGAAGCGCAAGGAGAACCTCGACCTCAGCATGGTCTACAAGGAGCTGCCGGCGGAGTAGTCCTGCGTCCCGTCCTGGCAATAACGCACCTGGCGAGCCACACGAAGATCGGGCTCGCCAGGTCGGAGCTCGAGGCACATGGCCTCGAGCTCCTGCTGTTCGACATGTTCGCCGAGAGCCGGCGGCCCCGCCTTCGCGAGGTCGCCGGCGTCATGAGCTTCGGCGGCCAGATGAGCGTCACCGAGCTCGACCGCCATCCGCTGCTGGCGTGGGAGCGCGAGCTGTTGGAGGAGGCGCTCCAGGACGACGTCCCGGTGCTCGGCATGTGCCTCGGGGCGCAGCTGCTCGCGCTCGCGAGCGGCGGTGAGGTGCACCGGATGGAGACTCCGTACGTCGGCTGGCCGGAGCTACGGCTCGGTCCGCGCGCCGGGGCCGACCCGCTGGTCTCGACGCTGCCGGACGGGCTGCCCGTTCTGAAGTGGCACAACGACGCGATCGTGCCCGCGGACGAGGATCAGGTCCTCGCGACCACGGACAGCCCGGGCTGCGCGATCTTTCGCGCCGGACGGTTCGCGTGGGGCAGCCAGATGCACCTCGAGACGACCCCCGACATCTTCTTCGAGGAGTGGATCAGCGATCCGCTCGAACAGGACGCGCTCGCGCGCGCCGGGCATTCACTCGACGCTTTCCTCGCCGAGACGAGGGAGCGGCTACCGGTTCAGATCGACGCTTCGAGGGAGCTGTTCGGGAGCTTCGCCGAGCTGGTCGCCGCGCGCGAGCTCATCGAGCGTCCCTGACCGGGTTCACGAGCTTGCCGATCCCGTCGATCTCACACTCGACGGTGTCGCCGTCGTTCAGCCCTCGCGGCGGGTCCATGAACTCGCCGCAGCCCCACGGGGTGCCGGTCAGCACGATGTCGCCGGGCTCGAGCGTGAACGACCGCGAGCAGAAGGCGAGCAGCTCGGCGACACCGAAGATCATCTCCTTCGTCGAGGAGTCCTGCACGAGCTCGCCGTTCACGCGCGTGCGGAGCGCGAGGCTCTGAGGGTCCCCGACCTCGTCGGCGGTCACGACGAGCGGGCCGAGCGGGCAGAAGGTGTCGAGGCTCTTGCCGCGCACCCACTGGCCGTCGCCGAACTGCACGTCGCGAGCGGACACGTCGTTCCCGACGGTGTAGCCGAACACGCCCGCCATCGCCTCGCTCTCGGACGCGTCCTTCAGGCGCCGCCCGATGACCACGCCGAGCTCGACCTCCCAGTCCACGCGTTCGGTCACGCCGCGGTCGATGACGATCGGCTCGTCCGGACCGATGACCGAGGAGGGAAACTTGGCGAACACGAGCGGCCGCTCGGGCGTCGCCATGCCGGTCTCGCGCACGTGGTCCATGTAGTTCAGGCCGATGGCCACCACCTTGCCCGGGAGCAGCGGCGCGAGCAGGCGCGCGTCGCCGTTCGCCTCCGGCGGGCCGAGCTCGCCGAGGTCGGCCCCCGACCGCAGGAGGAGCTCGAGCGGGCCCGGCGCGTCCGGCACGACCATCAGCTCGCCGTCGCGCTCCACGACGAGCGTCCGCTGTCCACCTTTATCGATACACCCGAGTCTCATACGGCGGAACACTAGCTGCGGGAAGCCGTCGCCAGCGGCTAGTTTCGCGCTGGTGACGGAGATCGCCACACCGCACGGCCCCGCGCGGGTTCACGAGCAGCTCGTCGACGATCCGCTCGGCGCGCTCGTCCTCGGACACGGCGCGGGCGGGGGCGTCGAAGCGCCGGACCTCGTCGCCGTGGCGGAGGTCGCCCGCGCCGAGCGCTTCAACGTCGTGCTCGTAGAGCAGCCCTACCGGGTTGCGGGGCGGCGCGCCCCGGCGCCCGCGGGTCAGCTGGACGCGGCCTGGTCAGCGGTCGTCGCCGAGCTGCGGGCGGGCTCGCTGCACGGGCTGCCGCTCGTGGTGGGCGGGCGCTCCGCCGGCGCGCGCGTGGCCTGCCGGACCGCGGCCGAGACGGGCGCCGCGGGCGTGCTCTGCCTGGCCTTCCCGGTGCACCCGCCGGGGCGCCCCGAGAAGACGCGCCTGGACGAGCTCGAAGCAGTGCGTGTCTCGGTGCTCGTCGTGCAGGGCGAGCGCGACCCGTTCGGCATGCCCACGCCGGGACCGAACCGCGAGGTGGTCACGGTACCCGGCAACCACGGCCTCAAGACCGACCTCGAAGCGGTGCGCGCGGCGGTGCGCGACTGGCTGCCGGCGATGGCCGCTCGGGTGCGCTAGCCGCGAGCAGCGACAGCGCCGCGTCTGCGACCTCCGCCGGCGCCACCCCGCGCAGGCAGCGGTGGTGCTCCTGCGGGCAGATGCTGCTGTGGCACCAGCGGCAGGGCACGTCGCGGAACAGCACCCGATTGGGGATGCCCCAGGGCGTGTGCTGCGGATTCGTAAGCGCGTACAGGTCCACGACCGGCGTGCCGACGGCGGCGGCCAGGTGCACCGGCCCGGTGTTGCCGGCCATGAGTAGCGGCGCCGCCTCGAGCAGAGCGGCCAGCGTGCCCAGGCCGAGCCTGCCCGCGAGCGAGCGGTCCGGCAGGCCGGCCGCGCGCTGGACCCGGTCGACCAGGGTCGCCTCGTCGGCAGCGCCGGTCATGACGATCTGGACGCCATGGTCACCTGCCAGCAGCCGGCACGCCTCGGCCCAGCTCTCGGCCGGGTAGCGCCGCGACGGCGCGGACGCGCCCGGGTGCGCGACCGCCCACGGGCGCGCCGTGTCGATCCCGATCCGCTCGAGCAGCTCCTGCGCCCGCGCGCGCTCCGAGGCCGGTACGTCGACCGCGAGTCGCTCGTCGGGCGTCGTCGCGCCGACGCTCGCGACCAGGTCGAGCTGGCGGCGCACCTCGTGGCGAAGCAGGTCCCGCGGCTCGGGCTCCGGCACGTGGTCGCTGAGCAGCCCGTACGGCTTCTCACGGCAGTGGGCCAGTCGCAGCGGCACGCCGGCGAGCCGGCACATCAGCGCGGCGGGCAGCGGGCTCTGGCTGTAGACCGTGAAGATCACCGCGGCGTCGAAGCGGCGCCGTGCGAGCTCCTCGATCATCGCCTTGTCGACGGCCTCGTCTCCGCCGCGACCGCCGCGCTTCATCCAGGGCGCCTCGTAGACGAGCAGCTCGTCCACCTCGGGCATCAGCTCGCCGGCGGCGGCGCCGGGACCGGACGTCAGAAGCGTGATCCGTGGCCGCGCGCCTGACGAGCGGAGCGCGCGCAGCGCCGGCCCCGTCATCAGCACGTCGCCGATCGTGTCGAGCCGGACACAGAGCAGCTCCGCCGCCGTGGACCAGTCTGCCCCGGCCACGGCAGCCGCCTCAGAACACCCGCCGGTAGAGCGAGCAGCCGCGGCACACCTCGGGCGGGTCCTCGCTCAGGAGAGCGGCGCGGAAACGCCTGTAGGGGTCGTCCTGCCAGATCCGCTCGAAGCTCGCGTCGCCCAGGCTGCCCATCGTGACGCGGTCGCTTCCCATGACCATGCAGCACGGCTGCACGTCGCCGCGATGGGTCACGTAGGCCGAGTCCCAGGGCCAGCCGCAGCCGCGCGCGTCGCCGTTGCGCGCCGCGTGCTCGAGCGATGGCAGTCGCAGGTCGAGGCCGAGCGTCCGCGCCCGCGCGGCCGCCACGTCGAACCAGGCCCGTGCCGGCGATCCCTCTCGGTCGAAGACCGCTTCCTCCGCCGCGTACTCCCTGATCCCGCTGTAGGCGCCGTCGAGCTCCGTGTCGCCGAAGTCGTGGCTCAGGTTCTGAACCCAGACGGAGTCGACGCCGATGTCGGCGGCGAGCGTCACGAGGTCCGGTAGCTCGGCGATGTTGCGGCGCATCGCGACGAAGACGATCTGCACGCGCGGCCGCCGCGAGGGCCCACGCGCCTCCACGAGGCCGCGCAGGTTGGCGACGACGCGCTCGAACTGACCTGGGTGCGGCCGGAAATCGGTGCCATGTCGCACGTCCTGGTAGGTCGCCGCCGTGGCGCCGTCCAGGGACACGTGCAGCCAACCGCAGCCCACCTCCACCAGCCGCTCGGCGACCGGGCGCGCGAGCAGCGTGCCGTTCGTGTTGAAGCCGACCTCGATCCCGCGGCCGGCCGCGTACCCGAGCATCGCCATCAGGTGTGGCGACAGGAGCGGCTCGCCGAGACCCTGCAGCGTCAGCTTGCGCAGGTCCGGCAGGGCGTCCACGAGCTCGATGAACTGCTCGTAGCCGAGTGCGCCCTCCTTCTTCCCGATCGCCGGCGCGTAGCGGACGAGGCACATCCGGCAGCGCAGGTTGCAGGCGCCGCTGACCTCGACCTGGAGCTCGCGTGGGAGCGCCGGGGTGGTGGTGAGCACCTTCCGGCGGTACCCGCACCCGGTGCACCGAAACGACGGCCGCGCGAGCCGCTTGTGTTTTCGACCACTTCCCGGGTAAGCGCTTCTCGAGAGACGCGATCACGCCCCTGGGCGGCGCGGACGCGGACCTCCTACTAAAACTGGATCTCCAGTGGGAGGCCGTGCTTTGGCGTACGTACTCGGCGTGAACGCTGTGTTCCATGACCCCTCGGCCGCCCTGGTCTGCGGAGGGCGCACCATCGCCGCCGCCGAGGAGGAGCGCTTCAGCCGGCGCAAGCACGGCAAGGACCCGGTCGCCTTCTCCACCTGGGAGCTGCCGGTGCAGTCGGCGCGCTGGTGCCTCGAGCACGCGGGCATCCGGCCCGGCGAGCTCGACGCGGTGGCGTACTCGTACGACCCGGCGCTGAGCACGGTGCCGTCGGCCGACGTGCTCGACGGCACCTGGGAGGGGTTGCGCACGCTGTTCGTGGAGCGCGCCCCGCGCTTCCTCGCCACGGCGCTGCCGGGGCTCCACCCCGATCGCGTGCGCTTCGTGCCTCACCACCACGCCCATGCCGCTTCCGCGTACCTGGCATCCGGGTTCGAGTCGTGCGCGGTGCTCACGATCGACGGGCGTGGCGAGCGCAGCTCCGCGCTGCTCGGGCGGGCCCGCGAGGGCCGGCTCGAGGTGCTCGCGGAGCAGCGGCTGCCGCATTCGCTCGGCCTCGTCTACGAATCGCTGACGGGACATCTCGGCTTCCGGCGCGCCTCCGACGAGTTCAAGGTGATGGCGCTCGCCTCGTACGGGAAGCCGCGCTGGCTCGCCGAGCTGCGTGAGCGCGTCCACGCAACGGGCGACGGCGGCTTCGTCGCCGAGCCGCTCGACTGGGAGCGCTTCGCCCCGGCCGTCGTGGACGAGGAGGAGTGGAGCTCGATGCACGCCGACCTCGCGGCGAGCGTGCAGACGCAGCTCGAGGAGACGCTGCTCGAGCTCGCGGGCTGGCTGCACGAGCGGACCGGGGAGCGGCGCCTCGCGCTCGCCGGCGGCGTGGCGCTCAACTGCGTCGCCAACTCGCGGCTGTGGCGCGAGGGGCCCTTCGAGGACGTCTGGGTGCAGCCGGCCGCGGGCGACGCCGGCACATCGCTCGGCGCGGCCCAGTACGTGGCCCGCGAGCTGGGCGACGTGATCGAGCCGATGACGGACGCGACGCTCGGCCGCGGTTGGGTGCCCGACGAGCTCGCGGGCTGGCTCGACGGAGCGGCGCTTCCGTACGAGCGCCCGTACGACATCGCGGAGGAGGCCGCGGAGACGATCGCCCGCAACGGCGTGGTCGCCTGGTTCGACGGCCGGGCCGAGTTCGGCCCGCGCGCACTCGGGCACAGGAGCCTGCTGGCCGACCCGCGCAACGCGGCCAACCTCGAGCGGCTGAACGACGTCAAGGGGCGGGAGCAGTTCCGGCCCGTGGCGCCGATGGTGTTGGACGAGGACGCCGCCGAGATCTTCGAGGGCGGACCGGTGCCGAGCCCCTACATGCTGTTCACCCACGGTGTGCGCGAGCCGTGGCCCGAGCGCATCCCGGCCGTCGTGCACGTGGACGGCACCGCCCGCATCCAGACCGTGAACGCCGAGCGAGAGCCCGCCGTAGCTCGCCTGCTGCGCGCCTTCGCGCGCCGCACCGGCGTCCCGGTCCTCGTGAACACGAGCCTGAACACGGCCGGCCGTCCGATGGTCGACGACCCCCGCGACGCGCTTGAGTGCTTCGGCTCGGCGCCTATCGATGCCCTCGTGCTCGGCCCGTTCCTCCTGCGCCGCGCCGGGTCGCCGAGCGCAACGGTTCGCGACTCCCCGCAGGTGCGCGCGGCGTGAGCTACGACGTCGTGATCCCGAGCGCGGGCCGTCAGTCGCTCGGCCGGCTGCTCGACTCGCTCGCGGCCGGGGGTGGCGGGCGGCCTGGCCGCGTCATCGTGGTGGACGACCGGGTCGGGCGATCGCCGCTCGCGCTGAGGCGCGGCCTCGGAGTCGAGGTCCTCAGGAGTGGAGCGCGCGGTCCCGCCGCGGCCCGTAACGTGGGGTGGAGAGCGTCGCGAACCGAGTGGGTCGCGTTCCTCGACGACGACGTCGTCGTGCCGAGCGAGTGGCGAATCCTGCTCGCCGCGGATCTCCACGGCCTGCCGCCTCAGGTGGCGGCAAGCCAGGGCCGGATTCGCGTGCCGCTGCCCGTGGGGCGCAGGCCGACCGACTGGGAGCGCAACGTGCGCGGGCTCGAGGGGGCGCGCTGGGCCACGGCCGACATGGTCTTCCGGCGTTCCGCGCTCGCCGCGGTGGGCGGCTTCGACGAGCGGTTCAAGCGGGCCTATCGGGAGGACGCGGATCTCGGGCTCCGGCTCACCGAGGCTGGCTTCGAGATACGTCGCGGCCGGCGCCACGTGGTTCACCCGGTTCGTCCGGCCGGCTCGCCCGTGAGCCTCCGGCTCCAGGCGGGCAACGCGGACGACGCGCTGATGCGCGCCCTGCACGGCCGTGGCTGGCGCGCCCGCGCAGGCGCGCCCCGCGGGCGGCTCCCCCGCCACCTGCTGATCACCACGGCCGCGCTCGTCGCGCTGGGCGCGCTCGTGACCGGTCACCTCGCAACCGCCGCTGCCGCGGCGTGCGTCTGGCTGGCCGCGACGGCGGAGTTCGCTTGGGCACGGATCGCGCCGGGCCCGCGCACGCCCGCCGAGCTGCTCAGGATGAGCTGGACCTCCGCGGCGGTGCCGCCGCTCGCGGTGCTCCACCGCGCGCGCGGTGAGGTACGGGTCCGCGCGGCCCGCTCGCGGCGCGCCGGGCGGCCGCTCGCGGTGCTGCTCGACCGCGACGGGACGCTCGTCGAGGACGTGCCCTACAACGGCGATCCCGCCGCCGTTCGCCTGATGCCCGGCGCGCGCGCCGCGGTCGACCGGCTGCGACGCGCCGGAGTGCGGCTCGCGGTCGTGTCCAACCAGAGCGGCATCGGACGAGGGCTCGTCTCCGACGCCGAGGTGCATGCCGTCAACGCGCGCATCGAGGAATTGCTCGGCCCACTCGACCGGTGGCTGATCTGCCCCCACGCCCCCGAGACCGGCTGCTGGTGCCGGAAGCCGGCGCCCGGGCTGATCATCCGAGCGTTCGAGGAGCTCGGCGTGAACCCGGCGGACTGCGTCGTGGTGGGCGACATCGGAGCGGACGTAGCGGCCGCGCGCGCCGCCGGTGCCCGCAGCGTGATGGTGCCGACGCCGCAAACGCGCCGCGAGGAGGTGTCCGAGGCACCGTCCGTTGCCCGAAGCCTCGAGCACGCCGTGGACCTGATCCTTGGGGGTGCCAGGGCATGAGGCTGTTGCTCTGGCACGTGCACGGCTCCTACACGACCTCGCTCGTGCAGGGGTCGCACGAGTACTTCCTGCCGCTGCTCCCGGATCGCGGTCCGGGCGGGCGCGGGCGTGCGCTCACCTGGGACTGGCCGGCGTCCGCCGTCGAGGTCACGCCCGACGAGGCGTCCGCGCTCGATCTCGACGCGGTGATCCTCCAGCGGCCGGAGGAGCTCGAGGGACTGTGCGAGCGCTGGCTCGGCGGCAGGCGACCCGGGCATGACCTCCCGGCCATCTACCTGGAGCACAACTCGCCGCAGGGCCGCATCGCCGAGATGCGCCATCCGGCGGCGGACCGGCCCGACCTGACCGTGGTCCACGTGACCCACTTCAACGCGCTCTTCTGGGACACGGGATCGACTCCGACGCGCGTCATCGAGCACGGCGTCGTGGATCCCGGCTACCGCTACAGGGGCCGGCTGCCGCACGCGGTCGCCGCCATCAACGAGCCCGTGCGCCGCGGCCGCGTGACCGGCACCGACCTGCTCGAGCGGCTCGGCGCGGCCGTGCCGATCGACCTCTACGGGATCGGAAGCGGCGAGCTCGGCGGCGTGGAGGACCCGCCCCAGGCCCAGTTCCACGACGAGCTCGTCGAGCGGCGCGTCTACCTGCATCCGATCCGCTGGACCTCGCTCGGGCTGACGCTGCTCGAGGCGATGCACCTGGGGATGCCGGTCGTCGCGCTGGCGACGACCGAGGTGGCGGAGGCCGTGCCGGCCGAGGCGGGGGTCGTCTCGAACGACGTGTCGAAGCTCGAGGACGCGCTCCGCCGGCTCGTTCGCGACCGCGACGAGGCGCGCGAGCGCGGCCTGCACGCGCGCAGGGCCGCGCTCGGCCGCTACGGACTGGGCCGCTTCCTCGCCGACTGGGACGACCTGCTTGCCGGTGTGGCGGCCGGCACGCGAACGGCGGTGGCCACATGAGGGTCGCGCTCGTATCGGAGCATGCGAGCCCGCTCGCCGTGCTCGGCGGCGTCGACGCCGGCGGCCAGAACGTGCACGTCGCCGCCCTCGCGGTCGATATGGCGCGGCGCGGCGCGGACGTGACCGTGCACACGCGCCGCGACAGCAGCTCGCTGCCTGAGCGCGTGGAGATGGCGCCCGGCGTGACCGTGCACCACGTGGAGGCCGGGCCGCCCGAGCCGGTGCCCAAGGACGAGCTCCTGCCGCACATGGACGCGTTCGCGGCCCGGCTCGCGTCGTGCTGGCGACGCGAGCGCCCCGACGTCGTCCACGCCCACTTCTGGATGTCCGGCCACGCGACGCTGCGCGCCGCCAGGCCGCTCGGCATCCCGGTGGTGCAGACCTTCCATGCCCTCGGTGTCGTGAAGCGCCGTTACCAGGGCGACCGCGACACGAGCCCGGCCGGCCGCGCCGAGATCGAGAAGGACATCGTGCGCCGGGTCGACCAGATCATCGCCACCTGCACCGACGAGGTGTTCGAGCTCGTGCGGATCGGCGCGGCGAGTGGCCACCTCACGGTGATCCCGTGCGGCGTCGACCTCAGCCTGTTTCGGCCCGACGGCCCGGCCGAGCCGACCCAGCCGGGCCGGCGCAGGCTGGTCTGCATCGGACGCCTGGTGGAGCGGAAGGGCGTCGGCAACGTGCTGTCCGCGCTGGCGAAGCTTCCGGACGTCGAGCTGGTCGTGGCCGGGGGGCCGGCCCGCGAGGAGCTCGTCCACGACCCCGAGGCCCAGCGGCTGATGGCCGTCGCTCGTGAGGAGGGCGTCGAGGACCGCGTCGAGTTCCGCGGACGCGTCGCGCACGAGGAGCTGCCCGCCCTGCTGCGCTCGGCGGACGCGCTCGTGAGCGTGCCCTGGTACGAGCCGTTCGGGATCACGCCGCTCGAGGCGATGGCCTGCGGCGTGCCGGTGGTGGCCTCCGCGGTCGGTGGGCTGATCGACACGGTCGTGGACGGCATCACTGGCGCGCACGTGCCGCCGCGCGACCCGGACCGGCTCGCCGACGTGCTCGGCTCACTCCTCCCGGACAGCGATACCTGCGTCGAGTACGGCCGCGCGGGGGCGGAGCGCGCGCGGCGGCTCTACGACTGGCGCCGCATCGCCGCCGCGACGCTCGACGTGTACGAGCGGCTCGCCTGCGGCCGCCGCCAGCGGGTGGCAAGGCGCGGGCGCTTCTCGCTGCCGCCGACGCCGGCCGAGCACCTGGCCGCGCTCACATCCGCTCTTCAGCGGCTCGAGGGCGAGTTGCCGATGCTCGCGGATTGGGGCGAGCGCCTCGCCGTGCGACTGCTCGAAGGCGGTCGCCTGCTGGCTGCCGGCAACGGCGGCAGCGCCGCCCAGGCGCAGCACCTCACGGCCGAGCTCGTGGGTCGCTACGAGTCCGAGCGCGCGCCGCTCAGCGCGATCTGCCTCCAGGGGGACGTCTCGAGCCTCACCGCGATCACGAACGACTACGGCGCGAACCAGGCCTTCGCGCGCCAGGTCCATGCGCACATCCGCCCGGGCGACGTGCTCGTGTGCCTGTCGACCTCAGGTCGGAGCGAGAACGTGGTTGCGGCGGCACGCGCGGCACGCGAGTGCGGCGCCGAGGCGTGGGGGCTGACCGGCCCGGGCCCCAACCCGCTCGCCGACGCGTGCGACGAGGTGATCGCGCTGGACTGCGCCTCGACAGCCACGATCCAGGAGCTTCACCAGGTGGCCATCCACGTGCTCTGCGGCGCGGTGGACCGCGAGGTCTGCCTGCGCACCGCGGCGGAGGCGATCGTGTGAGCGCCGCGCTCGTCGTCGTGGGCGACGCGCTGCTCGACCGCGACGTGATCGGCACCGTCGAGCGTCTCGCTCCCGACGCGCCCGTGCCGGTGCTGGACGAGCTGGAGCAGCGCGTCCGACCCGGCGGCGCGGCGCTTGCCGCAGCGCTCGCGGCGCGCGACGGCCGCGCGGTGACGCTGATAACCGCGCTGGCGGACGACGATGCCGGGCGCACGCTACGCGACGCGATCGAGGGCTCAGGGGTGGAGCTCGTGGCTCTCGAGCTGCACGGCACGACCCCGGAGAAGATCCGCTTCACGCACCAGGGGCGCTCCCTGATCCGGGTGGACCGCGGTGGCGGCCGGCTCGCTCGGCCCGCGCCCGTAGCGGCGCGCGCGGCGATCAGATGGGCGCCCGCCGTGCTCGTGTCCGACTACGGCCGCGGCGTCGCCGCGGAGCCGGAGCTGCGCGGCGCGATCAGCACGCCGCTGCGGTCGCGCCTGGTCGCGTGGGACCCGCATCCACGCGGCCCGGAGCCGGCGCCCGGCACGACGATCGTCACCCCGAACGAGTCCGAGCTCTCGCAGCAGGTGCCCGTGCCGGACGGGCGCGGGGCGGAAGCGGCGCTCGCGCGCGCGCGTGTGCTGCGCGAGCGCTGGGGAGTGCGGGCCGTCTGCGTCACGCGCGGCGTGAGCGGGGCCCTTCTACTCGACGGGGACGACCCACCGCTGTCGGTGTCCGCTCCGCAGGTCGACGGCGGCGACCCGTGCGGCGCCGGCGACCGCTTCGCCTCGCGGCTCGCGGGCGTGCTCGCGGACGGCGGCGCCACGGCGGATGCCGTGACGGAGGCCGTGGCCGCCGCGTCGGACTTCGTCGGCGCGGGGGGTGCAGGCGCGGTCGGCTCAGCCACGCGGCCGAGCCGGCGCGGCGGCCTCGTCGTCGCGACCGGTGGCTGCTTTGACCTCCTGCACTCGGGCCACGTGCGCACGCTCGAGGCCGCTCGCCGGCTCGGCGACCACCTCGTGGTCTGCCTCAACAGCGACGCGTCGGTGCGGCGGCTGAAGGGCCCGGGGCGCCCGCTCGTCTCCGAGCGGGACAGGGCCGCGGTGCTGAGCGCGCTCAGCTGCGTCGACGCGGTTCGCATCTTCGACGGCGACACTCCCGTGGAGATCCTGGACGAGATCCGCCCTGACATCTGGGCGAAGGGCGGCGACTACTCGGAGGCCGAGCTGCCGGAGGAGCGGGTCGTCACGCGCTGGGGCGGGCGCGTGGTGATCCTGCCCTACGTGGAGGGACGTTCGACAACGCGACTGATCGAGGAGGCGGCGAACCGTGTCTGAGCTTGGGACGGTGATCGTGACCGGCGGGGCTTCAGGCCTTGGGCAGGCCATCGCCGAAGCTGTGGAGGGCGCCGGCGGGGATCCGGTCGTCTTCGACCTGAATCCACCCGCCAACGGGTTCGACCACAGGCTGGTGAACCTGGCGGACACGCGCGGCGCCGAGGCGGCTGTCCGCGAGACGGCGGAGGAGCGCGGCGGCCTCGACGCGGTGGTGACCGCCGCGGGCGTCGACGCGTGTGGGCGCATCGACGAGATCGACGGCGCGGACTGGGAGCACGTCGTCGGCGTCAACCTGCTCGGCACGGCGGCTGTCGTGCGGGCCGCGCTGCCCTACCTCGAGCGCTCATCGGGGCGGGTTGTGACGGTGGCGTCCACGCTCGGGCTGCGGGCGCTGAGCGACGCGAGCGCCTACTGCGCCAGCAAGTTCGGCGTGATCGGGCTGTCGCGCGCGCTCGCCGCAGAGACGGCGGGGCGGGTGGGCGTGACCTGCCTGATCCCGGGCGGGATGCAGACCGCCTTCTTCGACGGCCGCGACGAGCAGTACAAGCCCCCGCCGGACGCACAGCTCGCCCCACCGGAGCGGGTTGCGGAGACGGTCGTCTTCGCGCTCACCCGTCCCGATGGCGTGGAGCTGCGCGAGCTCGTGGTCTGCCCATCCACCGAGCCCTCGTGGCCGTAGCTCCCCGGCTGGTCGCGCTGCGCGCGCTCGGGCTAGGGGACTTCCTGACAGCCGTCCCCGCGTTGCGCGCACTCGCGCGCGGCTTCCCCTCGCACTCACGAGTGCTGGCCGCGCCCGCGCCGCTCGCGCCGCTAGCCGCCCTGATCGGGTGGCCGCTGGCGCCGACGGCCGAGCTTGCGCCACTGGCGGCGGGCCTCCACGGAGCGGCGCTGCTGGTGAACCTGCACGGACGGGGACCGGAGAGTCACCGGCTCGTGGTGGCGGCGGAACCGCGGCGGGCGCTCTGGTTCGAGCATGCGCACGTCCCGGAGAGCGAGGGAGCTCCGGTCTGGCGCGCGGGCGAGCACGAGGTGGAGCGCTGGTGCCGGCTCCTGAGCGAGTCCGGCGTGCCCGCCGATCCGGCCGAGCTCGCCGTCCCGACACCGGACGGCGAGCCGTCCCCCGGCACGCGCGGAGCGACCCTGATCCATCCGGGCGCGGCGAGCCGCTCGCGGCGCTGGCCGGCCGCCCGCTACGCGGCGGTCGCGCGCGCGGAGGCGGCCGCGGGACAGCGCGTGTTCATGACCGGGTCGCGCGCCGAGCGACCGTTGGCGCTGGACGTGGCGGCCCTGGCGGGACTCCCGAGGAGGAGCGTGCTCGCCGGGTCCACCGACCTCACCGGGCTCGCGCGCCTGGTGGCCGCCGCCGACACCGTCGTGTGCGGCGACACCGGAGTCGCGCACCTCGCCACTGCGCTGGGCACGCCGTCGGTCATCGTCTTCGGGCCGACCTCACCCGCCGAGTGGGGTCCGCCCGCACTGGGCGGGCGCCACCGCGTGTTGTGGAGCGGGCGCAGGGGCGACCCCCACGGCGAGCGCCCCGATCCGGGCCTGCTCGAGATCTCCGCGCCCGACGTGATCGGGGAGCTGGAGCGCCTGCGCGCGTGAGCACAGGGGCGCCCCCCAGCGTCGGAGTCGTGGTCATCACGCGTAACCGCCGTGAGCGCCTGCTCACCGCCCTCGACCATCTCGCAGCGCTGCCGGAGCCGGCGCAGGTGGTGGTGGTCGACAACGCTTCGTACGACGGAACGGCGCGGGCGGTCGCCGCCCGCCACCCACAGGTGCGCGTGCTCGAGATGCGGGCAAACGAGGGAGCGAGCGCGCGCAACGCCGGGGTGCGGGCGCTCGACACGGAGCTCGTAGCGCTGAACGACGACGATTCCTGGTGGGCGCCGGGCGCGCTCGCCACGGCGGCGGAGGCGTTCGCCGCGAGGCCGTCGCTCGGGCTCCTTCAGGGCCGCATCGTCGTCGGGGACGAAGAGCGGCTCGACCCGGTGTGCGCGGCGATGGGGGCGAGCCCCCTGGAGGGGCGTCCGGGCCTCCCCGGGCCGGCCCTGCTCGGCTTCGTCGCCTGTGGCGCCGTGGTGCGCCGCGTCGCCTTCCTGAGCGCGGGCGGCTTCAACCCGCGCCTGGGGCTCGGCGGTGAGGAGAAGCTGCTCGCGTTCGACCTGGCCCTGTGCGGCTGGGAGCTTGCCTACGTCGAGGCCGTGACCGCGCACCACCATCCCGACCGCGGGGAGCGCCCGAGCCGGCGCGCGCGGATGCTCCGGAACGAGCTCTGGACCGCGTGGCTGCGGCGCCGCCTGCCGGGAGCGGCGCTCACGAGCACGCGGCTCGCGGCACGGGCCCTGCGAGAACGGCAAGCGCGGGTGCTGGTGGAGGCGGTGCGCGGCGTGCCGTGGGTCCTGGCCGAGCGTCGGCCGCTCACCGCCTCACTCGACCGCGCCGCGCGGCGGGTCTACTGACTCGTTTCTGCCGCCGAGCACGAACAGGTGCGTCACGAGATCGTTCTCCACCGAGACGCCGGCGGTGAACGCCGCGACGGTGTAGCCGGTCAGCCGCTCCACCGCGTCGCGCAGCGACCGCTCCGCGACCCTGTAGAACACCTTCCGGTTCTGAACCACGGCGCTGTCCTCGCCGGCCGCGATCAACGTTCGCTCCGCGACCGTGAACGGGTCGCGGAGCACGCAGAGCACGTAGTCACCTGAGCGAAGGTGCGTGCTCGCGCGGGTAGGTCCCTTGCCGTAGGCGCGGGCGTGGAGCCGCACGATCGCGTTCGTGATCGAGGCAATCAGCAGCCCGCGCGGGGCGCCCAGCTCGGCGCCCGCGTGTGTCACCGCCGCCACGGCATCGAAGCGCGTCGCCCCCGGCGTGCCGCCACTGCGCTCGCGTAGAGGGGCAGGAAGATGCCGACGTTCTCTGAGACGCCGGCTCCGCCCGCGCTTGCCCTGCGGACGACGTACCTGTTCCCTTCCACATCGAGCCAGCTGCCGGCGGCAGGCGATTCAACGACGCGCCCATCCATGGGTCCGCCAATCAGCGACACGCTACCCATGTCGCAAATCTGCCTAATTTGCAGGGCTTCGTCATGAGCAATGTTGTCTATCTTTGGAGGCGCCGGAAGCGCGGGGTGGGACGCACGCCCGCCTCCGCGCCGAGCAGGTCCTTGCCCGCGGTCGAGTGCTCGCGCGTGGTGCCGAGCGGAGTGTCGTCCAGGTCGAGGCTCGGGTAGGGGCTGTCCTCGCCATGCCGGCGTACCGTGGCCACCCACAGGTTCAGCGCCGTGAGCGGCACGGTCCCGGCCAGCAGCGCCACCGCCGCGTACTCGCCGCCCGCCAGCGCCGCCCCGGCCGCAAACGCCACGTAGAGCGCGAACAGGCCGACGATCGACCACACCAGAAGCGGCCGCATGGGTCCCTGACCGGGCCGTAGCGCGAGGTAGGTCGACACCAGGAACGCGGCGACGAGGAGCACGCCGCCCGCGATCAGCCAGGGCGGGCGTATCCCGCCGACGCTTCCGCGCACGACGAGGAGGCTCCCGACGAAGACGACGAGCCACAGGATCGGCGGCCACCGGTGCATATCCGGCTGCTACCCGGTGACTTTGAGAGCCAACATGTCGCCCGCCTAGCGGTCGCCGCCTCGGGATGAGACGATGGCGCCATCTTGAAACTCATCACGTGCTCACTCATCGCCGCCGCCGCCGTCGTCGCTCTAGCTCCCGCGTCCGCGCAGGCGTTCGACACCGGCCCTCACGCCGACCTGACCCGCGATGCGCTCGTCGCGGAGGGCTTTGGGCGCGCGGCCGCCGACGTCGGCATGGTCGACAACTACTTCGTCGACTACTACACGAACCCGGGGAAGAACCCGTACTCGGGACACGCGAACGCCCTGATCGGCCTGACCCGGCTCGGGGTCGAGCCCGAGCACTGGCTGAACGTATGGGTCGAGGGCGCGCGGCGGATGCACTTCGACGCGGAGAGCCGCCAGGTCGGGATGCCCGACCTGTCCAAGACCGCAGGCGTCGACAGGGAGTGGCAGCGCCTGATGTTCCTCACCCGTCAATGGGTGCAGTACGCCGGTCGCCGCGAGGACCCCTACGCCGTCATGGCCGTGCTCGGAATCTCACTGCACTCCGTGCAGGACTTCTACACGCACTCCAACTGGGTCGAGGATCGCAAGCCGAAGCGCGGGCGCGGCGGCCCCGGGCTCGCGTCGCTCGGCGTGGGCGAGACGCCCACCTGGTTCGACGTGCCGCCCGAGAAGCGGGCGCAGCTCATCGGCAGACGCGCGGTGTACACCGGCGTGGAGGGCATCCCGCGCGGCCACGGCCACTGGCAGTCGAACCACAACCGCAACCTCTCGGATGGGCTCAACAAGGACTGGCCGGGCCGTCCGAAGTACCAGAAGGCATACGTGAGCGCGTACTTCGCCACGCGCCAGTGGATCCGGGCCGTGCGCGAGTGGCTGGGGAACGAGCCGCTCTGGCAGCGCGCGATGTCGCTGCCGAGCACGTCGGCGCTGAGACACGACGTGGCTGGCGCCGAGGAGATCTCGCAATTCAGCGGGCACTGGCAGGGCGCCGGCGAGCCGACGCTCCCGTTCATCATCGACGAGCGCGCCGGCGCGGCGGGAAGCGTCGTGAGCCTGCGCAACGCGATCGCGGACTTCCACGACCGCGGACCCAGCCGCTACCGGAGGGCCTTCCAGGACTACATCGGGGCATTCAGCAAGTACCAGCCGGGTCCGTACAACATGCCGGACCTGCCCTCGACTCGGACCGACCAGACATTCACGCGCTTCGTAAAGCTCCAGGTCACGGGCTACAGGGGCATCGACCTCGGCGACATCGGCACACCCGCGGACATCTACGCCAACGCCCGCATGGACGGGCAGTCGTACACCTCGACGATCATCAACGACAGGGACTCGTTCAGCTTCCCGGGCTCGTATGCGCCCTTCACGTGGATCCACGCCGTGTCGATCTTCAACAGCCAGAGCACTCCGATCGAGTCCATGACCGTGCGGATCGAGACCGGCAACCGCAGCGGCGCGGGGACCGACGACGACGTGTCGCTCAACATCGGCAGCCGCCGCTTCTCACTCGACAAGCGCCTCTATGACGACTTCGAGCGCGGCGACGACGACACCTACGCGGTGGCGCTCGACGACGCCGGGCGTGCGGGCCTGACGATCGGGGACATCGGCCGCATCTCAATCGAGAAGAGCCGCGACGGCAGCGCCTGGTTCCTGCACGGCGTAACCGTGACGGTGAACGGCCGGACCCTCCTGCGCAATCGCAGCGTCGACCGCTGGCTCGAGAAGTCCAACCGTGTGTGGACGGCTCCCGGGTTCGCGCCGGACCAGCGGAGGGGCGACACGATCCCCGTCTGGCTCCAGCTCCGGGAGGACGACTTCGGCGCCCAGGACACCGGCGACATCAACGTCTTCGACCGCAACACCACCCAGGAGATTGGCTACCGGCTCGGCACGACGGACGGAGACACGGTCACGGGCGCCGCCCGCCTGAGCGGCCGGCTCTCGATGGCCAACGGCGACAGGGCGCGGGTGACCTACCTGCTGACCTCGTTCGCGTCGGCGCCGGCGCCGGCGCCGGCTCCGCCGCCGCCCGGACCCACGCCAGAGCCGCCGCCGGGCCCCCCGGGCGACGCCGACCTGATCGTCACCGACCTCACGCGGGAGAATGTGACGGTCAAGAACCAGGGCGCCGCCGCAGGGCCATTCACGGTCACGGTCTACGACGGGGCGTCAGTCCGCGGCACGGCGCGGTTCGCCGGCTTGGCCGCGGGGGCGTCCGCGACGCTGCCGTACAGCCCGACGGGGCGGGCCTGCGAGGGCACCTGGACGGCCGTCGCCGACTCGGCCAACGAGGTTCCCGAGTCCGACGAGACCAACAACACCCGGAGCGGGGTCCCGCCCTTCATCTGCTGACCGGCGCACCGCCGCTCAGGCCGCGGCTACGATCGCGCGGTGGATCACCGCTTGCTCGCGGGCCTGCCGCTGTTCGCCCTGCTGGTGCTTGGAGCGCTCTTCGCTGGAGCACAGGGCGATCGCGCGTCGGCTCGCAGCGTCGCCGCCGCGGCCCCGGCTCAGGCGCCGCCGGCGCGCTCGCTCGCGGCGGTCACGGGCGCCGATAGACGCTACGCGCTAGCCAACGGCTGCTACGCGCTGCACTCGCCGGATGGGTTCGCCGTCAAGTCGCTGGGCGGCTACGGCGCCTCCGCCGCCACGACCGGCGAGGCGGAGGGCTTCCGGATGCAGGCGACCGCGCTCGGCAGCTACCTCTTCTACGGGCGCGACCGCGACTTCATGGCCGCCAACGGGCTCGGCGTGGTCGCACCGGCGAGCGAAGCCAGCCCGGACGCCGACTGGCGCGTCGGCGCGAACCCCGGCGGCACGTTCACGATCACCCTGCCCTCGAAGGACAAGGCGCTCGGGGTCGCGGCCGGCCGGCTCGTCCTGACGGACCCCGCGAGCGCGGCTGCCTTCACGTTCGAGCCCGCGGACGGCTGCCCGGTCTACCCGGAGGTCGACACCAGCGCGGCGGGCAGGCCCTTCACGAGCAGTACGCCGTGGGGCCAGGTGAAGGGCATCATCGACCTCCACCTCCACATGACAGCCTTCGAGTTCCTCGGTGGCCGCGCGCACTGCGGCCGGCCCTGGCATCGCTACGGGGCGCCCTACGCGCTCGTCGACTGCCAGGACCACCAGGTCGGGAATGGCTGCGGCGCCGTGCTGGAGAACGCGCTCTACGGGAACCCGGCGCGCTGCCACGATCCGGTCGGCTGGCCGACCTTCAAGGACTGGCCCAACCACGACTCGCTCACTCACGAGCAGACCTATTACAAGTGGGTCGAGCGCGCCTACATGGGCGGCCTGCGCGTGTTCGTGAACCTGTTCGTGGAGAACCGTCAGCTCTGCGAGCTCTATCCGCTGAAGCAGAACGACTGCGACGAGATGGCCTCGGTTCGGCTCCAGAACCGCGACCTCGACGCGCTCCAGGACTACATCGACGCGCAGAACGGCGGGCCCGGCCGCGGCTGGTTCCGGATCGTGACCAATCCGTTCCAGGCGCGTCGCGTGATCGCGAGCGGCAAGCTCGCCGTGATCAAGGGCATCGAGGTCTCGGAGCCGTTCGGCTGCCGCGTCTACAACGACGCCCCGAAGTGCGACAGGGCGCAGATCGATCGTGAGCTCGACGAGGTGCACGGCTTCGGCGTGCGTCAGATGGAGCTGATCAACAAGTTCGACAACGCCCTCGCCGGCGTCGCGGGTGACAGCGGCAACACGGGGGTCGTGGTGAACTCGGGAAACCGACTCGCGACCGGGCACTTCTGGCGCATGCAGCACTGCACCGGGCCGCCGGACGAGCACGACAAGCAGCAGCCCGGCGTCTACGACCACGACGAGAACGACATGCTCTCGAACGTGATCGAGCAGTTCCTGCCGCTTGGCGCGGCGCCCGTCTATCCCAAGAACTCGAACTGCAACGCGATCGGGCTCACCGACCTCGGCGACCACGCCGTGCGCCGCCTGATGCAGAAGAAGATGATCATCGACCCCGACCACCTGAGCGTGCGCGCGCGCAAGAGCGTCATGGACCTGCTCGAGGCCGCGCGCTACTCGGGCGCCGTGTCGAGCCATAGCTGGAGCACCGCCGACGTGATCCCGCGGATCTACAAGCTGGGAGGCGTCGTCACGCCGATGAAGGAGACGGCGCCGGAGTGGATCGAGACCTGGCGCACGACGAAGGCCCAGCGCGACCCCCGCTTCTACTTCGGCATGGGCTACGGCTCGGACCAGAACGGCCTGTCCTCGCAGCCGCACGGGCGCGAGGGTCCGAACCCCGTGGAGTACCCGTTCAAGTCGTTCGACGGCCGCGTGACCTTCCAGCGCCAGCGGAGCGGCGAGCGCGAGTTCGACATCACCAAGGACGGCGTGGCGCACTACGGGCTCTTCCCGGACTGGTGGGAGGACATCCGGCGCGCCGGCGGCGCCGCGGCCGTCAAGGACATGGCGCGCGGGGCGGAGGCATACCTGCAGGCGTGGGAGCGCGTGAACGGGATCCGGTTCGGCTGCAAGCCGGCGGTGCAGCGCCCGACGGCCCGGGGCCTCGGCCGCGTGCGCCTGGGCTACAGCGCCGCCCGGCTGCTGCGCCGCGCCGGACAGCCGAAGCTGCGCGGCAACCGGGCATGGAGCTGGTGCGTCCGCGGCAAGCGCAACCGCGGGAGCAGGGTGGCGGCCGCGCTCACGCCGGGCGGCAGGGTCGCCCTGGTCGGCAGGACCGGCCTGGCGGAGCAGCTCCCGGACGGGGCGCATGAGATCGACACGGGGCTGTTCGTCAAGCGCGCCGGACCGCGGGCGCGCTACGTCTACGGCGTGCGCGACGGCGAGGTGAGCTTCTCGGCTGTGGCGACGCGGGCGGCGTCGAAGAACGCCGCGGTGCTGCGCGGCTACCTCAGGCTCGCGCAGCTTCGGTAGGACTTGCGCCGACCTGGCGCAGCAGCTCGTCCGCGCGGAACGGTTTGAGCACGAGCGGCGCGTTCGGCGGGATCTGAGCCGGCCTGTCGGTGTAGCCGGTCATGAACACGACGTGGAGGTCCGGCATCCTGGCGATGAGTTGCCGCGCCAGCGTCGTTCCCTTCATGCCCGGCATGACAATGTCGGTCAGGAGTGTGTCCACGGGAGGGCCCTGCTCCGCCAACGCGAGTGCTTCCTCGCCGTCACGCGCCACGACCACGTCGTAGCCGTGCTCGGCGAGGATGCGCGTGATCAGACGCCTGACCGAATCCTCGTCCTCGGCGACCAGCACACGTCGGCCGTGTGCCGGCGCTATGACGAGCGGCCTATCGGGGTGCTCGGGCTCGACGGGCGCCTCCGCATGCGGGAGAAGGACGCGCACCGTCGTCCCCTCGCCGGGCTCGGAATCGATCAGCACCGTGCCGCCGGCTCCGGTCGCGATTCCGTAGACCATCGCCAGGCCCAGGCCGGTGCCCTGCCCGCGCTCCTTGGTGGTGTAGAACGGCTCGAAGACTCGCGCGAGGACGTCCGGAGACATGCCGGTGCCGATGTCCGCGACGCGGATCTCGGCGTACCGGCCACCTGGAAGAGCGACCGCGCGCCCCGCTCGGTGCGACAGGTCGGTGCAGCGCGTCTCGATCTGAAGGCGGCCGCCGCCGGGCATGGCGTCGCGCGCGTTGACCGCGAGGTTGATCAGGGTCTGCTCGAGCTGGGCCTTGTCGGCTCGGACGGCTAACTCGCCGGCATGGAGCTCCGTACATAGCTGGATGTCCTCGCCGATCGTCCGCAGCAGGAAATTCTGGGTCTCCTCCACGAGCAGGTTCAGGTCGAGCACGACGGGCTGGGCCACCTCCTGCCTCGAAAAGACGAGCAGCTGCTTCGTCAACTCCGCGGCACGGCGTGCGGCGCGGTCGATCTCGCACAGCGCCTCCTCGAGCAGCTCATCCCGCTGGGCCAGCTCCACGTAGTTGAGGATGACCGCCAGCAGGTTGTTGAAGTCGTGCGCGATGCCGCCAGCCAGCTGCCCGATTCCTTCGAGCTTCTGCGCCTGGTGGAGCATCGCCTCGAGCCGCTGCGACTCCTCTTCGGCCTCGACCTGCGAGTGCACGTCGGCGATCACCCCGAGCGCATGCAGCGGCTTGCCGTCCGAGTCGTGCACCAGCTGGGCGCGAACGACCACCCAGCGAACGTCGCCGTTGGGACGCACGTAGCGCTTCCTCACCATGTGCTCGAGGACCTCGCCGCGGAGCATCCGCGCGACGCCTACATCGGTTTCGGTGCGGTCGTCCGGGTGGGTGATGTCGCTCGGCGACATCGTGAGGAGCTCCTCCTCGGACAGGCCTGCGATCTCGGCGAGGGCGCGATTCACGCGGATGAACTGACCCTCGTTCTCGGCGCCGGGCGCGGCGATCATGGCCATGCCGATCGGCGCGTTTTCGAAGGCGTCCTCGAACAGCTCGCGCGCCGCCCGCAGCTCGCGCTCGAAGCGCCGCTCGGCCGCGACCTCACGCCCGAGCATCATCCCGCCGATCGTCGTGCCGTCCTCGTCCTTAACCGGCACGACCCGGTAGGACAGGACGAGCTCCGGATTGCGGACCCCCTGGATATCGAGCGTTTCCGACCGACCTGCGAAGGCATTGCGGAGCGCGTCTTCCAGCGGGTCGGCGGCGCCGTGCGGCAGCAGCTCGCCCACTCGCGCCCCGACCAGCTCGTCCGGATCCCACCCGGTCTGCTCCAGGAGCCGCCCCGCGACGAACATGATCCGCATGTCAAGATCGAAGAACAGCACCAGTGCCCCCGGCAGGTGCTCGAGCAGCATCCGATATCGCGTCTCGCTCTCGCGCAGAGCCGCCTCGGCCTCACGTTGGGCCGTGATGTCCCGCGCGATCGAGGACACGGCCACGACCTCGTCGCCGGACCGGATGGGGGATAGGGTGAGCGACACGGTCAGGATGCGACCGTCGTTCGTGATCCGGCGCGTCTCGTATGGCTCAATGCTCTCCCCCGCCGCGGCACGGGTCAGCAGCTCGGCTTCCTCCGCCGCGCGACCCGCCTGCACGAGGAACTCGTGCGGCTGGCCGATCGCCTCCGCCGCGGACCAGCCGTAGAGTCGCTCCGCTCCCTTGTTCCAGCTCGTGATGACGCCGCTCAGGTCCCTGGATATGATCGCGTTTCGGGACGACTCGACGATCGCCGCGAGCTGCCTGAGGTCGTCCTGACTGGCCTGGTGCTCCCGCCGGAGGGCGGCCTGCTCCAGCGAGCGCCTGACGAGAGGCGTGAGGACGCGCGACCGGGACGCGTCCCCGGGTACGAGGATGAACGGCAGCCCGCGGTCTCGCTCGTCCACGATGCGAAGCGCGTCGCCGGCGTCGAGGCCGGGCACGTCGTGCCTGCACAGCACGAGGTCCCACGGCCCCGCGGCAAGCGCGTCGTGGAGGCCGCGCTCGTCATAGACACGATGCGTATGGAGCGGCCGTCCCAGGGACGACAGCGCGCGTTCGACGAGGTCGGCGTCGTGTCCCGACGCCTCGATGATCAGGACCCTGAGAATCCCCCTACCTCGCGATACGTCGTCAGACATCGGCCCAATAACCATCGGCTGGGGCACTGGTGGGGCGACATCCCGCCGTTGTGGTATTTACGCCTCTGAGACGAGACCCTCGGCCATCGCCATGGCCACGAGCTGAGCGCGGGTTCGCGCCCCGGTCTTGCCCATGGCGTTGCGCACGTGTGTCCGGATCGTGTGGTGGGCCACGAACAGCTCGCCGGCGATCTCGGGCCCGGTCTTGCCCATCGTCAGGTGCTGGATGACCTCGCGTTCGCGTCGGGTGAGGGCGGAGCCGAGGGACTGCTCCTCTGACGCGTCGGGCTCCTCCTCCTTCCATGGAGGCAGCTCGATATAGATGAACGCCGCCTCGGCATCCCCCTCGATTCGCTCGATCGCGTACGCCACGTGGACCCGGCTTTCGTCCGGCCGCAGGATGTCGTACTCGCCGAGGACCTTCGTACCCTCCTGGCGCGCACGCTCCCAGGTGCGAAGCGATTCTTCGCGGTGCTCCGGCGCAACGAACTCCTCGCACCGGTGCCCGACGATCTCCTCGGGTGGACGCCCGAGCAGCCGCGCCTTGGCGTCGTTCACCCGCACGATCACCCGGTCGTCAGAAACCAGCGCCATCGGATTCGCCGAGCTTTGGAAGACAGTCTCGAACAACTGCCGCCAACCATCGGCGCGTTCGGACACGCCCTCAGCTTACGGTTTCCACGGGCACTTCGTAGAACTCGACGCTCGTGCGGCGCTCGGTGGAGCCGGGGCTCATCGCGTTGAGGGCCTCGTCGCCGCGCCGCATCGCGTCCTCGCTGTCGAAGAGGGTGATGCCGAGGCCCTTGCCGGTCTCGCGGTTGACGAGCATCATCATCTTCGCGCCCTCGAGGCCCTCGGGTGTGTCCCCGTCGACCTCGGATCTGACGAGCTCGATGGCGTCGTCGAGCTTGGACGGGTCGCTTTCGAACGTGGCTATGCGTGCGTACATGTGGCCAGCCTCCCGTAGCATCGCGGCATGCGCAAGCTGCAGAGCCAAGGGGTTCACCACATCACGCTGACGGGCGCGGATCGGAAGACGTCGATCGACTTCTGGGAGGGCGTGCTCGGCATGCCGTTCGTGTTCGAGCAGCCGAACCTGGACAACGAGGCGGAGAGCCACCTCTACTTCGATCCGGGCGACGGCCGGCTGATCACCATCTTCGCGAACGAGGAGCGGAACGGCGACCCGAGCCGCACGCCCACCGACCCCGGCTGCGTGCACCACATCGCCTTCTCCCTCTCGCAGGCGACCTTCCGCCAGGCCGTCGAGCGGCTCGACGAGCGCGGGATCTCGCACAGCGGCGTCAAGGACCGCGGCTTCATGGACTCGATCTACTTCGAGGATCCGCTGGGCCTTCTGATCGAGCTCGCCTCGTACCGCTTCGAGCCGCCCTTCGGCTACTCGCACGCGGAGGTGCTCGCGGAGGCGCACACGCTCAGGCTCGAGCGCGGCGACTACAACATCGACCCCGAGCACCTCGCCGACGCCATCGAGCGGCTGGTGGCAGCCAGGGCGGCGTCGCTGAGGAGCACCTAGGCCGGGACGTCGGCCCGGGGCACCCCAGCGCGCACGCGCGCCTCGGCGCGGCGCCCCGGGATCAGGGTCGCCGCCAGCAGGGCCACCACGACGACGATCGTGCCCATGACGAACGCTGCGGTGTAGCCGGACTCGTCCGGGAAGCGGCCGCCTGTGGCGATGTGGTTCGTGATGATCGCCGCGGCGATCTGCGCGCCGAAGGCGCCGCCGACGGTCCGCATGATCGTGTTCATCCCGGTGGCCTCGCCGGTCTGCGTTTGAGGCACCGCCTCGACGATCAGGTTCGCCATCGACGCGAACGACATGCCGATTCCGAAGCCGAGCAGGAAGGTGGCCACGAGGATGTGCCAGGGCTCGGAGTGCGCGAGCGACAGGAAGCCGAAGCTCACGGTGGCGGCGCTCAGGCCGATCAGGAGCGGCAGCTTCGAGCCGAACCGGGTGCCGAGCGCGCCCGCGAGCGGGCCCGCCACGAGCATCACGGCCGTCGAGGGGAGCATGAACAGCCCGGCGCCGGTCACGTCCGCACCGAACCCGTAGCCGGCGGACTCCGGCGTCTGCACGAACTGCGGCACGAGGATGAACGAGCCGAACATCCCGAAGCCGATCAGGAAGGCGGTGAGGTTGGTGGTCCAGACACCGCGCAGGCGCAGGAGCGCAATGTCCACGAGCGGCTCCCGCACGCGCTGCTCGAAGCGCACCCAGACGATCAGCGCGATGACCGCGCCGGCGAACAGCCCGAGCGTCCGCGCCGAGATCCAGCCCCAGCGCTCGCCCTCGCTGAGCGCAAGCAACAGCGCGCTCAGGCCTACCGACAGCAGCGCGGCGCCGCGGAAGTCGATCCGCGCGGGCGTCTTCACCGGCGACTCGGGTACGAAGAAGTGCGTGGCGACCGTGGCGATCAGCACCACCACCAGCCCGAACCAGAAGATCCAGCGGTAGGAGAGGTGGTCGACGATCAGCCCGCTCAGCACGAGTCCCGCGCCGCCGCCGATCCCGAACGTAGCCGAGATCAGGCCGATGCCGGTGGCCACGCGCTCGCGCGGGAACTCGTCGCGGATGATGCCGAAGGAGAGCGGGAAGACGGCACCGCCCGCGCCCTGAACGGCGCGGCCGGCGACGAGCAGGCCGAGACTGTCCGAGAGGGCCGCGATCAGCGACCCGAGCGCGAATACGAGGAGCACCGCGACCAGCATGTGCTCCTTGCCGAAGATGTCGCCGAGCCGGCCGAGGACCGGGGTGAAGATGGATGCGCTCAGCAGGTAGACCGTGAGCACCCAGGTGACGGTGGCCGGCGATGCGTCGAGCTCGTGCTGGATCTCCGGCAGCGCCGGCGCGACCATCGTCTGAAGGAGCGCGTAGGCCAGCGCCGCCAGGGCCAGGACGGCCAGCGTGATGTTGTAGTGCTGCCTCGGGATCTCGGGGCTCACAGCTCCTCCATCACCGCCGCGAGACGGCGCAGGAGGTCGGCAGCCGCCTCCTGCTCGTCGGGCTCGATCGCCGCAGCGATCCGCTCGCGGACCGCCTTGGTCTTTCGCATCTTGCGGCGGAGCGACGCGCGTCCGGAATCGGTCAGTGAGATGACGACCGCGCGGCGGTCGCTCGGATCCTCATGGCGCGACAGCAGCCCCCGCTCGAGCAGGCCGTCGACCATGCGTGTCGCGGTGGGCGGGGAGATCCCGGCCAGCTCGGCGAGCTCGCGGTTCGTGCGCGGCCCCTCGGCGAGCGGCTCGAGCAGGTGGTACTGGGCGAGCGAGAGCCCGTCGGGGGAGGGGTCCTGCGCCGCGCGCCCGCGCGCGCGCCGGGCGGCGAGGAAGAAGTCGCGGAGCGCGTCGGTCAGCTCGAGCTGATGAGACATGCCGACTGACGTTAGCAGCCTATTAGTTAGCTGCCTAAGCGCTTAGCGGGAGCTCCTCCTCGAGCGTCTCGAGCACGTGGTCCGCGCCCGCATTGCGGAGCGCGGCGGCGTCGAAGTGGCCGGTCGCGACCGCGATCGCGGTGCAGCCGACCGCGTGCGCGGCGCTGACGTCGAGCGGCGTGTCGCCTACCACGAAGATGTCCTCGTTCGGCACGTCGCAGCCGAGCATCGCCTCGCCACGCTCCACCGCGCGCCCCACGATGCCGGCCCTGTCCACGCCAGCGGTCGCGTAGGCCCCGAACGTGAACCAGCGGTTCAGGTCGCCGCGCGCGAGCTTCACGTGCGCGGCGCCGTCGCCGTTGCCCGTGATCAGTCCGAGCAGGTGGCCGTCGCGGCTGAGCTGCCGCAGCCGCTCGGGCACGCCGGGCAGGACTCGATAGCCCTCGCTCTCGGCCACCGCCTCGGGCAGGTGCTCTAGCCGTCGCTGGATCAGCTGAGCCAGCTCGCGCGGTGTGGGCTCGCGGTGCATCACCGCCTCGAACGTCTTCGCGCCCACGTCGGGGTCAGTCATGCCGGCGTCCGTGAACTCGCCGATGTCGGCCGGGATCCCGTACAGCTCCTCGAAGGCCTGTCGCCACGCCACCGCCCCCGCGCCGCCCGTGGACACCAGCGTCCCGTCGATGTCGAACAGCAGGATCCGGGGGGTCTCGGCCATCGCCCCAGGTTACGCCCGCTCAGATCTCGAGACGCTGATCCTCCAGGTCGAGCTCCCGCTCCAGTGCGTACAGCACGCTGTCCGAGATCACGCCCTCGTCGCGCAGCTCGATGATCCGCACGCGCTGCGCGTCGAGCACCTCGCGGACCATTCGCTGGTAGGTCTCCGAGCGCTCGTTCAGGTCGCCCTCGTCACCGTCCACGTCGAGCTTCCCGGCGCGCTGCTTGAGCCGCCGGAGCCGGAACTCGTACAGCTTGATCATGCGCTCGACCGAGTCCTGGCGCGTCCAGTCCTCCTCGGCGAGGCGGCGCAGGTGCTCGATGCCGGCCTGGGCCGCCTCGCCGCGCGCGCGGAGCTCCTCGCGCTCGCCCGCGCCGTCGTCCTCGATGCCGAGCCGCCGGATCAGGAGCGGGAGCGTCAGGCCCTGGAGCACGAGCGTCGCGAAGATCACGACCAGCGTGAGGAAGATCAGCAGTTCCCGCTCGGGGAAGCCATGCGGGAGGGCGAGGGCAGCGGCGAGTGAGACGGAGCCGCGCAGGCCGCTCCAGCCCGCAATGACGCGCAGCTGCCAGCTCACACGGCGCGCCACCTGGCTCGGCCGCCTGTCGAGCGCGCGTATGAGGTATGGGGTCGTGTGGACCCAGAGGAGCCGCGTGCCGATCACGACCAGCCCGATCAGGGCGCCGAGCGCGATCAGCTCGACGGCGGAGCGGTCCTGTTCCGACAGGATCCCCGGGAGTTGGAGCCCCACAAGCACGAACAGCACCGCGTTCAGCAGGAAGACGAGCACCTCCCAGAACCCGTAGCCACGCAGGCGTGACGCCGGGGTCGAGAGCTCGGACGAGCGGTGCCCGACGATCAGGCCGATGGTCACGGCGGCGAGCACTCCGGACACGCCGATCTCCTCGGCGGGGATGTAGGCGACGTAGCCGGCGGCGAGCGAGATCACCACCCCGACCACGTCGTCGGCCACGAGCTTCCGCAGCGCCGCCACGACCAGGGCTCCGGCGACCACTCCGACCGCGATGCCGCCGAGCACGTTCACGACGAAGTCGCCGGTGGCGTCGAGCAGGTCGAAGCTCCCGCCGACGGCGGCGGCCACCGCGGTGCGGTACGCCACAAGGGCGGTGCCGTCGTTGACGAGGCTCTCGCCCTCGATCACCGCGGTGACCCGGTTGGGCACGCCGAGCCGCCGCATGATCGTCGTCGCGGCGAGCGGGTCGGTCGGCGAGACGATCGCGCCGAGCGCGAACGCGGCGGCCCACGGCAATCCGTCGATGACAGCGTGCGCGGCGACTGCGACGGCGCAGGTCGTGACCAGCACGAGCCCGATGGCGGTCAGGACGATCGGGCGCATACCGGCGCGCAGGTCGCGCGCCGAGGAGAAGTAGGCCGCGTTGAACAGCAGCGGCGGCAGGAAGATCAGGAGCACCAGGTCCGGCGGGAGCTGGACGTCCGGCACGCCCGGGGCGAAGCCCACGAGGCTGCCGCCCACCACCAGCAGTATCGGATAGGGCACGCGCAGGACACGGGCCAGCGCGGTGAGCGCCGCCACCGTCACCAGCAGGAACAGGATCACGAGCTCGACATGGCCCGTCACGGCTCGGCCAGCACCTCCGCGCCGCGTGCGTTCGTGAGGAGCACCAGCGTCCGCCTGACGCCGGCCGGATAGGTGAGCCGGCAACGGCGCACCGAGTGGGCCGGCTTGGGGATGCGCCCGGAGCAGTGCACGTCGGCCTGGTCGTCGTCCTGCGCGTGGAGGTAGCGCTGAGCGAGCACGCGCTCCGCCGCCGCGCGCGAAAGCGGCCGCTCGGAGAGCACCTCGAGCCCCGCGCTCGCGCGACGATCCTGGATAGGTGTCGTATAGCGACCCCTATCCAGGACTGTCGACAGGAATGCGGCGCCGGCGGCGACGATCGCCAGTGCCAAGGCGGCCGAGGCGCGGGCGCGGCCGGGGCGCGAGCGGCGCGGCCCGCGGCCGTCCTCCAGGAAGCCGTAGCCGCAGCGCGCGCAGCGGCGCGCGCCGGGTGGCGCCGCGGCGTCGCAGTTCGGGCAGGCGGTGTCCATCAGTCGGGCTTCCGGAGGGTGCGGAACGTGATGGAGTAGCGGAGCTCCTTGGTGGGCGGGATCGAATGCTCCCACGACCGCCGCGCCTCGCCGCTCAGGACGTAGCCCGAGCGCGGCTCGAGCATGACCTCCCAGACGCGCCGCTGCTCGCGCTTGCCGCGCTGGAAGCGGAGCCGGCTGAAGCCGCCGAGCGAGACGCCGATCACGGTTCCGAAGGCCGGCGCGTCGCGGTGCCAGCCGATCGTCGCGCCGGGCGGGTAACGCTGCACCAGGATCTCGACGAGCTCCTCCGGGTCGTGGCCGGCCAGCGCGGCAGCTTTCGCCCGGACCGGCAGCAGCCAGTGGGGCGCGGGCTCGCCGGGCATCGGCGTGCGCGACCCATAGTCATAGTCGAGCCCGTAGTGGCGCCCGGTGCGCTTCGCGGCCTGGCCGTGGAGCACGATTGGGTCGAAGCGGAGCGTCTTCATCCGGCGGACCAGCTCGTCCTCGTCCTCTACGGAGAGCAGCTCCGGCCTGTAGACGATTCCCTCTGGCTCCTCGCTCGGCGCGCGTGCCACGCCACGAGGCTACTCAGCGGAGCTTGACGGCCTGCGTGAGCGTGAGCGCGGTTCTGCCCGGCGCACTCAGGCCGAGCGTCAGCGATGCCGGAAGCTTCTTCCGGTTGCGCTTCACGTTCTTCGCGTACGCGCGCGCGAGCTTCAGCTTCGCACTGCCGCTGGAGCCCGGGACGCACTTGCCCTTGCCGCTCGCGATCGTGAGCGTCTTCTTCTTGGACTTGATCCGGAGCGCCTTTGCGGTCTTCTTCGAGATCACGAGGGCGGCCTTGGCGGTGGAGGCCGTGCTGCAGGTGAACTTGATCTTCGTGCCCTTGATCAGAGCCGCGCCCTTGAGCAGCGTGCCCTTCTTCACCGATAGGCCTCCGGTCATGTCGCCGGGGCAGCCGTTCAGCGCGCCCTTGCCGTCCTCGCTCGGGCAGGCATCCACGGCGCCGTAGACGCCGTCCTTGTCCGGGTCCTCCTGCACGCCGGGCAGGCACCCGTTCGCAAGCGTTCCCTTGACAGCCGGGCAGGCGTCGGCCCCGTTGTTCGCCACCCCGTCGCCGTCCTGGTCGGGACCGGAGAGTGTCCGGAACTGGGTGTCCGCCGGCGGTGGCGCCGCACCCTGACCGGCACCCGGTATGAACCGCCAGCGCAGCGTGAACAGTGTGTTGGGCGGATCGTCGTCGTAGTAGAGCGGGGAGTAGCCGCCGTTGGGTCCCTTCGCGCCGCCGGAGCCGAACACCTGCCAGAGATCGCCAGCCGCGGTGATCGCTCCGTTCCAGCCCGAGAACGAGCCGGGCGAGCACGAGTCGATATCGGGCGAGGCATCGGCAGCGCCCTTGAACAGCTGCCAGCAGAACTCCCCGGTCTTGCCCGCGCTGTAGAGGTTGGCGAACCACTCCACCCGGCTCTTGGTGGTGATTCCCGGGAAGAGCGGGTTGTCCGGGTCGTTCGGTGCGTCGTCCTTCCAGAAGGGGATGGTCGTGGGGTCGCGCGCGAAGTAGACGCGCGGGTTGCCGCCGGCGCCCGAGGGGAAGACGTTCGCCCAGACCGTGCTCAGCCCCGGGTTCGCGTAGACGCCGGTGGCATCGGTGAGCCAGCGGAAGCCGTCCGCCGGGCTTCTCTGCGCGCCGATCAGCGGCTGGGTGGACTTCACCGGTACGAAGATCCAGAACATCTGCCCGCTTGCGAGCGGCCGGAAGCCGAACTGCTGGCCGCCCGAGTGATACGGCGAGGGCGTCGGCCCGGTCGGGCAGTACGGGCCGCTCTGGCCCAGGAAGCTCCAGCTCTGCCCGGTCAGCTCCTGCCAGCCCGAGGCGGAGCGCGGCAGGCCGAAGCAGCGGATCTGCCTGGACGAGTCGACGTCCGTGTATGGCGGCATGACCAGCGTCGTGACCACCGACGTCGAGCCCGGGCCGCACGGGTTGCCGGGGATCGAGACGAGGAACGCGGTCCAGTAGCCGTCGCCGACCTTCGGAACCGAGGGAAGCCCGCCGTAGGAGGCGATTCCCTGGACCATGATCTCGGTGTACGCGCTACCGAGGATCGCGGTCGAGCAGTTCAGGCCGGTCTGCGACAGGAGGTCGCCGGAGATCCACTGCGAGTTGTTCCCGCCAACGGACGCCTGCGGCGGATCGAGCGCGGCCGCGGGCGCAGCCGGGATTGCGGCAAGGGCGACCAGCGTCGCGAGCATGGCGGGCCAGCGCCTCACATGGCGAGACTAACCCCGATTGGATCAAATAGCTATGTACGCACGAGCCAATCGAAGGCAGACTGCGCGCATGACAAAGCTCCTGATCCATCTGGCAACCGGGCCCGAGAACCCCACGCGCGGAGCGCTGGCGCTGCTGGTGGCGCGCACCGCGGCCGAGGAGGGCCATGACGTGCAGGTGTTCATCGCGGGCGACGGCGTGCAGTACGCGCGGCCGGCCACCGCGGCGACGGCGCACGGCATCGGCACGGGCAGCTTCGGCGAGCACTGGGAGGCGCTGGTGAGCGCCGGTGTGCCGATCTTCCTATCCGGCATGTCGAGCAACGCGCGTGGCCTCGACCCGGAGACGGCCGCCGAGGGCATCGAGCTCGCGCCGCCGACGAAGCTCGTGGAGCTGGCCGGCTGGGCGGACTCGACGCTGACGTACTAGGCCGGAGCGGCTGCTGGGGTAGCTTTCACGCCGTGGGACTCTCACCAACATCCGGTGGACCGCCCTCGCGCAGAGGTCGTGAGCGGCGCGCCTACCAGCTCGTGCTCGTGGGGAGCACGACCGGCGTGATCGCCGTGGTCGGCTTCGTGCTTGCCATCTTCGGCGTGTTCGGCTTCGCGATTCCGTTCGTCTGCGCGATCATCGCGGTGGTCTGCATGGTGCTGTTCCGCCGTACCGTCGGCGGCGCCTGACCCCCATTACTGCTCGCGCAGGATCGCGCCGAGCGGCAGGCGTTTCAGGCGACGCGCGGCGACGGCGATGGCGATAACGGTCGTCACGACCGTCGCGGCCGCGAGCTCGCCGAGGAAGCCCCAGGGGATCGCCAGGTGATCCGGCGGCGGGTCGAACGCGTGGGTCAGCATCGCCACCAGCATCTTCGCGAGCAGCCAGCCCAATCCCGCGGCAAGCGCCGCGCCGGCGGCCAGCACGAGAGCCGCTTCGCTCCAGAGGAACGCGCCGATGCGCCGCAGCGAGGCGCCGACGGCCGCCATCGTCGCGAACTCGTGCCGGCGTTCCGCCACCGCCAGCGCCACGAACAGCGCCATGGCCGCAGCGGCGAGCAGCACGCTGAAGACCTCCTCGATGCGGCTGATGTGGTCGAGGTTGACGGTGGTGATCGAGCTGACGGTCTGCGCGGTCTGCGCGCGGATGTCCTTGACGATCGTGCCGTCGCGCAGCGTCGCTCGCTTCACGCGCTGCGCCACCGCGACCGGGTCCTGGCTCGCCTTCGCGAACACCACGTTGGGGCCGGCGCCGTGGCTCGCCCGCTCCAGGTGCGCGAGGTTCGTGACCATGAAGGAGTCCTTCGGCGCCGACGGGAACTCCTGGACCGTGCCCACCACGTGGAACGGGACGACGCGGAAGCGGCCGCTGGCGCGGTCGAGCACTCGCAGCTTGAGCAGGTCACCCGGCTTCAGCGCGTAGTCGGTGATGGTCTCCTTCGAGACCAGGATTCCGTCCGGTGTGTTGCGGAGCTTCTGCATCGCCCCGCTCGCCGAGTCGCCGATGAAGTACGAGTCGCGCAGCGTCGTGGCGCGCGTGAACGTGGACGGGTCGATCCCATATGTGTCCTGCAGGTCCGGGCCGACGTAGGCGTATGAGTGGTCGAGCGCGGTCGTGGCCGCCACGCCGGGCACGCGCGCGATCTTCTTCTCGATCCCCGTCTTTGCGACCTGACCCGGCGGCGCGGTGGCCACCACATCGGCGCCGAGCGTGAGCTGAGCGTCGACGCGCGCCTGCTGGTCCCAGGTGGCCGTGAAGATCCCCAGGCTCACCGCGAAGGCGAGCAGGAGCCCCACGATCACGAGCCCTCGGTTGATCGCCGGACCGCGCCGGCCGGCGCTGGCAAGCAGGAAGGAGCGGACGTTCGAGGCCCTTCCGCCGGCCACCCGGGCCGCCGCCCAGCTCAGCAGGCGGCCACGCAGGCGCACGAGCAGCAGAGTTGCGCCGATCCAGAGCAGCGCGGGTGCGAAGAACATGTACACCGACAGCGACAGCGTCGGGTTCGAGTCGGGGTTGACCACGGCGGAGAACCCGGTGCGCACTGTCAGCCAGTAGACGAGCCCGCTCACCGCCAGGCAGGCGATGTCGACGTACAGGCGCTGCCACAGCGGCCGTCCGGTCCGCTGCACGCCGCGCCGGCTGTCGGCCACACGCGAGCGCAGGACCGACGCGGCGGCGCCGATTCGCGCGGCGGCTGCCCCCGCAATCGCGAGCAGGATGCAGGCGCCAGCCACCAGCGCGATCCGACCCGCTGTGAGCTGCACGCCGCCCGGCACCAGCGCCGCGACGGCCGCGACCGCGAGAGCCCCGCCCGCGATGCCCGCCAGCGCGCCAAGGGCAGCGCTCTCGATCACCGCGAGCGCGAGCAGGTCGCGCCGCGACGCACCGCGGGCGCGCAGCAACGCCAGGTCGCGCCGGTCGCGCTCCACGGTGCCGAGGGCGGCCAGGTAGGCGAGCCCAAGCGCGATCAGCGCGCCCGGCACGGCGAGCAGGATGTAGAGCGCCACCGCGTAGAGGGCGTCGCCGGCGGCGGTGTTGAGATGGTCGCCGAGGTTGTCGACGAACTGCACCTGTCCGGGCAGGCTGCGCTCGACGCGGTTGCGCGTCTGGTTCTCGAGCCTGTACGCCTTCGTCGGACTACCGGCTGATAGCGGGCGCGGGTCGAGCTGCGCCTGCACCTGCCACTGCACGCCGGTCTGCGCGCCCGGCTGGACGCTCGAGCCCACGCTGGCGGGTGTGATCGACCGAAGCAGCGGCGCGTAGGTGCGCGCGAAGGTGTCGAGGGGCAGGATCGCGACGTTCGCCGGAGGCTGCGCGGGCGCGGGGCCGAGCTGAGGGTTCAGCGGTTGGAAGAGCACGTCGGGCGACGTGACGACCGCGACCCCGGACACCGTGTAGGCCACCGGCGCGCCCGTGCGGGTGGCCTGCAGGCGCACCTTGCCGCCGATCTGCGCTCTGAGCGTGGCGGCCATCTGCTGGTCGAGCACGACCTGACCCGGCTTCAGGGACCCCTGCAGCATCCGGAAGGTGTGGATGTGGCGGCCGTAGCCGGGTGGCACGGCGAGGACGGAGCCGGAGCCCGAGCGGGTCGTGCCGGCGGCGGACGCCGTGGACGCGCCCTCGAGCGGAGCGGTGGCCGTGGGTACGGCGGCGAGCACTCCGGCCTGCGAGGCGGTGCGCGCCGCCACCGTCCGCGCGGCCTTCTGAGATGTGAGCGGGCCCTGCCAGTCGAGCGGCACACTGCGCACGGCGCCGGCACTCATCTGCTTCAGGGAGTCGCCCACGAACAGCAGCATCGAGCCGAGCAGGGCCGTGGCCGTCGCCAGGACGACGATGCGGAGCAGCGTGCGGCTTCGCGAGCGCCACAGGTTGGTGAGCGCCAGGCGGGCCACGGCGATCATGCGAGCCGCCCGTCCGCGAGCGTCAGGGTTCGCTCGGCGCGGCTCGCCACGGTCGAATCGTGCGTCGCGACGACGAGCGCGAAGCCGAGCTCCGCCTGGAGCGCGTTCACCAGGTCGAGCACGCGCCGCCCCGTGTCGGAGTCGAGTTGCCCCGTGGGCTCGTCGCAGAGCAGCAGTTCGGGCCGCTGGGCG
>JAXDIL010000016.1:0-7459 GCA_034664005.1 Thermoleophilaceae bacterium | reverse complement strand
CGCCGCTCGTCACGTCGAGGCCGGCCGTGCGGAGCGCGCCCGCCGACGCGGGCATCACCCCGCCGTTCGCCGCGATGGCGATGAAGTTGAGGAGACCGCCGACCCCGACCACCCACACGTGGCGCAGGTCGAGGTTCGAGATCACGCACGCGCCGACCAGCCCGTAGGTCCACAGGTGGGCGACTCGTTGCAGAACCGTGTCGCCCTCGGGCGCCACGACCACCAGCACCACCTGCAAGGCGAACGCAGCCGCCGCGAGCCAGATCCAGCGGAGCCGCAGGCTCTCCAGCCGCCGCAGCTCTCCGCCCGCCAGCGGGACGGTCAGGATCATCAACAGAAAGGAGAGGGCGAGGGTCATGCGGGGGCGCGCCAAGACCTACGTCGTCAGCCCGGTCCCGCGCCCACGGCGAAAAACGAGAGGTTGGACGAATGTTCGTGGGCCACGCGTCCAGCTTGCGGCCGGTCGCTCTAAGGCTCGCCCGCCACGGCCGATGGAGGCGCCAATGGGCCGGTTTGACTCGCCGGCCTCGCCCCCGACAAATCGAGGAGAAAGAATGCCCTCGAAGCTCCGTAGGACCTCGATCACCCTCCAGGCGAAGGCGTACCGCTCCGCGGTGGCCCTAGCAGGGTTCCTCGTTATGCTCGAGGCGCTTGGCGCGCCCCGTAAGCTGTAGAGGTTCCCGGCCGTTGATGGGCCGCTCGGACTGAGCGGCGACTGGTCGGCCCAGGACCGGGGCGCTTGTCGTCTCGCCGCGACTCGCCCCGGTGCCTGGTTCACAACCCTCGTTCTCCCTCTACCTGCGGCTAGTCAGCGCCGCGGGCCTCGCCTGTGTAATCGGCCTGGCGGCCTTCGGCATGGGCGACCTCGGCCCTGCGGACGCCGAGCTCTGGGTCCTCGTCGCACTCGTCTTCCTCGGTGAGCTGTTCCCGATTCAGGTGCACGGCCAGGTGGGCGAAGAGACCTTCTCCACGCCGTTCGCCTTCGCGATCCTGCTCGTCTACGGGATCCCCGAGGTGGTGGCCGTGCAGGTGGCGGCGTCGCTCGCCGCGGACCTGATCCGGCGACGCCCGCTCGACCGCATCGTCTTCAACCTCGCCCAGCTCGCGATCTCGTGGATCGCGGCCGGGCTCGCGCTCGAGGCGGCCGGCGGTACGGGCCTCGGGAGCGGCGACGAGCTCCAGGCGACCGACCTGCCGGCGATGGCGCTCGCCGGAGTCGTCTTCTTCGCCGCCAACTCCACGATCGTCCGCACCGCCGAGGCGCTCCTCCAGAACTCCTCGATCCGGGACCACCTGCGCGGCGACCTGCTGTTCCGCAGCTGGTCGGCCGGCACGCTGTTCGCGCTCGGCCCGCCGGTGGCCGTGATCGCGGAGCACTGGCTCTACCTCCTGCCGCTGCTCACGCTGCCGATGGCCGCCGTGCACCGCGCCTCGAAGCAGGCCTCCGAGATGGAGTACTTCGCGCTCCACGACACGCTTACCTCGCTCCCGAACCGCACGGCGCTCCTCCAGACGACGGCGCGCGCGCTCACGCACATGCCCGCAGACGACAGCGAGCTCGCGCTCCTCGTCGTCGACATCGACCGCTTCCGCGACGTGAACGACACGCTGGGCCGCGCGCAGGGCGACGCCGTGCTCGTGGAGGTCGCCGCGCGGCTGAAGCGCTCGGTGCGGGCCACCGATCTCGTCGCGCGCGTGGAGGGCGACCGCTTCGGCCTCCTGCTGCCCCGGATCGCCCGCAGCGGCGACGCCGTGCTCGCCGCCGAGAAGGTGCTCGAGTCGCTGAGCCGCCAGCTCGACGTGGCCGGCGCGGCGCTGAGCGTGGACGCCACCGTCGGCATCGCCTGCGCGCCCACGCACGCCCACGATGCGGACCTGCTCCTGCAGCGCGCCGAGGCCGCGATGTACCGCGCCAAGCGCGCCCAGTCGCGACGCGAGTTCTTCTCGCCCGACATCGAGGACGAGGCGCCACGGCGGCTGATCCTCGTGACCGCCCTGAAGCGCGCCATCGACGCCCGCACCCTGACGATGCACTACCAGCCGAAGGTCGAGCTGCCGGGGCGCACCGTGGTGGGGGTCGAGGCGCTCGCGCGCTGGACCGACCCGGTCGTCGGGCCCGTGCTGCCGAGCACGTTCGTGCCGCTGGCGGAGCGCACCGGCCTTGCTGAGTCGCTCACCGAGTTCGCGCTCGGGACGGCGGCCGCCGACTGCCGGCGCTGGCTCGACGCGGGCTGCTTCGTCCCGGTCGCCGTGAACGTCCCGGCGCGCGTCCTGCTCGACCCGTCCTTCCCGGATCTCGTCGAGTCGCAGCGGCGCGCCTTCGGCCTAGAGGAGGGCATGCTCGAGATCGAGATCACCGAGAGCACGCTCATGGGCGACCACGACCAGGCGCGCCAGGCGCTCACCCGGCTTCGCGAGATCGGCGTGCGCACCTCGATCGACGACTTCGGCACCGGCTACTCGTCGCTCTCCTACCTGCGCCAGCTCCCTGTGCAGGCGCTGAAGATCGACCGCTCGTTCATCACGGACCTGATGGACGAGCCGGAGTCCGAGGCGATCGTCCGCTCGATCATCGAGCTCGCGCGCAACCTGCACCTCGAGACGGTCGCCGAGGGCGTGGAGGACGAGCGCGTCTGCGAGCGGCTCACGCGACTCGGCTGCGATTACGCGCAGGGCTTCGCGCTCGCGCGGCCGATGTCGGCGGAGGCCATGCTGGCCTGGCTCCGCGCACGCGTGGTCGTCAGCTGAGCGATGTCCTACTTCCAGGCAGTGCGGCTCTACAGCCTCGCGGAGGTCTGCATCTTCGCGGCGCTGCTCGTGACGGCGATCGGCGGCCTCGGCGAGAACGCCGAGCGCATCCTCGGCTGGACTCACGGGATCGGCTGGATCGTGCTCTGCCTGCTGGTCGCGCGCGGCGCGCGGCGCGGCATCTTCCCGTGGCCGCTGCTCGCCGCCACCGTCTCCCCGCTCGGCCCGGTCGGCAGCACCGCCGGACTCGAGTACCTCGCCAGGCGGCACCGGAAATCCTTAGCTCCCGTTAACGACGAGCGGCCATAGTGCAGGGTATGACTGGCCAGCAGCTACTTCACGAGCTCCGAATCAGCCTCGAGCAGAACCTGGCGAACCTCTCGCCCGAGAGCGGCGAGCGGCAGGGCCGCGAGCGCGATCTCGACGATCGCTCGCTCTGGTCGGCGCGCCGCCGCCCGCTTTAGCTCCGGCGCAGCCGGGTAGCCTCACCCCGGCTTTGTTCCCGCTCAACCTCCCGAACGCGCTCACGCTCAGCCGCATCCTGCTGGTGCCGGTGCTCGTCGTCGCGCTGCTTGTCGAGACGCCGGGCGGCTCCACGGTCGCCGCGATCGTGTTCGCCATCGCCGCGCTGACGGACGGCCTCGACGGCTACATCGCGCGCTCGCGCCAGGCGATCACCAACTTCGGCAAGGTGATGGACCCGGTAGCCGACAAGCTCATGATCGCCGCGGCGCTGATCAGCCTGGTCAGCCTCGACCGGCTCGCGGCCTGGGTGGCCATGGTGATCATCGCGCGCGAGTTCGCCGTCAGCGGCCTGCGGATAGCGGCCGGCCAGCAGGGGGTCGTGATCCCCGCGAGCGGGCTCGGCAAGATCAAGACGATCGTGCAGGTGGCGGCGGTGCTGGCCCTGATCGCCGCGAACGACGCCGGCGACGCCTGGGTGCAGGCGCTCGTCTACGCGATGGTCGCGATCACCGTCGCGAGCGGGGCGGACTACTTCCTGAACTTCCGGCGCACCCTCGACGAGGCGGCGCAGGAGCGGCGTGGCGCTAGTGCCGCGCGGCAGCAGCCGTGAGTCGCTCGACGAGCTCCTCGCGGCTCGTACCGCGCAGGTAGAGCGCGCGGTCGAACAGCTTGCCGTAGACGTCGAGCACGGCGAAGAGGACGTCGGTGGTGCCGACGTTCTCGGCCCTGCGGCTGGTCGCGAAGTGGCACGCGCGCTCGGTGACGTCGTCCAGCACCTCGGGACCGAGGTTCGGCGTGCCGTGACCCTCGGAGTGGTCGTGCTCGGAGCCGGTCATCAGCGGTGACTCGCCGACGCCCAGCGCCTGGAGCGTCGCGCCCACCTGGCCGTGGAGCCGCATGGCCCGAAGCCAGCGCTCTGCCTCGTCCTCAGCGGAGTGGGCGAACGGGATCGCGGTGCCGGCGAGGGCAACCACGAGGGCTGCGTCTTGGGAGAGTGGCATGTGGGGGCCCTGCGTCAAAACTGCCTCCGTGTAACCGTGTACACCGGTCACATCGGCGGATTATCAAAATCCCTTGACCCCCGAAAGGTCCTGCACGGACTTCGTTCAGCCTGATTCGAGCCACTCGCGCATAGTCACGTGCCGCGCAGCCGTCTCACCTTCGCGAATTTCGCGGGTGAGCTCGCCGAGCAGACCGTGGCGCTCGGCGACGACGTTGTGCTTGTGGATCGTCTCCAGGTTCTCCTGCCGGGCGGAGATGAAAGCGTTCTTGTCGAGCCCCGAGAAGCGCTCGGTTGCCTTGCGGACCATCTCGCGCACGCAGTCCTCCACGAAGCGCGGGTGCATGTGGGCCTTCTCGACGACCTCGACCTCGTCCGAGCGCTTCATCAGCTCGTAGATCTCGGAGCTCATCGAGCTCTCGACGATCTCGAGCAGCGCCTCGGCCTCGATCGCCTCCTCGCAGCCCTCGGGGCAGCCGATGTGGAGCGTGCCGATGCCGCGCTGGTTGTGGGTGGCCACCGGGACCGCCTCGAACACGCGGGTGATCTCGTCGTCCGTGAAGCCGCCCTCGCGCAGGCGCTCCTGCGAGCGCTCCATGACCATCTCCTGCGCGCACGGGCAGGCGGTCATGCCCTGCGCCTCGACGCCGACGATGCGGCGCGTGCCCGCCGCGCTCGCGACGGCCGAGCCGAACAGCGTGTAGATCTCCTGCGTGCGCGAGCCGGAGGCGGGGGCGAGCTTGTGCTCGGGGTAGCGGGCGGCGATCGTGACCTCGGAGCGGGCGCCCTGCTGGCGGTCGCGCACGTGCTCGGCGATGTGGGCGGCGAGCGTCTCGGCCTTGAAGGCCTCAGAGAGCACCACCTGGTCGATCGCCTCGTTCACGACCTCCTCGAAGCGCGACATGTGCGCGCCCTTCTGCTCGGGCCCGAGGTCGACGAAGCACTCGAGCTCAGCGTAGAAGAGCTGCTCGCTCCCGTTCGACCGGATGCGGACCACCTTCTCCACGCCGGTCACGCCGACGCGCGAGAGGCTCACGTGGGTGGACGGGCGGCTGGCCTGAACGTCACTTCCGAGGAGGGTCACCGGGTCGGTCATTGGAGACTTGGACGATACATAGGCAAAGAGCGAGGCAAATCGCACAAGTCGTTGTACTATGGCCCGATCGGCTGTATGCCATGTGGCCTTGCCCCCACGGCCAGCCCCTCGCGGTCTTCACCGCGGCCCGCCAAAAACTCGATTTCCCCCCAGGACACCGCCCCCCGGCGGTCAAGCCGTGGTTTGCTGAAGGAGCGAGGGTGACGGAGAAGCACGACTCTGCAGTCGCACTTTTGGAGGAGCCCGCCGAGGCGCGCTTCATGGACGTCGACGAGCTGCGCGGGCTTGCCGCCGAGGGGCGTGATCGCGGCTTTCTCACCTTCGAGGAGATAGCCGGATGCCTCGAGGAGGTGGAGGTCACCAAGGAGCAGATCTCCGATTTCCGTGCGCACCTCGTCGAGACGGGCGTCGACATCGTCGCCCAGGACGGGAAGCCGCACGTCGCGGGTCCCGTCGACACGCCGTCGCCCGGTCCGGACGGCTCGGCGCAGACGAAGAAGCCCGAGATCGACCTGACCGTGGAGCCGAGCCTCGACTCGCTGCGGCTCTACCTGCGCTCGATCGGGCGCGTCGACCTGCTGACCGCGGACCAGGAGGTGGCGCTCGCGCGCCGCATCGAGCGCGGCGACATGTCGGCCAAGCAGCAGATGATCGAGGCGAACCTGCGGCTGGTCGTCTCGATCGCCAAGGGCTACCTCGGACGCGGGCTGTCGTTCCTCGACCTAATCCAGGAGGGCTCACTCGGGCTGATCCGCGCGGTCGAGAAGTTCGACTACAGGCGCGGCTACAAGTTCTCCACCTACGCGACCTGGTGGATCCGCCAGGCGGTCACGCGGGCGATCGCCGACAAGGCACGCACGATCCGCATCCCCGTGCACATGGTCGAGAAGCTGAACAAGGTCGTGCACGTGGAGCGCCAGCTCGTGCAGGAGTTCGGCCGCGAGCCGACGCCCGAGGAGATCGCCATCGAGCTCCAGTGGACCGCGCGCGAGGTGAAGGACATCCTCCGGATCGCGCAGCTGCCGGTGTCGCTCGAGAAGCCGATCGGCGAGGAGGAGGACTCCGAGCTGGGTGACTTCGTCGAGGACGACTCGGCCGAGTCGCCCTTCGAGCAGGCGAGCGAGAACCTGCGTCGCGAGAACGTGAAGCGGGCGCTCGACGCGCTGCCGCCGCGCGAGCGCGAGGTGATCGAGATGCGCTACGGCCTGCGCGGGCAGAAGGCGCGGACGCTCGAGGAGGTGGGCCGCGCGTTCGGTGTTACGCGCGAGCGGATCCGCCAGATCGAGAACAACACGCTGAAGAAGCTCGAGGGACTCCCCGAGGCGCAGCGCCTCAGGGACGCCTCATAAACCACATCGACGCGCCGCGAGGGCCGGCGGCCCTGCCGAGCTCCTCGAAGCCGTTGCTCGCGTAGTACGGGACGTTCGCCGGATTGGCCGTGTCGAGGTAGACGGGCGCCTCGGCGTCCTCGTACACGCGCGCGAGGAGAGCACGCCCGACGCCGCCGCGCTGGTGGCTCGGGTCGACCGCGAGGAACCACAGGTACACGTGCGCGTCGTGCGGATGGCCCTTCTCCTGGATGGCCGAGAACCGGAGTCCCCTGACGATCGGACCCGGGCCGGCGAGCAGGAAGCCCGGGACGAAGCGGGCGAGCGTCCACGCCGGCGGCGGGTATCTGCCCGCCGCGAAGGTGGCGGCGACCCCGACGAGCGCGGCGTCCTCGAAGGCGCCGTAGACCGGCCCGCCGTAGCGGTCGATGACGTTCAGCGCGGTCCGGTGATAGCGCCGCAGCACGCCATGCCGATGCCCACGCCGATCTGGCCCGACGGCCACCCAGCCCGGATCGTCGAGGAACGCGTCGGCAAAGATCCGCGCAGCAGCGTCGTACTCGGTCGTGGTCTCAAGGGGGCGAATCTCCACGCGCGAGATCTTGCCCGACCCGCGTCTACAATCGCGTCCTGATCGCGCTCGGGGGGATGTCCGAGTGGCTAAAGGAGCGTGGCTGTAAACCACGTCGCATCGCGTACGCAGGTTCGAATCCTGCTCCCCCCACTCGACCGAGATACGGTCTCAGCACGCCGACGTAGCTCAGCTGGTAGAGCACCTCCATGGTAAGGAGGGGGTCAGGGGTTCGAGTCCCCTCGTCGGCT
>JAXDIL010000091.1:0-6983 GCA_034664005.1 Thermoleophilaceae bacterium | reverse complement strand
GTCGAGTTCTTCGACTTCGCCCGCGTGAACTCGCTCCGCACGCTTCCGTACCTGCTCGAGTGGGATCGGCGCTACCGCGACGCGGGCCTGCGCGTGATCGGCGTGCACACGCCCGGGTACTCGTTCGGCCGCGACCGGGACACCGTCGCGCGCGCCGTGGAGCGGCTCGAGATCCCGTACGCGGTCGCCCTCGATCCCGCCTACGAGGTCTGGCGGCAGTACGGGAACCGGGGCTGGCCGGGCCGCTACCTGTTCGACCGCACCGGGAAGTTGGCGCTCGTGCACTACGGCGAGGGCGAGTACGAGGACACCGAGCGGGCGATCGGCCAGCAGCTCGGGATCGACGTCGAGCCGATGCAGCCGGTGCGCCCCGAGGACGCGCCGGGCGTGCTGCTCGAGCCGCAGACCGCCGACATCGCGCTGCCGGCCGACCGCGAGCGGCTCGAGCTCGTGCGCGACTGGACCGACGGCGAGGACTGGATAGCGGCCGCCGACGCCGGCGCGGCGGCCGGCTTCAGCTACACGGCAGGAGGGGCGTTCGCCGTCCTGTCCGAGGGCGGCCTGGAGGAGCCGGGGCTCTACGAGGTGGACGGAACGGTCGAAGCGGAGTCACCGGGACTCCGCCTGCACGGCGTGCAGTTCACGCCTCAGGCGCCCTGAGCGGCCAGTGCCGTCCTGATGTCCTTCGGGAGCATGAAGCGCACGTCCTCCTGGACTACCTCGAACTCGGAGACGTCGCTCGTGCCGCGGGCGCGGAAGAACTCGATCAGCCGCTGGACGAGCTCCTCTGGCGCGCTCGCGCCGGACGTGATCCCGACCACGCGCTTGCCCTCGAGCCACTCCTCCTGGACCTGACTCTCGTTGTCGATCAGGTGCGACTCGGCGCCGTGGTCGCGCGCCACCTCGACGAGGCGGTTCGAGTTCGACGAGTTGCGTGAGCCGATCACGAGCACGAGGTCGCACTCGCTCGCCATCTGACGAACCGCGAGCTGGCGATTGGTCGTGGCGTAACAGATGTCGTCCGACTTCGGGCTCTTGATGTCCGGGAAGCGCTCGCGAAGGCGGCGGATGATGCGGTCGGTCTCGTCCACGCTGAGCGTGGTCTGGGTCAGGAACGCGACCCTGTCCGGGTCGGGAAGCTCCAGCCGGTCGACGTCCTCCTCGGTCTCCACCAGGACGAAGTGGTCGGGCGCCTCGCCCATCGTGCCCTCGACCTCCTCATGCCCCTCGTGGCCGACCAGGACGATCGTGTAACCCTCCGCGGCGAACTTCTTCGCCTCCACGTGCACCTTTGTCACGAGCGGGCAGGTGGCATCGATCGTGGTGAGCCGGCGCGCGCTCGCGTTCGCGTGCACGGCGGGCGACACGCCGTGCGCCGAGAACACGACCGTCTCGCCCTCGGGCACCTCGGTCTCCTCGTCGACGAACACGGCGCCGCGCTCGCGGAGCTGCTCGACGACATGCTTGTTGTGCACGATCTCCTTGCGCACGTAGACCGGCGGCCCGTACAGCTCGAGCGCGCGCTCGACCGTCTGCACGGCCCGGTCGACGCCCGCGCAGTAGCCGCGCGGCGCGGCCAGGAGCAGCTTTTCAGGGGTGCTCGCCATCGCGGTTCAGGCTAGCGATCAGAGCGTGCGCAGGAGCTCGTAGATCGTCTCGCCGACCGCGTCCACGCTCTTCTCCGAGACGGCGGACAGGTCGTCGCAGGTCTGGTGCCAGCAGGGGAAGTCGAAGTCGATCAGGTCGATGGACGGAACCCCCGCGCGGATGAACGGGATGTGGTCGTCGCTGACCTCGCCGAAGTTGCTCGCCGGAAAGACGCGGCCGGCGCCGACGCGGCGCGCTGCCGCACGCAGCTTCCGCCATAGCGCGGGGTCGGAGTTCCCCTCGCGCGGGATGGACAGGTCGCGGTCGCCCACGAAGTCGAGCAGCACCATGGCGCGCGCCTCGGCGAACCTGGGCGCGGCGACCTTCGCGCCGCGGATGCCGTACTTCTCGAACTGGCGGTCGGGCACGCCGCGCGGCGCCTCCTCGCCGTCGAAGAAGATGAAGTGGATCGTGTGGCGGGGCCGCCTGATCGTGCGCGCGAGCTGCGCCACGACGGCCGTGCCGGACGCGCCGTCGTTGGCGCCCACGAAGCCCGGGATGTCCTTCGTGTCGTAGTGCGCGCCGACCACGAGATAGCCGGGCTCGCGGCCGCGCACCGTGCCGATCACGTTGTGGAGCCCGCCGGGAACCTTCTGGAAGCGTCCGTGCGGGACGATCCGCCTCAGGCGCCTCGCGAGCTTGAGCGACTGAGGCGACCCGGCCGGGCGCGGCCCCAGCTCGACCTGCTCGCGCAGGAGCTCGAAAGCGGCCGCGCCGTCGAAGCGGTCGGTGTGGACCGCCGCGGGGCGCGCGGGGCTGCCGTTGGCCTCGTCGTCGTCCACGAACGGCAGGTTGTCGGTCGCCACCAGGGCGACCAGCGTGAGTCCTATGGCGACCTGAACGGCGAGCACGACTACGAGCAGCTTCACAGACCCCATTGTCCCGAGTAGGCTCCGCGCGTGGCGAAGCAGGGACACAAGGACCGGCTGAGCGCAATCGACGCCTCGTTCCTCGCCCAGGAGAAACAGGCGTCGCACATGCACGTGGGCGCGCTCGTCGTCTTCGAGGGGCCCCCTCCCACGCGCGAGGAATTCCGCGCGCACATGGAGTCGCGGCTCCAGCTCGTGCCTCGCTACCGCCAGAAGCTGGCGTTCCCGCCGCTCGAGGCCGGGCGGCCGTTCTGGATCGACGACCCCAACTTCAACGTCGACTACCACGTTCGCCACACCGCGCTGCCGAAGCCCGGCACGCAGGAGCAGCTGCGCGAGCTCGCCGGACGCATCTTCTCGCAGCGGCTCGACCGCTCGAAGCCGCTCTGGGAGGTATGGATCGTCCACGGGCTCGACGACGGCGGCTTCGCGCTCATCTCGAAGACCCACCACGCGCTCGTGGACGGCGTGTCGGGCGTGGACATCGCCACCGTCCTGTTCGACCTCTCGCCAGTGCCCGAGCCGCCGGAGACGGAGGACCGCTGGACGCCGGCGCCCGAGCCCTCCGACGTCGAGCTCTTGGCAGACGGGGTCAAGGGCCTCATCCGCACGCCATTCGAGCTCGCGGGCCGAGCGCTCGGCGCGCTTCAGCGCCCGGCCGAAACGCTCGAGACCGTGCGCGAGGCAGCGGAGGGGATCGGCGAGGTCGTATGGGCGGGCATGAACCCGGCGCCCGACGTGCCGCTGAACGTGCCGATCGGGCCGCACCGGCGCGTGCGCTGGGTGCAGAGCCGGCTCGCCGACTTCAAGGAGATCAAGAACGCGCTGGGCGGCACGGTGAACGACACCGTCTTGACCGTCGTGGCCGGCGCGCTGCGGCGCTGGCTCCAGGACCGCGGCGTACGCACGGAGGGTGTCGAGCTGCGCGCGCTCGTGCCCGTCTCGATCCGCGGCGACGACGAGCACGGATCGCTCGGCAACCGCATCGCCGCGATGCGCGGACCGCTGCCGGTCTACGTGGACGACCCGGTTGAGCGGCTCCAGGTCGTTCGCCAGGGGATGGGCGAGCTGAAGGAGTCGAAGCAGGCCCTGGGCGCCGAGGTGATCGCCGCGCTGAACGACTTCGCGCCCCCGACGCTGCTCGCGCAGGCCTCGCGCCTGAACTTCTCCACGAGGCTCTTCAACCTGATCGTCACGAACGTGCCCGGGCCGCAGTTCCCGCTCTACCTGCTGGGGCGCGAGATGCAGGAGATCGTGCCGGTCGCGTTCCTGCCGGAGAACCATGCGCTCGCGGTGGCGATCATGAGCTACAACGGCAAGGTCGACTTCGGCCTGCTCGCCGACTACGACGCGATGCCCGACGTGGACGCGTTCGCCGAGCACCTCGAGGAGTCGCTCGCGGAGCTGCTCGCCGCCGCGCGCGAGGCCGGCAAGGCGAGCGCCAGCTCGAACGGCCGGAAGAAGGACGCCACCCCCGGCAGCGCGCGGAAGAAGACGCCCGCCTCGTGAAGCGCCGCGCGCTCGCACTCGCGGCGGTGCTGACCGCCCTGCTGGTCGCGCCGTCGGCGCAGGCGGCGCCGCCCAACCCGTTCGGCCACGCGTGCGTCCCGCAGGACGGCGTGCTCTTCTGCCCCACGAGCACCGACGTCCAGCGCGTCGCGAGCTGGGACGGCGTCCCGCTCGACGTCGACGTGACGCTCCCGCCGACCGGCGACGGCCCCTTCCCGACGATCGTGATGATGCACGGCTGGGCCGGCGACAAGAGCGCCTTCGAGTCGCACTCGCCGGCCGACGGCTACAGCAACGTCTTCTACGCGCAGAACGGCTACGCGGTGGTGACCTACTCGGCACGCGGCTTCGGGCGCTCCTGCGGCAGGGCCGACTCGCGCACGAGCCCCGCCTGCGACCGCGGCTGGATCCACCTCGCCGACCACCGCTACGAGGCACGCGACACGCAGCACCTGCTCGGACTGCTCGTGGATCAGGGCGTCACGAGCGCGGGCGCCATCGGAGCGACCGGCGTCTCGTACGGCGGCATCCAGACGCTCAACCTCGCGCGGCTCCGCAACCGCGTCCGGCTCGAGGACGGCTCGTTCATCCCCTGGCAGAGCCCGAACGGCACACCGCTCTCGCTCACGGCCGGATACGCGCGCTGGCCGGGCTCCGACATGACCTACGCGCTCCAGCCCAACGGTCGCTTCCTCGACTTCCGCACGCCGAAGCCGAACGACGCGATCCGCCCCGGCGGCGTGATGAAGAAGAGCTACAACGACGTCCTCTACGCGTCTGGCGCCGCGACGGGCTTCTACGCCCCGCCCGGCGGCCCGTTCAGCTCGGACATCACGACCTGGAAGGCGCTCGCCGAGCGCGGTGAGCCGGCTCGCGCCGACGCGCTCGCCGTGGGCAGGGAGCTGACGCGCTTCCACAGCTGGGCGGGGCTCACCGGGACGAGCGCCGCGTTGATCGTGCAGAACGGCTGGACGGACGACCTCTTCCCCGCCACCGAGGCGCTCCGGGTGTACCGGAGCTTCCATGCCGCTCCCGGCGCGCGCATCTCGCTCCAGCTCGGCGACCTCGGGCATCCGCGCGGGACGAACAACGCCGCCGTCAACGCCGCCATGACGGCCCAGGCGAGCGGCTTCTTCGACTCATACCTGAAGCATCAGGGCAGCCCGCCCGCGCACGGCAGCGTGCTGGCCTTCCGCCAGACCTGCCCGGCGAGCGCGCCGCCCGGCGCGCCGTACCGCGCGGAGAACTGGGAGCGCCTCCATCCGAAGTCGGTGCCGATGGTCCAGCGGCGGACGCAGCGGATCGACTCACGGAAGGGCAGCGCGGCGACGGCCAAGGCCATCGACCCGTTCGGCAGCACCGGAGCATGCGCGACCGTGCCGGCGCGGCGGGACAAGGGCACCGTCAACGTGCAGCGGCGCTTCCGCAGCCAGTTCACGATGCTCGGCATGCCCATCGTCGAGGCCGACATACGGACAACGGGACGCGGCGGCTTCATCGCGGCGCGGCTCTGGGACGTCCACCGGGGCAAGCAGCTGCTCGTCTCGCGCGGCGTCTACCGCCTGCGCGACAACCAGCGCGGCGAGATCCGGTTCCAGCTGTTCGGCAACGGCTGGCGCTTCCGGAAGGGGCACACGGCCAAGCTCGAACTGCTCGGGCGCGACCCGAACTTCCTCCGCACCAGCAACTTCAAGTTCTCGGTCCGCGTCTCGAACGCGCGGATCGGCCTGCCCGGCCGGTGAGCGAGGAGCGCGCCCAGGTCGGCGACGTCGAGCTCGTCTACGAGACGATCGGCGACCCGAGTGGCGAGCCGCTCCTGCTCGTCATGGGGCTCGGGATGCAGCTGATCCACTGGGACCGTGACCTCTGCGAGCTGCTGGCCGAGCGCGGCTTCCGCGTGATCCGCTTCGACAACCGCGACGCGGGACTGTCGACGAAGGTGAAGGCGCCGGTGCCGAACGTGATGCGCCTGATGGCGGGCATCCCCGCGCGTGTGCCGTACCTCCTGACGGACATGGCGGACGACACGTTCGGCCTGCTCGATCAGCTCGAGATCGAGCGCGCTCACGTGGCCGGCGTCTCGATGGGCGGCATGATCGCCCAGACGATGGCCATCAGCCGGCCGGAGCGGGTCCTGTCGCTCGCGTCGATGTCGTCGAGCCCCGGGGACCGGCGCGTGGGCACGCCGAAGCTGCGCGTCTGGAGCGTTCTGATGCGCCGAGCACCGCATGACCGTGACGCCTACATCGAGTACTTCGTGCGGGTGTTCCGGATGATCGGCTCACCGGCCTATCCACCCGACGAGGCACGCACGCGCGCCGTCGCGGCCGCGACCTACGACCGCTGCCACTACCCGGCCGGCACCGCTCGCCAGCTGAGCGCGATCCTCGCGTCAGGCCCGCGTACGGCCGAGCTCCGCGATGTCGACGCTCCCACGGTCGTGATCCACGGCGAGGCCGACCCGCTCGTGCCGCTGCCCGCCGGCATCGCGACCGCCAAGGCAATCCCAGACGCCGAGCTGGTGAAGATTCCCGGCATGGGCCACGATTTGCCGCCGGAGTTGTGGCCGACGTACGTGGACGCGATCGTTCGCAACGCGGACCGCGCCGGCGCCCGAGCCGCGGCGTAGGGCCGCGGGGCACCTTCGCGCCCGCGCCGCCCTCGGCCAACGGCCGCATTGAGGGCCGACTCCTTCGGGGCGCCCGCCCCACCCCCGCACTGGGTTAGGCGTTTTTCCTTTCCATCTCGCAATGGAAAACGCCTTACCCCTCGTGGGCGAGGTGTATTGGCCTAGCTCACCCGGTGCTCGCCGGCCAGCTCGTGGGCGAGGGCGAGGGTTTCGGGGTCCAGCGTTTCCTCGCCGATGTCGTACTCGCGTGCGTATTCGGTGACGAGGGCGTCGCGGATCGTGTCGAAGCTGGCGCTCGGCGCCTCGGCGCGTACCGAGCCGGTGACCCC
>JAXDIL010000063.1:0-11731 GCA_034664005.1 Thermoleophilaceae bacterium | reverse complement strand
CACGAGGTGATGGTGCGCGGGACGTTCGCCAACATCCGGCTGCGCAACCTGCTCGCGCCGGACACGGAGGGCGGCTTCACCAAGAAGGACGGCGAGGTGAAGACGATCTACGAGGCCGCGCTCGAGTACCACGAGGAGGGCACGCCGCTGTGCGTCATCGCGGGCAAGGAGTACGGCTCGGGCTCGTCGCGCGACTGGGCCGCCAAGGGCCCGCGGCTACTCGGCGTGCGCTTCGTGCTGGCCGAGTCGTATGAGCGGATCCACCGCTCGAACCTGGTCGGCATGGGGATCCTGCCGCTCCAGTTCCCGGACGGCGCGTCGGCCGAGTCGCTTGGCCTGACGGGCGAGGAGAGCTTCGATCTGGAGCCGCTCGAGGAGGGCGCGAAGACGCTCAAGGTGACGGCGTCGAACGGCAAGGAGTTCGAGGCGCGGGTGCGCATCGACACGCCGAACGAGTGGCAGTACTACCGCCACGACGGCATCCTGCACTTCGTGCTGCGCGACCTGCGCGACAGTTGATCGACGTCGAGGCGCTGCGCGCCCGCTTTCCGGCGCTTTCCGGGCGGGCTGCGTACTTCGACGGCCCGGGCGGGTCGCAGGTTCCGCAGCCCGTGATGGACGCGATGAGCGGCTACCTGCGCGACTCGAACGCGAACCTTGGCGGAGCGTTCCGTACGTCGCGGGAGTCGGACGAGGTCATGGAGCGCGGCCGGGCGGCGGCCGCCGACTTCACCGGTGCCGAGCCGGAGGGGATCGCGTTCGGCGCGAACATGACGACGCTGAACTTCCAGCTCGCGCACGCGGTGGCGCGGACGCTCGAGCCGGGCGACGAGATCGTCGTGACGGCGCTCGACCACGACGCCAACGTGTCGCCTTGGCTGGTCGTCGCCGAGGACCACGGGCTGGTCGTGCGGACCGCTCCGCTCCGGGCCGAGGACGTGACGCTCGACCTGGACGCGCTCGAGGAGCTGCTCGGCGAGCGCACGCGCGTGGTGGCCTTCACGCTCGCCTCGAACGCCGTCGGCTCGATCCCGGACGCCGAGCGGATCGCGGCGGCGGCGCACCGGGTCGGCGCGCTCGCGTGGGCCGATGCGGTGCACCTCGCTCCGCACCGCCGGCTGCGAGCTCGGGCCACCGGGCTCGACGTGCTGCTCTGCTCGCCGTACAAGTTCTTCGGCCCGCACCTCGGCATCGCGGCCATCAGGCCGGACCTCGCCGAGTCGCTGCCGGCCGACCGCGTGCGCCCGGCCGAGCAGGATCCGCCCGGCCACCGGTTCGAGACGGGCACCCAGTCGCATGAGGCGATCGCGGGGGCCACGGCCGCGATCGACTACCTGCGCGAGCTGGGCGGCGGCGAGCTGGACTCGGCGTTCCGGCTGATCGAGGAGCACGAGACGCGCCTGGCGGCGCGCTTCCTCAGCGGGCTACCGGACGGGGTCACGCTCTACGGCATCCGGACCCCCGAGGGCCGTACGCCGACGTTCTGCTTCAACGTGGACGGCCGCGGGCCCCGCGAGCTGGCCGAGCTCCTGGGCGAGCAGGACCTCTACGTCTGGGACGGCAACTACTACGCGCTCGAGCCGATGCGCGCCCTCGGGATCGACGAGAGCGGCGGCGCCGTGCGGGCGGGCTTCCTCCACTACACGACCGAGGACGAGGTGGACCGGCTGCTGGAGGCTCTCGGCGACCTGGCGGGCGGCTAGGCGCGCTCGGCGCGGAGCCGGATCGCCCGCAGCCAGGCGCGCCGGATCAGGGCGCTCCACGGTCCCACGAGCCGCCAATAGCGCCCAAAGCTGCGCCGCGACGCCGCGTCGGTGGTCTGGATGCGGGTCTCGGTCGCCAGCAGCGTCCCGCCGCCGGGTGCGGGCCGGACCTCGAAGTTGATCGCGGACTTGGCCCAGCCGGGCTCGTCGAACGCCGCGAACTCCGCCGCCTCGATTCGGAGGACCGAGGCGCGCGGCTGCCAGAAGCGGCCCACCACGCCCAACACGAGCTCTTCCGGGCGCTCGGCCAGCACGACGAAGCCGCCCCGGAGCATCGAGTCGATCATCGGCCGATCGGTCCTGCGGCGCTCCCCCCGGACACGCGCGGGGAGCGTGCGGAGTGCCATCAGGCCACGCGCCAGCGGCACCTCGCGGGAGCTGAGCGAGCGCGCCGCCGCCAGCGTGCGCTCGGGCGAGGCGGCCACGCGGGTGGAGTGCACCTCGTTGTGGTCGAACTGGGGGAGGAACTCGTCGAGGGGCATGGGAAGCGGTTCGGGACGAAACCCCGCAAGAAGGGGGAAGAACGCCGAGCGGGCGCCCGGGCCAGCCGAGCGGCGTGCTTTATTGCAGGTGGATGCTTTCACGGGGCGCGCCACATCTTCGCCAGCGCAGCATGCGCACCGAGCCGTGCCGCTACGGCGAGTGCGACGGCAGCGGCTGGATCGAGGTGGAGGAGACGAACGGTGCACGCGAGTGCGGCTGCCGCCGCGAGCGCGTCGCGGCGGCGCAGGCCGCCCGGCTGGCCACCTCGATACCCAGGCGCTACCTCGACGTCGACTTCGAGCGCTGGCCGATCACGAATCTCGACCAGCGCATCGTCCGCGAGGTGCGCAAGTACTGCCGGAAGCTCGACGACAATCTCGAGACCGGCCGCGGGCTCTACTTCTTCGGTGAGATCGGTAGCGGCAAGACGAGCCTTGCGATGTGCGTCGCGAAGGAGGTGCTGCGCGAGCGCCGCTCGCTGGCGATCTTCTCGGGCCCCGAGCTGCTCGCCCGGATCAGCGCCACCTACGAGGATCGCGCGCAGGACACCTACCTCGGACTGCTCAACCTGCTCGGCAGCGTGGACTTCCTCGTGCTCGAGGACCTCGCGGTGGCAAAGCAGAACGAGTGGCGCCTCGAGCAGCTCTACGCGGTCGTCAACAGGCGCTACGAGGACAGGCGGCCCATGCTCGTGACGGCCGACGTGGTGAACCCCGAGGCGCTTGGCGAGCACATCGGCGAGCGGACCTGCTCCCGTATCCTCGAGATGTGCGAGCCGATGCCGTTCCTCGACGGAGACCACCGTGTCAAGGCCACCACGCCTGAGGACGTTCGGCTGGCTAGCTAGCGCGGCGCTCGCGGCCGCGTTCGTCGTGCCCGCCGCTGCCTCGGCGCAGGCGCGCACCGTGGAGACCGCGACGAGCGGGACGGTGACCGCCGAGCTGTCCTATCTCAAGCGGGAACGAGGCAAGGCCGGCTTCGAGTTCGAGGAGTTCCGCGACTTCCGCGTGAAGGTCACGCGCGCCGGCCAGGTGCTCTACGACGAGGGCGTCGGCGACCCGTGCGACCAGTTCTGCACCCCGACCGAGTCCGCGCTCACGCGCAAGCACGTCGGCCTTCGCGACCTGAACGGCGACGGCGAGCCCGAGGCGGTCGTCGGTCTCTTCACCGGCGGGGCGAGCTGCTGCGTGCTGGTGCTCGCATACGGCTACGACGCGGCAGCGAACGTCTACCGGCGCGCGAAGCTCGACACGGGCGGCGGGTACGTGGCTCGAGACCTCGGCGGCGACGGCGTCGTCGAGCTGGTGGGCGACGACTTCCGCTTCCGCGGCCTGTTCACCTGCGGCGCGTGCGGAGCGCGGCCGATCCGGATCTGGCACTACGCGCTGCGGCGCTTCGAGGTCGTCACGCGCGAGTACCCCGCGAAGATCCGCACGCACGCGCGCCGGATGCGGCGACTCTACGCCCGCGCCCGCCGCTTCGACGAGGCCGCGTTCGTGAAGGGCGCGCTCACGCCGCTGGTCGCCGACCTGTGCCTGCTGGACCGCTGCGGCGCCGGCTACCGGATCGTGCGCGCCGCGCTCCGGCGCGGCGAGCTCGACCGCAGGACGCCCTTCGACGTCTCCCCGCTTGGTCGCGAGTACCTGCGCGCCCTGAAGCGCTACCTGCGCCGCACCGGCTACCTCGGCTGACCCGGCTCGTGCCCCGGTACGCAAGAAACGGCGACACGAGCCTCGCGTATGACGTCTTCGGCGAGGGCGACCGCGACATCCTCGTGACGCTCGGCTGGGTGCCGTCGTTCCAGAGCGCGTGGGAGTACCCGGCGTACGCGCGCTGGCTGCAGCGGCTTGGGACGCTCGGGCGAGTGATCATGTGGGACAAGCGCGGCACCGGGCTCTCGGAGCGCCTGCCTCCCGACCGTCTCCCAACCATCGAGGAGCGCATGGACGACATGCGCGTCGTGCTCGACGCCGCCGGCAGCGAGCGCGCGGTGGCATTCGGGCTCTCCGAGGGCGCCTCCCTGAGCGCCGTGTTCGCCGCGAGCCACCCGGACCGTGTCACCTCGCTGATCCTGATGGGCGGCTTCGCGCGGCTGACCGAAGACGCCGACTACGCGCCGGGCGCTCCGCGCGAGGTCACTGAGGAGTTCAACCGGCGCGTGGGGGAGTCCTGGGGCGACAACGCCTGGCTCTTGCAACTCTGGGCCCCGAGCGTCGCGGATGACCGGGCGGCGCAGGAGCACTGGAACCGCATGATGGTGTTCGGCGGCACGCCGGCGACGGCCGTCGCGTGGCTGAAGATGGTCCAGGACACCGACATCCGCCGGACGCTCCCGGCGATCCACGTGCCTACGCTCGTGCTCCACCGCTCCGAGGACCGCATCATCCCCGTCGAGCACGGTCGCTACCTCGGGGAGCACATCCCGGGCGCCCGGTACGTGGAGCTCCCGCGCGCCGACCACCTCTGGTGGATCGACGGCGACGACATCCTCGACGAGGTCGAGTCGTTCCTGACGGGCACGACGGCGACCTACGAACCGGACCGGGTTCTGGCGACGGTGATGTTCACCGACGTCGTCGACTCGACCACACGCGCGTCCGAGCTGGGCGACCGCCGCTGGCGTGACCTACTGGAGGAGCATGACCGGGTCGTCCGGACGCACCTGCAGCGCCATCGCGGGCGGGAGGTGAAGACGCTGGGCGACGGGTTCCTCGCGACCTTCGACGGCCCGGGCCGGGCGATTCGCTGCGCGACCGACGTGAGGGACGGCGTGCGGGCCGTCGGGCTCGAGGTGCGCGCGGGCCTGCACACAGGTGAGGTGGAGGTGGTGGACGGGGACATCAGCGGGATCGCGGTGAACATCGGCGCGCGCGTGGGCGCCACCGCCGGGTCCGGCGAGGTGCTCGTCTCGCAGACGGTGAAGGACCTCGTCGCGGGCTCCGGCGTGCGCTTCGAGGACCGCGGCGAGCACGACCTCAAGGGCGTGCCCGGCTCGTGGCGGCTCTGGTCGGTCGCGTCCGGCTAGCCCACGCCGGTCAGCGGACGTCGCCGCCGAGGCGGTCCTCGACGCTCCTGACCTTGTCGGCCAGTGTCTGGTCCGGACGGTCGCGGCGCTCGTCCAGCTTCAGGACGGTGTAGACACGGGGAATGCCCTGCTCGAAGGGCACGGAGTGGAGCTCGCCCACGACCGCGAGGATGTCCTCGGTCGAGCCCTCGAGCGAGGTCCCCATCGCGTGCATCTCGAAGCGCACGCGATCCTGGCCCTGAAGGCGGCGCTGGATCTCCGCGATGTACTCGCTGGCACTAGCGCCCTGACGCCCGAGTGCCAGCACCGTCAGGTCGGCTGTGGCCATCAGTCGCGGAGGGTACGCCCGAGCGCGGCCGCGCGGCGCAGCGCGGGAGCGGTGCGGTAGCGCTCCTCGCGGCGCTCGTTCCAGAGGCCGTCGAGCACCGCGGTCACGTGCTCGAGCCCGATCGCCTCGCTCCAGGCGACCGGACCGCGCGGATGCGACAGGCCGAGCGTGAGGCCGGTATCGACGTCCTCGGTTGAGCCGACGCCCTCGCCGATCGCGAACGCCGCCTCGTTCACGAGCTGGCTGACGATGCGGCCGAGCACGAGCCCGGGCGCGTCCTCCACCCACTCGGTCAGGAACCCGATGCGTCCGAAGAACTGCTCGGCGGCCTCGCGCGCGAACGCCTGGGTGGTCGGAAGCCGGGTCAGCTCCACCAGCTTCGCGTCGTCGAGCGGCGGAAGCAGGTGGAAGCCGACCGCGCCGGCCTCGCCGCGGGTGGCCAGGCTGGTCGCCGCGCACAGCACCACGAGCGGCGCGCCGCCCCGCAGCGTGGGCGTCTCCGCGCCGGGCCGCGCGAGCTCCGGGTGCGGGGCGGCGTCCACGATCAGCTCGGACGGCCCTCCCTCGCGGAGCTCGTAGCCGGCCGAGCGGGCGCGCTCGCGGAGGCCGTCGGCCAGTGGTCCTTCGCCGAGCACGGTGAGCGCCGTGCCGTCACCGCCGCCGGGCGCCGGCGGGTCCGGATCCTCGACGGGGCAGGCGCCGTGCTCGTAGTCGTAGTAGCCCCGTCCGGTCTTGCGGCCCAGCCGGCCGGCGGCCACCATGCGCGCCTGGATCGGGCTCGGGCGCCAGCGCGGCTCGCCGAACGAGAGCTCGTCGAACGACTTCGCGACCTCGAAGCCCACGTCGACCCCGACCAGGTCCATCAGCTCGAACGGGCCCATCCGGAAGCCGCCGCCGAGGCGGCAGATGCGGTCGATCTGCTCGTGCGTGGCGACGCGCTCCTGCAGCAGCCGCAGCCCCTCGCCGTTGAACGGACGGCCGCAGCGGTTCACGAGGAAGCCGGGTCCGTCGGCGGCGACGATGACCTCCTTGCCCATCGCGGCAGCCGCTTCCCGAGCCATCTCGAGCGCCCGGTCTGAGCTCTGCTCGGCCCGGATCAGCTCCAGCAGCGGCATCAATGGAGGTGGATTGAAGAAGTGCATCCCGACGACGTTCTCGGGCCGCGCCGCTGCGCTGGCCAGCGAGGTCACGGGGATCGACGAGGTGTTCGTCGCGAGCACCACATCGTCACCGCAGACCATGGAAAGAGCGCCAAAGAGGTCACGCTTGACGTCCGCGCGCTCCGGTGCCGCCTCGATGACCAGCTCGCAGGGAGCCAGCTCGTCGAGGCTCGAAACCGGCTCCAGCAGCTCGATGGAGGATTCCTCGATGCGGCCCTTCTCCACCCACTTCGCCAGCCCGCGCCGAGCGCTCTCGGCGCCCCGCTCCAGGGCCTGCGGGTCTGGATCGTGCAGGAGCGTGCGCATCCCGGCCGCCGCACCGAGCTGTGCGATGCCGGCGCCCATCGTGCCCGCGCCGACGACTCCGAGGACCTTCACCTGCCGCGGAACTCCGGCTTGCGCTTCTCCACGAACGCGTTCATGCCCTCGACGCGGTCCTCGGTCGCCATCGCAAGCTCGTAGAGCCGGCGCTCGTGGTCGAGTCCGGCCGTCATCGCGGTCTCCTCGGCGGCGAGCACGGCCTGCTTGCCGAGCCGGACGGCCAGCGGCGGGCGCTCGGCGACGGTCTGCGCCAGCTCGAGCGCGGCATCGAGCCAGCCGTCTGCGGGGGCGAGCTTCGTGACGATTCCGAGCTCGCGCGCCTCGTCCGCTCCGATGCGGCGGCCGGTGAGCACCAGCTCCATCGCGCGCTGCTTGCCCATCACGCGCGCGAGCCGCTGGGTGCCGCCGCCGCCGGGGATGATGCCCAGCAGGATCTCGGGTTGGCCGAACTCGGCGCGCTCGGAGGCGACGATCATGTCGCAGGCCAGCGCCAGCTCGCAGCCGCCGCCGAGCGCGTAGCCGGAGACCGCGGCCACTAGCGGCGTCTTCAGCGCCGCGAGCCGCGGCCAGAAGCGCGCCGCCGGGGCGGTCAGGGTCTCGGCGAAGGTGCGCTTCGCCATCGCCTTGATGTCGGCGCCCGCGGCGAACCAGTCGTCGCCGCCGGCGATCACGATGCAGCGGACCGCGGGGTCCTCGTCCCAGCGCTCGCAGATCGCGGCGAGGTCCTCCATCAGCTCGGCCGACAGCGCGTTGCGCGCCTCCGGGCGGTCGAGCCGGGCGAGCCCGACCGCGCCGCGCAGCTCAGCCGCGACGGTCGCCATCGCTACGGCACCAGGGCGTTCTCGCCGGTGAGCGCGCGGCCGATGATCAGCTTCTGGATCTGCGAGGTGCCCTCGTAGAGGGTGGTGACGCGCGCGTCGCGCAGGTAGCGCTCCACCGGGTAGTCGTCGACGTAGCCCGACCCGCCGTGCACCTGGATCGCGAGGTTCGCGCAGTTCACCGCGGCCTCGGTGGCGTACAGCTTTGCGATCGAGGTCTCCGTGGTGTTCGGCTTGCCGCCGTCCTTCAGCCAGCCTGCGCGCCACACGAGCCCGCGCGCCGCCTCGGTCTGCACCTTCATGTCGGCGAGCATCTCCTGCACGAGCTGGAAGGAGGCGATCGGCCGGTCGAACTGGGTGCGCTCCTTCGAGTAGGCGACCGACGCGTCGAGCGACGCCTGGCAGATCCCCACACAGCCGGCCGCGACGCTGTAGCGACCCGAGTCGAGTGCGGACATGGCGATCTTGAAGCCGTCGCCGACCTCGCCCATGAGCGCGTCGTCCGAGACCTCCACGCCGTCGAGCGCCAGCTCGGCCGTGTCGGAGCCCTTCAGGCCGAGCTTGCCGTGGATCTCCTGCGACGAGAAGCCCTCGGACTCGGTGGGCACGAGGAAGCACGCGAGACCCTTGTGCTTCAGCTCCGGGTCGGTCTGGGCGAAGATCATGGCGAGCTTGGCGTAGTTCCCGAGCGAGATCCACATCTTGCCGCCGTTGATGCGCCAGCCGCCGTCGATCTTCTCGGCGCGCGTCTTCAGGTTGGACGCGTCGGAGCCGGTGTCCGGCTCTGTGAGCCCGAAGCAGCCGAGACCCTCGCCGGAGCAGAGCTGCGGCAGCCACTGCTGCTTCTGCTCCTCGGTCCCCCAGCGGACGATCGACGAGCAGACGAGCGAGGTCACGACCGAGACGACGGTGCGCATCGCCGAGTCGTTGCGGCCGATCTCCTCGACGATCAGGCCATAGGTCATGTAGTCCGCGCCACGTCCGCCGTACTCCTCGGGGACGATCGATCCGAGGAAGCCCATGTCGGCCATCTTCTGCACGAGCTCGGTGTCGAAGTGCTCGTTGCGGTCGTTCTCACGGGCGCGCGGAGCTATCTCCCTGTCGCTGAACTCGCGGGCCGTTTCGCGGATCAGCTGCTGCTCGTCAGTGAGTTCGAAGTCGATCATGTGTTCCTAATTCTGCAAGATGCACGTGGTGGCGTCCGACAAGCAGTCATGGAAATTCCTCGAGGGGCACGAGATCGCCCCTGGCCGAACGACCCTCAAGGCGATCGGCGGAGGCAATCGCTACGAGGTCTATCTGGTCTGGGACGACCGCCGCTTCAGCGTCATGGTCGCCAAGGTCCTGCGACCGGATCTCGTCGAGGAAGAGTATGCGCTGCGCGGGCTTCAGCGGGAGATGGACGCGCTCGAGGCGCTGGCCCACCCGGTGCTGCTGCGCGCCTTCGACGCTCACCTCGAGGGCCCCCACCCGCATGTGGTGGTGGAGCACCTCGAGGGGCCGACCCTGCGGCGCCTGATCAAGCGCCACGGCGCCCTGCCGCTTGAGCAGACGCTCCCGCTCGGGCTGCACGTGGCGGCGGTGATCCACTACATGGCCGAGGAGGGCTGGGTCCATCTCGACCTGAAGCCGGACAACCTCGTGATGGGCATCCCGCCGCGGGTGATCGACCTCAGCCTCGCGCGGACGATCGAGCGCGCCAAGCGGCTGACCGACTACATCGGCACGAACGCGTACATGCCGCCCGAGCAGTGCAACCCGCGCGGCGACGTGGGGCCGCCCGCCGACGTGTGGGGCCTGGGTGCCACGCTCTATCACGCGGTGGCGGGCAAGCTGCCCTTCCGGCGGCCGCGGACGAAGGACGACGAGGCGCCGCTCGAGGACCGCTTCCCGCAGCTCGAGGACGAGCCGCGCCCCTGGCCGCGCCCCGTGCCGGCCGCTCTGTCGGACGCGATCCTCGCGTGCCTCGAGAAGGACCCGGCCCGGAGGCCGACCGCGGCAGAGCTTGCAACGATGCTGCAGCCTCTGGTGGCCAAACTTCCAGCGAAGTTGGCATTTGGGCGCCGCGGCCCGCAGCGACTCGCATAGCGCGTGAGTTCTGCCGGCGTGTGGTGTTCAAGTAAGCATGCACCCTTCCAACGCCTATCTCCGACTTGCTGAGGGCCCCGAGGACCTGCTCGGGAGCCAACTTTCGCTCACCCGCCGACTGCTCACGCTGTTCGTTGCGTTCGTGCTGTTCTCGGGCACCTCGTTGTTCGCCACGGCCGCACTCGATCTCGACAACGGTCTGATCGGGAAGGCGCTCGCGGCCAACACGAAGGCCAGCCACGACGGGCCCGACGACGAGGGCAACTCCGGCCCCGGCGGCGGCGACGATGACGACGACGAGGCCGACGACCGCAAGGCCCAGGACGACACCAACAACGCCGTCACCGGCGGCGGTGCGTCGCACTCCGACGACAACCACGACGGCGACAGCGACTCGAGCGAGGACCAGAACGCCAAGCGCGTGAAGGCCGATGACTCGAACTCGGACCAGAACGGCGACGGAGCCACCGACTCGAGCCATGGCCAGCAGGTGACCGACTCGAACTCGGACGACAACGGCAACGGCGCGACCGATTCGAGCAAGGCTCAGGCGTCCGACGACTCCAACTCGGACGACAACCACGACGGCAACACGGACTCGAGCCGTGGCGCGTCGGTGAGCTTCCGCTCGCAGGCGACGAGCGACGGCCGCGGCGACCACACGCGCGGCTAGTCACTCCTGACACGCGAAAGTCGGCTGCGGCCGCGCCCCAGGGGCGCGGCCGCAGTCGTTTCAGGGGTCAGTCGAGCCCGGCGGCCCGGCGCGCCCGGCGACGCTCATGCCGCCGGGTTCTCGATCACGGCGGCCATGCCCTGGCCGACGCCGATGCACATCGTGGCGACGCCGTAGCGGCCGCCACGGCGGCGCAGCTCGTGCGCCAGCGTGCCGATCAGGCGGGCGCCCGAGGAGCCGAGCGGGTGGCCGAGGGCGATCGCGCCGCCGTTCACGTTCAGCCGCTCGTGCTCGAAGCCGAGCTCGCGCATGGAAGCGAGCACCTGCGAGGCGAACGCCTCGTTCAGCTCGACGAGGTCGACGTCCTTGGGCTCGAGGCCGGCCCGCTCGAGCGCCTTGCGCGTCGACGGCACCGGCCCGATCCCCATCACGGCGGGGTCGACCCCGGCGGAGGCGCTCGTCACGATCCGCGCCAGCGGCTCGCGGCCCAGCTCGCGGGCGCGCTCCTCGCTCGTCACGACGACGCAGGCCGCCCCGTCGTTGATCTGCGACGCGTTCCCGGCGGTGACGGTGCCGCCCTCGCGGAAGATCGGCCTGAGCCCGGCGAGGCGCTCGAGCGTGGTGTCTGGGCGCGGGCCCTCGTCGGCGTGGATGGTCACGGGGTCGCCCTTCGGCTGGGGCACGTCGACGGTCACGATCTCGTCGTCGAAGCGGCCCGCCTCGGCGGCGGCGACGGCGCGCCGGTGCGATTCGAGCGCGAACGCGTCCTGGTCCTCGCGCGACACCCCGTGGCGCTCCGCCACGTTCTCGGCCGTCTCGCCCATCGACTCGGTCGAGTACCGCTCGGCTAGGCGCGGGTTGATGAAGCGCCAGCCGATCGTGGTGTCCACGAGCTCGCCGTTGCCGCGGGGGAAGCCGCGCTCCGGCTTCAGCATCACGAGCGGCGCGCGCGACATGGACTCGACGCCGCCGGCCAGCACGAGATCGGCCTCACCGAGCCGGATCTGGCGCGCGGCCTGCACGACTGCCTCGAGTCCCGAGGCGCAGAGCCGGTTAACGGTCACGCCTGGCA
>JAXDIL010000208.1:0-31178 GCA_034664005.1 Thermoleophilaceae bacterium | reverse complement strand
ACCTCGGACGAGCGCCTTCCGGATGGCGGCCGCCTGCCGGTGAGCCGCACGCGCTCGACGATCGCGATCGACCTCGTTAACGACATCATGCGGCGGCCCTACCGCGAGCGCCTGCGCCTGATCGTGGGCGAGCGCGGCGCCGGGCTCGCGGGGCGCCCCGGCGACCTGTCGAACGTCCTCCGGCGCGCACACCCGGCGCTCCGTGAGACGAGCGAGACGCTCCAGATCCTCGGGCGCCAGACCAGCACGATCGAGAAGTTCATCGGCGACGCGAACACCGTGGTCGGCGCGCTCGAGAACCGCAAGCGCGACGTGAGCCGTTTCGTGCGCGAGGCGGGGCGGACCGCGGAGATCTCGGCGTCGCGCCGCGACGACCTGCGCGAGAGCTTCAGGCGGCTCCCGGCCTTCCTGGCCGAGCTGCAGCCGTACATGGGCCGCCTCGGCGACCTGACCAAGGCGCAGACGCCCGTGTTGCGGAACCTCGAGGCGTCCTCGGATGAGCTCGACACGTTCCTGACCCGCCTGCGGCCGTTCACGGCCGAGGGCCGCCCGGCCTTCAAGGCCCTGGGCGAGATGTCAGTGGTGGGCCGCCGCGCGGTCCGGAAGACGACGGCCGAGGTGAGGGAGCTCCGGCTGCTCGCCAAGGACGCGCCCGGGTTCGCGAAGCCGCTCCGCCAGTTCCTCCAGACCCTCGACGACCGTGCCCGGGCCGTGGAGCCCGACCGGCGCGCCGCCGCGACCGGTCCGCCCGCCGGCGACAAGACGCACACGAGCTCCAGCCGCGCCGGCTTCACGGGCATGGAGGCGGTCTGGAACTACTTCTATTGGCAGGCGCTGTCCACGAACGCGCTGGACGACGTCGGCAAGGTGCTGCGGCTCGGCATCGTCATCAACCAGTGCTCGAACTACCAGGTCAAGCCGAGCAGGGAGCAGCTCGCCAGCTGTAACCAGTTCCTCGGCCCGACACAGCCGGGCGTGACCACCCCCGACCCGACGCGAGGCAGCGCCGCGGCGACCGCGCCCGCGGCCACCCCCGCGCGCACCGCCACCGACGCGGCGGCTGACTTCCTCCTGGGCCCATGAGACGCGGCACGCGACAGCTCGGCGCAAGCCCGGTCCTGATCGGCGCGGTCACGCTGATGGTGGCGATCGTCGCCGTCTTCATCTCGTACAGCGCGAACAACGGCCTGCCGTTCGTGCCGAGCTACCAGCTGAAGGCGGAGGTTCCGAACGGCGCCAAGCTCGTGAGGGGCAACGAGGTCCGCGCGGGCGGCTTCCGCGTGGGCATCGTGAGGGACATCAAGAGCGCCCGCCGGACGGTCGGCGGCAAGGAGCGCGCGATCGCCGTGCTCGACCTGAGGCTCGACAAGCAGATCGAGCCGCTCTCGAAGGACACGACGCTGTCGGTGCGGCCACGCTCGGCGCTGGGACTGAAGTACGTGGAGCTGATCCCGGGCCGCTCGAAGCGCACCTACCAGGACGGCGACACGATCCCGCTCGCACGCGCGAACGCGAGCGCACCCGAGCTGGAGGACGTGCTCTCCACCTTCGCGCCGAAGACCCGGCAGGACGCGCGCGCGTCGCTCGAGGGCTTCGGCAACTCGATCGCCGGGCGCGGCCCCGCGCTCAACACCACGGTCCGCGAGCTCGAGCCGTTCACGCGCGACCTGCTGCCGGTGATGCGCAACCAGGCCGATCCGAACACCGAGCTGCGGAACTTCTGCCCGGGGCTCGGCGCCGCGGCGGCCCAGGCGGCGCCGGTGGCGGAGGTCCAGGCGCGCTGGTTCGGCGTGATGGCCACCACCTTCGCCGCGATCTCGCGCGATCCGGAGGCGCTCCGGCAGACGATCGAGGAGAGCCCGCCGACGCTGCAGGCGGCGACCGAGTCGTTCCGCGTCCAGACGCCCTTCCTGGCCCGCTTCGCGGCGGTGTCACGCGACCTCCAGCCCGCCACGGCGCAGCTCCCGCGGACGCTCCCGCTCGTGAACGACGCGCTCCAGGCGGGCGTACCGGCCTTCCGCGAGACGCCGGAGCTCGGCGAGGAGTTCGAGGACCTGTTTCGGGCCGCCGAGCACCTGGGCGACAACCCGAGCTCGCTGCTCGGGCTGCGCGACCTCCGCACCGCGGTGCGCGTGACGCGCCCGGCGATCGAGTTCGTGGCGCCGTACCAGACGGTCTGCAACTACCTCGTCTACTTCTTCAACCCGCTCGGCACGCACCAGTCGGCATCCGTGCCGGGCGGAACGACCGAGCGCATTCTCGCGAAGCTCGTCGACACGCACCAGGAGAACTCGCTCGGGAGCACGGAGTCCACCCACCCCGCTGACGTCCCGACGGACGAGGACCCGCAGGGCGAGCCGGTGCAGCAGTCGCTCCACACGCAGTACGGAGGTCCCGCGGTGGACAGCAACGGGCGCGCCGACTGCCAGGCCGGCCAGACCGGCTATCCGAGCCGGCTCGTCTCGAACCCGCGCTACCCGCCGGACGACTCGCGCGGCGGCTTCGTGGGCGGCGGCAGCCACGTGGTCGTGGACGGCGACACGCCCGGGCTTGCCGGTGGCACCTACAAGGCGCGCGAGCTCGGCATAGGCGGCCTGGGGGACGTGCCATGAGCATCTTCAAGGCCGGCGTGCTCGCGCTCACCACGCTGCTCCTGCTCACGTACTTCGGCTTCACCAAGGCGAACCCGTTCGCGAACCCGTACGAGCTGAAGGCGATGTTCCGGGACGCCCAGAACCTGAAGCCGCGCTCGCCGGTGCGGATCGCGGGCGTGGAGGTCGGGAAGGTCACGAAGGTCGAGTCGAAGGACGGCGGCGGCGCCGCCGAGGTGACAATGCAGCTGCGCGACGACGCGCTGCCGCTGCACGACGACGCGCGCCTCCAGATCCGCTCGCGCATCTTCCTCGAGGGCAACTTCTTCGTCGATATCCAGCCGGGCTCGCCGTCGGCGGGCGATCTCGCGGACGGCTCGACCGTGCCCATCACCCAGACGGCCTCGACCGTGACGCTGCCGGAGATCCTCGACACGCTCGACTCGGACGTGCGCGGCGACCTCCAGACCCTCCTGTACGAGTACGGCACGGTCGCGCTCCAGGGCGGCGGCGCCAAGGCCTTCAACCGCGCGATCCCCTCGTTCGAGCCCGCCTACCGCTACGGCGCGCTCACGAACGACGCACTGCTCGGCGTGGATCCGGACCGCGACATCCAGCGGCTCCTGCGCGGACAGCAGCGGACGTTCGCGGCGCTCGCGGACAACCCGAGGGCGCTCGAGGAGCTCGTCACCGACCTGAACACCACCGCGGGCGCGATCGCCGCCCACGACAGCGCGCTCGAGGCAGCGGTCCCGGCGCTGCGCGACACGCTGCGCGAGGGCTATCCGGCGCTGGGCGAGCTGAACGCCGCGCTCCCCACGCTCCGCACCTTCGCCCGCGAGGCGCTGCCGGGCGTGCGCTCGTCCACGCCCGCGCTCGCGGCGGCCACGCCCTGGATGATCCAGGCGCGCGGGCTCGTGCAGGAGAGCGAGCTGAAGGGCCTCTCCCGCGACCTGCGCTTCGCGGTGCCGAGCCTGGTGAGGCTGAACTCGCGGCTCGTGCCGTTCCTGTCCCAGCTGCGGGCGCTCTCCTCGTGCACGAACAGCGTGCTGGTGCCGTTCATGGAGTCGGAGATCCCGAGCATCGAGGAGGGCAACTCGGGGCATTCGGTCCGCGAGCAGATCAACCGCAGCTTCGTGGGCCTCGCCGGCGAGAGCCGCGTGAACGACGCGAACACGCCGGTCTTCCACATCCAGGGCGTCAACCCATTCAAGCTGGCCACCGGGAAGGTCGAGCCCGCGCCGCCGCCCGACACGAACATGCCGCCGCCGCACCGGCCCGACGTGCCGTGTGAGACCCAGGAGCCGCCGAACCTGAGCGCGCCGGGCGGCGACGCGACGCTCTACGGGGGCGGACCGTGAAGCTCGCCATCCGCAAGCACTGGGTGGACTTCCTGGCGATCTTCGGTCTCGCCGTGATTGGCCTGGGCGTGACCGTCTACCTGCTGAGCCAGCAGGATTTCCGCTTCCCGCTCGTGGAGAAGACGCCGAAGAAGATCGAGATCGAGCTCGCGAACGCGCAGGCGGTGCAGCCCGGCCAGGGCCAGACCGTGCGTGTGGCGGGGGTCGAGGTCGGGCGCATCGCCGACGTGAAGCTCGAGGAGGGCCAGGCGGTCGTCACGCTTGAGATCAAGCCGGGCAACGAGAACCTGATCCGCCGGGACGCGACGGCGCTGCTTCGCCCGAAGACGGCGCTGAAGGACATGTTCGTGGAGGTCGACCCCGGCAACGGCAAGCCGGTGCCGGAGGGCGGCCGCATCACGGTGGCCAACTCGCTGCCGGACATCGACCCGGACGAGATCTACGCGGCCCTCGATGCGGACACGCGCCCGTATCTGAAGCTGCTCATCGCGGGCGCCGGGAAGGGCCTCGACCAGCGCGGCGACGACCTCCGCGAGGTGTTCCGGCGCTTCGAGCCGATCCACCGCGACATCGCGCGGGTCACGCGCGCGAGCGCGCGCCGGCGCGCTGCGCTCAAGGAGCTGATCCACGACTACGGGCTCCTGATGACCGAGGTGGGGAGCCATCCGCAGGAGCTGCGCCGCCTCGTGAACTCGTCGCACGTCGTCTTCGACGCGCTGGCCGCCGACCAGTCGGAGATCTCCGAGGCGGTTGCGCGCCTGCCCGGCTCGCTCCGCGCGTCCGAGCGGGCGCTCAGGAACGTGCGCGAGTTCGCGCCGGTGCTGCGCAGCTCGCTCCAGTCGCTGCGCAAGCCGATCGGCAAGCTCGACGAGACAAACCAGGCCGTGATCCCGTTCCTGCGCGAGACGCAGCCGGTGATCCGCGACCAGATCCGCCCGTTCGTGCGCGCCGCGCGGCCGTGGACCAACGACCTGAGGCTCGCCGCCGCCGGGACCGCGAAGGCGACGCCCGACCTGCGGCGCTCGTTCGGCGAGCTGAACCGCTTCTTCAACATCGGCGCCTACAACCCGGGCGGGGCCGAGGGTCTCGACGGCAAGTCGATCTCGCAGCAGCGCCAGCGCCAGGAGGGCCTCCTGTACTGGCTCGCCTGGACGGCGCAGAACGGCACCTCGCTGTTCTCGTCCGCCGACGGCCAGGGCCCGTGGCGCCGCGTGACGATCTGCGGCGTGCCGGCCGCGGTCCTCACGGGGATCGTGCAGGGCGTGGCGAACGACCTCGCCGACAGCAACCCGGCGCTGGCGGACCTGCTGCTGAACCCCGGCCCCGGCGGCTCGAGCCCGGTCGACCAGCTGCTCGCTACCCAGTTCGGCTCCTGCAACTTCAACGCGCTGCCCACCGCGCCGCCTCCGGGCAGCGGCGGCGGCCTTCCGATCCTCGGCGACCTGCCGTTGCCCCTGCCATGAACAAGAACCCGCCCAGCATCGGACGCATCGCAGCCATGGTCGGCTTCACGCTGTCCGTGGCCGCGCTGCTGATGTTCCTCTGGACGGCGTTCGGCGGCACGCTGCCGCTGCGGGCGGAGAGCTACCGCTTCACGGCGGAGTTCCCCGAGGCATCGCTGCTCGTCAAGGAGGCGGACGTGCGCATGGCGGGGGTGAACATCGGCAAGGTGAAGGCGAAGCAACTCGGGCCGGGCGGCCGCACCACCAAGGTGGAGATGGAGCTGGACAGCCGCTTCGCGCCGATCGGCCGCGACGCCCGCGCGATCCTGCGCCAGAAGAGCCTGCTCGGCGAGACCTACGTGGAGATCACGCCCGGCGAACCCGGTGCGGAGAGACTTCCGGACGGCGGGACGCTGGCGCGCGCGAACGTGGACGACACCGTCGAGCTCGACGAGGTCTTCCGCGTCTTCGATCCCAAGACGCGCACGGCGTTCCAGGAGTGGCTCCACGAGGCGGGCATCGTCACGAGCGGCAGCTTCGCGCGCGATTTCAACGACTCGCTCGGCAACGCCGCGCCGTTCTTCGAGGGCGGCGCCCATCTGCTGCGCCCGCTCGCGGAGCAGGAGGTGGCGCTCCGGCGCGTGTTCCGCGACACCGGGCGCGTGTTCACGGCCGTGTCGCGTGAGGACGGGCAGCTCCGCGGGCTGATCTCGAACGGCGACGCGACCTTCGGGGCGCTGGCGTCGCGCGACGACGCGCTCGCCGACACGTTCTCCGTGTTCCCGACCTTCCTGCGCGAGACGCGGGCGACGGTGCGCAGGCTCGAGGCGTTCGCGCGCAACACCGATCCGCTCGTGCGCGACCTGCGCCAGCCGGCGCGCGACCTCGCCCCGACGCTGCGCGACCTGGGCGACCTGTCGCCGGACCTGGAGAGGCTCTTCGACGACATCCACCCGCTGGTGCGCGCCTCCCGGAACGGCGTGCCGGCCGCCTCGCGCTTCCTCAGGGGCGCCGAGCCGGTGCTCGAGGCGACACACGTGTTCCTGCCCGAGCTGAACCCGATCCTGTCCTATCTCAGCTTCGCGCGCGGCCAGCTCGCGCAGTTCATCACCGTCGGCGGCGCGGCCCTGGCGGGCAACGGCGTGGGCGGCTACACCGGCCGGGGCGGGGAGGAGCACTACCTGCCGCAGATCGCGATCATCGACGGCCGCTCATTCGAGCGCCGCGCGACGCGCCCACCGTGGGAGCGCGCGAATGCCTACGTGGCGCCGAACGCGTACGACCGCGCGACGCCGCTCGGCGTGATCGAGAGCTTCGACTGCCGGCCGAACGGCGGTGAGCAGCGCGATGGGGAGGGCGAGGGCGAGAACGCCGAGCCGCCCTGCTTCGAGGCGCCGCCGCTCCTCTGGGGCAGCCAAAAGTACCCGCGCCTGAGGCGCGGCAAGGCGCCCTTCGTGCCCGCGCCGAAGGGGCGCGAGGGCCGCCGCCCGGCTACTCCGTAAGGAGTTTCCGAACACCCATTCGGGGGTACCGGAGCGGCATGTTCGAGCGCTTCAAAAGAAATAGTGCAGCGACAAGAGGCGACTATGCCGACCGCGGCACGGTTGCCACGGCCGACCGCCCCGCCGCCGAGCGTCCGATTACGGCGCACGGGGCCGGCGAGCGGACGGTCGAGGACGACCGCGCGCTTGAGGACGACCGCGTCGTCGCGGACGACCGCACGGTCGCGACGGCGCCCGCGGCGGGCCTCAGCGGCCGCGAGGCTGTCCGCGACGTGCGCGCGCGCCAGCGCGCGGAGTACGGCGGCCTCAACTGGGGCGCCGCCTTCTTCGGCTGGCTCGTCGCGATCGGCATGGCGGTAATCCTGCTCGCGATCCTGAGCGCGGCCGGCACGGCCTTCAGCCTCAGCGACGTGAGCACGTCCGACGCGAACTCGAACGCCGACACGATCGGCATCGTCGGCGGGGTCCTGCTGATCCTCGTGCTGGTGATCGCCTACTACTGCGGCGGCTACGTGAGCGGTCGCATGTCGCGCTTCGACGGCGGACGCCAGGGCCTCGGCACCTGGACGATCGGTCTGGTCGTGACCGTCATCCTGGGGGTCGCGGGCGTGATCTTCGGCTCCGAGTACAACGTGCTCGAGGCGCTGAACCTGCCGCGCATCCCGATCGACGAGGGCTCGCTGACCACGGGCGCCGCGATCGCATTGGTCGCCGTGCTGGTCCTGACGCTGCTCGCCGCTCTCGTGGGTGGCAAGGCGGGCGAGCGCTACCACCGCAAGATCGACAGGGTCGGCTTCGACGTCTAGCTAGATCGCCTGCGCGACACGCTCCACCAGCTCACGGTGGAGACGGACGTTCTGGCGGCGGTCGGTCCGGATCTCCCTGAGGCCGGGCCAGAGCGCCGCCAGGTCGACGTCCTCCGAGGGCGTCGCGATGTGGGTCTCGTAGGCGGCGGGATCGGCGTGCTCGGCAACGGGCAGGAAGTCGAAGATCCCGCCGCCGCCGTTGTTGATGCAGACCACCTCGAGCGGCACGCCGGCGCGCCGCGCAGCGAGCAGCCCACCGATGTCGTGCTGGAGGGCCAGCTCGCCGATCAGGAGCCAGGTGGGCAGACCGGTGGCGATCGCGGCTCCCATGGCGGACGAGACCACGCCGTCGATGCCGTTCGCGCCCCGGTTCGCGAGGAAGCGCAGCCGCTTCGGCGACTGGGGGAAGTAGGCCTCCACGTCGCGGATCGGCATCGACGAGCTGACCCAGACGACGGCCTCCTCGGGCAGCTCCGGCTCGAGCGCGGCAAGGACCCTGCCCTCGAAATCGCCCGGGGCGGCCTCGACGAGCGGAGGCACCGCGGCATCGGCCGTTCGCCACGAAGCAAGCCAGTCGCCCTGCGGGCCGCCGTCGCCCTGCGCCCCGGCCGCGCCCTGCGCCCCGGCCTCGCCCTCGCCCTGCGCGCCGGCCGCGCCCTGCGCGTCGCCCTCGCCCCGCGCGCCGCTCTCGGCTCCCCGGGCGCGCATCTCGACCGCGCCCGCAAGCGCGGCCAGCGTCGGCTCGGCGGCCGCGTGCAGCACCAGCTCGGCGGTCCTCGTCGGTTCGTGCCAGGCGCCATGCGGGTCGACCACGATCTGTGACGACTGCGCGACAAACGAGCGCAGAGGCTTCGACGTCGGCATGTCGCCGACACGCAGCACGAGGCCGGGAGCGTGCTCGGCCGCGAACCGCTCGACGCGCAGCAGCACGTCGTAGTGCGCGATCACGTGCGAGCGGTCGTGGTCACCGCAGCGCACGCCCGATGTCGGCTCGGCGAGCAGTGGCCAGGCGGCCTCGGCCGCAAGCCGCGCGGCCGCGTCCGCCACGTCCTCGTGACAGGGGCCGCAGACGATCAGCCCGCGCGGCTCGGCGGCGATGCGCTCCGCCACCTCATGGACATCACGGGAATGAGGCGCGCTCGAGTGCTCGCGCAGCTCGGTCCAGGGCCGCCCGTCCGGACGCCCGGCCCAGTCATCGGCAGCGGCCTCCTCCGGCACGGGCGCCAGCGGCTCGCGCAGCGGGAAGTTCAGGTGCACCGGCCCCGGGCGCCCTGCGGCGGCGGTCCAGTAGGCGCGGCAGGCGAGCGCGCGGTGGTGGATGGCCGTGTCGCGGGTCGGGTCGTGGGTGCCCACCTCGACGAACCACTTGGCGGCGCTGCCGTAGAGCTTGATCTGGTCGATCGCCTGTCCCGCGCCCACCTCGCGCAGCTCGGGCGGGCGGTCGGCGGTCAGCACGATCAACGGGATGCGCGCCTCGTGGGCCTCGACGACGGCGGGGTGGAGGTTGGCCGCGGCCGTACCCGAGGTGCAGGTCACGGCCACCGGCCGCCCGCTCGCCTTGGCCATCCCGAGCGCCACGAAGCCGGCCGAGCGCTCGTCGAGCACGGACACCGCCTCGACGCCCTCCTGCGCTGCCAGCGTGAGCGCGAGCGGCGCGTTCCGCGACCCCGGCGAGGTCACCGCGTGGCGCATTCCACAGCGGAAAAGCTCTTCGACGAGGGCCTGGAGCGGCGCGTAGGTGCGGTTGATCGGGATCATGTGGGAGCGATGGTGCTCTTCATCCCGGGCTTTATGCAGCGAGGCGACGCCTGGAGGCCGGTCGCGGAGCTCCTGCCGGAACGCTATCCGAGCAGGCTCCTCGACCACGCCGAGCATTCGTTCGAGGGGCGGATGCGGGAGATCGCGGAGGCCGGCGCGGACGTGCTTGTGGGCTACTCGCTCGGCGGACGGCTGGCATTGAGGGCGGCCCTGCGGTCGCCCGAGTCCTTCACTGCGGTCGTGCTCGTGGGCTCAACGGCGGGCTTTGAGGAAGGGCCGCTGCGCGTCGGTCGCGCCGAGGCGGACGAGAAGCTCGCCTCGTGGATGGAGGCGATGCCGATCGAGGACATCGTGTCGCTCTGGGAGCGCCAGCCCCTGTTCGCCGAGCAGGCCGACGCGCTCGTGGAGCAGCAGCGCCCCGGCCGCCTCTCACACGACCCGCGCTCCCTCGCCCTCCTCCTGCGGACCGCGGGCCAGGGAGCGCTCGAACCCGTCTGGCACGAGCTGCGCGCGCTCGAGCTGCCGCTGCTGGCGATAGCCGGGGCGCGCGACGACGGCTACAGCGCCGCGGCGAAACGGATCGCCGCAACGGCGCCCCAAGGCCGCGCCGTCATCGTCGAGGACGCCGGCCACGCGGCGCACCTGCAGCAGCCGCAGCGGGTCGCGGACCTGATCACCGAGTTCCTCGAACGATTGCACTAAGGCCAGCGGCGAGGTGTGCTGAGAATTGAGCGCATAGCGCTCAATATTCAGCACACATCGGGTCAGGTCAGCGTTTCGAGCGTCACCGCGGCTAAATCGTGACCCTCGATGCTCACGCCGAGGCCGGGGCCCGGCGGCACGGAGAGCGTCCCGGCGCGGGGTGGGGGCAGCGCGCGGGCCAGCGGCGAGTCGAACAGGTCCAGCGTGGCGAGGCCGCAGGCGAGCGTCAGCTCCTCGGCGGCCGCGAGCTGTAGCGCGGCGGCGATGCCCCACGGCCCGTCGAGCGTGCTCGAGACGAAGGCGCCCAGGCCGTGTGCACGCGCCTCGCGCAGGAGCTCGCGCGCGGGGCCGAAGCCGCCGGCGGCGGCCAGCTTCACGTTCACCACGTCGCACGCCTCGAGCTCCACGGCGCGCCGCAGCTCGCGCAGCGTGGCGACCGACTCGTCCGCGGCAATTGGCGTGGAGACGCGCTGACGCACGGCCGCGAGCTCCCGCAGGGTGCGACAGGGCTGCTCGACGAACTCGAGGTCGAACTCCTCGATGGCCCGAATCGCCCGCACGGCGTCATCCACAGACCAGGCGCCATTCGCGTCGACGCGAACCGCCGGCCACGGACCCACCGCTTCGCGCAAAGCAGCCAGACGCAAAGCGTCGTCCGGCAGCCCCACCTTGAGCTTGAAGCAGGCGTAGCCCTCGCGCAGGCCGGCTCGCGCCCGCTCGGCCACCTCATCGGGCGGCCCGGCGGCGAGCGTCATGTTCACGGGCAGCGAGTCCTTGCGCGGCTCGGCCAGCGGCCGGTCCTCCTGGCGCGCGTGCAGGTCGAGCTTGGCGATCTCCTCGGCCGCGCGTGCCTGCGGCGGACGCCGCCCGCCCCCGCCGGTGAGCGCAGCGGCGGCGCGCTCGATCGGCACGCCGTCGTAGGGCTCGAACGGGGCAGCCTCGCCGTAGCCCACGAAGCCGTCGCGCGCCTCCAGCCGCAACAGCAGGAGCTCCCGCTCCGAGACCACGCCGGTCGAGGTCACGAACGGCTCCTTCAGCGGTATCGACAGCCGGACGATCGAGCGCTCGACGCGCGCGCTCATGAGAGCAGCACGCCGACGGACAGCAGCAGCGAGAAGACGGCGAGCAGCCGCCCCGTGGCCGCAAGCGCGCCGTTCAGAGCCGGTCCATCGGCGCGGGTCGTGACGGTCCGCAGCAGGGGCGGCGCGAGCGGCAGGGCGGCGAGTGGGAGGAGGAGCCAGGCGGAGAGGGCCGGCACGAGCGCCACCGGCACCACGAAGGCCAGGACCACCATCGCCACGAACAGCCTTCGTGCCCGCTCGCGGCCCAGCTTCACCGCGAGCGTGAGCTTCCCGGCGCGGCGGTCGGTATCCAAGTCGCGCACGTTGTTCACCACGAGGATCGCGGCGGCGAGAAGGCCGACCGGCACGCCGAGGGCCAGGGCCTCCCAGCGCAGCTCCTCGGTCTGCACGAAGTAGGAGCCCGCGACCGCGACGAGACCGAAGAACGTGAACACGAACAGCTCACCGAGCCCCTCGTACCCGTACGGGCGCGGTCCACCCGTGTAGAGCACGCCCGCCAGGATCGAGGCGGCGCCCACCACGAGCAGCTCCCAGCCTGAGACCGCGGCGAGGTAGAGGCCCGCCGCGACGGCAACGCCAAAGGCGACGTAGGTGCCCACGAGCACACGGCGGGGAGGCATCAGCCCGCCCGCCGTCACGCGCACGGGGCCGAGCCGGTCGTCGGTGTCCGCGCCGCGCCGCGCGTCGGAGTAGTCGTTCGAGAGGTTCGTGCCGATCTGGATGAACACGCTGCCGAGCAGCGCCGCCACGAACGGGAGCGGGCGGAAGGTCCCCTCGGACCCCGCGAGCGCGGTGCCCACGAGGACCGGTGCGACGGCGGCAGGAAGGGTCCGCGGCCGCGCCGCGAGGAGCCAGAGCCGGAGGTGGGTCAAGGCCGCTTCGGGAACTTGCCGAAGTCCGGCCGGCGCTTCTCGCGGTAGGCGTCCCGGCCCTCCTGCGCCTCCTCGCTCCCGTAGAAGAGCAGGTTCGCGTCGTGCGCCAGCTGCTGGATGCCCGCCAGCCCGTCCTCAGCGGCGTTGAAGCTCGCCTTGAGCAGCCGCAGCGAGAAGGGAGAGAGCTCGAGCATCTCGCGGCACCAGGCGACGGTCTCCTCCTCGAGCTCCTCGAGCGGCACCACGCGGTTCACGAGCCCCATGTCGAGCGCCTCCTCGGCGGAGTACTGCCTGCACAGGAACCAGCTCTCCTTGGCCTTCTTCGGGCCCACGATGTTCGCGAGCAGGCCCGCGCCGAAGCCACCGTCGAAGCTACCCACCCTGGGTCCGGTCTGGCCGAAGCGGGCGTTGTCGGCGGCGATCGTGAGGTCGCAGACCACATGCAGCACCTGCCCGCCGCCAACCGCGTAGCCGGCGACCATCGCCACGATCGGCTTCGGCAGCCGCCGCATCTGCACGTGCAGGTCGGTCACGTGGAAGCGGCCCACGCTCGCGCCGCCGGCCATGTAGCCGGTGTCGCCGCGCACGTTCTGGTCGCCGCCTGAACAGAACGCCAGCGGGCCCTCGCCCGTGAGCACAATCACGCCCACGCCCGTGTCCTCGCGGGCTCGTTCGAGCGCGTCCGAGATCTCGACGAGCGTCTCGGGCCTGAACGCGTTCCGGACCTCGGGGCGGTCGATCGTGATCTTCGCGATGCCGTCCGCCGTCTCGTAGCGGATGTCCTCGTAGTCGCCGGCGGACTGCCAGTCGGCCGCGGGGCGGATGGTTCGCGTCGTCGCCATTCCGGGGCCAAGGTTATTGGCCTGGCTAAAGTGCCGGGCCTCATGATCTACGACAACGACGCCGATCTCGGCAAGCTCGACGGGAAGACCGTCGCCATCCTGGGCTACGGCTCGCAGGGCCACGCCCACGCCCTCAACCTCAAGGACTCCGGAGTCGACGTGGTCGTAGGGCTACGCGAGGACTCTTCGTCGGTCGAGAAGGCGAAGGCCGACGGCCTGCGTGTGGACTCGATCGCGAACGCCGCCAGCGAGGGCGACATCGTGATGGTGCTCCTGCCCGACGAGAAGCACGGCGAGGTGTGGGAGAGCGAGATCAGGGACGGGATCGCGCCCGGCAACCTGCTCATGTTCGCCCACGGCTTCTCGATCCACTTCGACCTGATCGAACCCGGTCCCGAGGTCGACGTGGGCATGGCCGCGCCCAAGGGTCCAGGGCACCTCGTGCGGCGTCAGTACGTCGAGGGGAACGGAGTGCCGGGCCTCATGGCCGTGCACCAGGACGCGAGCGGCAACGCGCGCGAGCTGGTGCTCGCCTACGCGCGCGGCCTCGGCTGCACTCGCGCGGGCGTACTCGAGACGACCTTCAAGGACGAGGCCGAGACCGACCTGTTCGGCGAGCAGGCGGTGCTCTGCGGCGGTGTCACCGAGCTGGTCCGCGCGGGCTACGAGACGCTCGTCGAGGCCGGCTACGACCCGCAGCTCTCCTACTTCGAGTGTCTCCACGAGCTCAAGCTGATCGTGGACCTGATGTACGAGAAGGGCATCAGCGGCATGCGCTACTCGATTTCGAACACCGCCGAGTACGGCGACCTGACGCGCGGCAAGCGGATCATCGGCGAGCCGACCCGCGAGGCGATGAAGCAGATCCTCGGCGAGATCCAGTCGGGCCAGTTCGCGAGGGAGTGGATTGCCGAGAACAGGGCTGGGCAGGAGAACTTCAACCGCATGCGCGAGGAGCAGAAGGACCACCAGGTCGAGCGCGTGGGCAAGGAGCTCCGCTCGATGATGGATTGGATCGACACGGAGTTCTGATGTGCGTGAGGACGCGGACTCAGAGACGACGCGCTTCCTTCCTCCGGAGCCGGCGGGACCAGAGCCCGACCTAGGCGGGCGTCCGGCGGCCGCCTCGCGGCCGCCGCCCCCTCCGCCTGCGCCGCAGCAGACCTACGGCTACCCGCCGCCACCCGGTTACGGTCAGCCGCCCGGATATGGCCAGCCGCCGCCCGGATATGGCCAGCCGCCGCCCGGCTACGGCGCACCGCCGCCGCCGGGCTATGGCCAGCCGCAGCCCTGGGCATACGCGTACCAGCAGCCCGTCCCCGACAACGGGCAGGCGATCACCGGCTTCGTGTTCTCGCTCGTCGCGCTTGGCCTGCTCGTGATCTCGGCCGGTCTGTCCTCGGTCGTGTCGCTCGGCTGCGCGGTCGTCGGGATCATCTGCTCGCGCAACGGCAAGAAGAAGGTCGACGCGGGTGAGACGCCCAAGCACCGCAGCCTCGCCCAGGCCGGCTTCGTGATCGGCTGGGTCTCACTCGGGTTCTCGATCCTCGCCATCGTCGGCTGGATCCTCCTGCTCGCGTTCAGCGCGGGCAGCGGCGCCGGCGGGTTCAACATCGACCCCGACCAGACGAGGCACGCCGTCATGCTCGCCCTTGGGGCCTGACGCTATTCTCGCCCGTTCGTGGCGAATCCCTACCTCAAGCAGTACCTCATGACCGCCGGGCCGACGCCGCTGCCGCCCGCGGTGTCCCAGGTGATGGCCGAGCCGATGCTCTACCACCGCGCGCCCGCCTTCATCGAGGTCTACACGCGCGTGCTGAGCCGCCTGAAGGATGTCTTCCAGACCCGCAACGAGGTGCAGGTCTTCACAAGCTCGGGAACGGGCGCGCTCGAGTCGGCCGTCGCGAACCTGGTGCGCCCCGGTGAGGCCGCGCTGGTGGCCTCGTGCGGCAAGTTCGGCGAGCGCTGGTTCGAGCTCTGCGAGGCGTACGGCGCCGAGACGATCCACTGGGAGACCGAGTGGGGGCGCAGGATCGACCCCGCGGCGCTCGACGAGCAGCTCCGCGCGAACGAGAGCATCGAGCTGGTCTTCACGACCTTCTCGGAGACCTCGACGGGCGTGGTCAACGACATCCGCGAGCTCACCCAGGTGGCGCACCGCCACGGCGCGCTGATCGCCGTCGACGCGGTCTCGGGGCTCGGCGCGGTGTCGCTCCCGCAGGACGACTGGGGCGTGGACGTGGTCGTGGCCGGCTCGCAGAAGGCGCTGATGGCGCCGCCCGGCCTGGCCTTCACCAGCGCCAACGAGGCCGCGCTCGAGCGCGCCGCCGCCAGCCCCGGCCGCCGCTTCTACTTCGACTGGGCGCGCACGGTGTCCGGCCAGCGCTCGGACCCGCCGGACAGCCCCTTCACTCCGGCCGTCGGCCTCGTCAAGGCGCTCGACGTCGCCCTCGGCATGATCGAGGCCGAGGGGCTCGACAAGGTGTTCGAGCGCCACGCACTGCTCGGACGCGCCACGCGCGAGGCCGCTCGGGCGCTCGAGCTCGAGCTGCTCGGCGGCGCGCCCGACGAGAACGCGAACGTCGTGACAGCGATGGTCCTTCCGGACGCACTCGACGGCGGGAAGCTTCCCAAGCTGATGCGCGACCGCTTCGGCGTGACCATCGCGGGGGGCCAGGGCAAGCTCAAGGGCAAGATCGCCCGCGTCGCGCACTGCGGCTACTTCGGCGCGTTCGACATCATCGTCACGGTCTCCGCGCTGGAGATGGCGCTCCGCGAGCTGGGGCACGAGGCCGAGCCGGGCGCCGGCGTGGCGGCCGCGCAGCGCGTCTTCTCCGACGCCGGCGTCGCGCTCCACGCGTGAAGGTCCTCGTCAGGGAGAAGATCGGCGACTCGGGCGTGCAGCTCCTGCGCGACGCCGGGCTGGACGTCGAGCTCGGCATCGACTGGGACCAGGCCGAGCTCGAGCGCCGGATCGGCGACTTCGACGGCATCCTGATCCGCTCCGCCACCCAGCTCGACGCCCCGCTGCTCGAGCGCGCCACGCGCCTCAAGGCGGTGGGCCGCGCCGGAGTGGGGGTGGACAACGTGGACGTGGAGGCGGCCACGAAGCGCGGCGTGATCGTCGCGAACGCGCCCCAATCCAACGTGATCACGGCGGCTGAGCACACGCTTGCCCTGCTCCTGGCGCTCGCGCGCAAGGTGCCGCAGGCGCATGGCTCGCTCACCGGCGGCGCCTGGGAGCGCTCGCAGTTCAGCGGGGTCGAGCTGTACGACAAGACGCTCGGCGTGCTCGGCTTCGGGCGGATCGGCCAGCTCGTGGCCCAGCGCGCGCTCGGGTTCGGCATGCGCGTGCTTGCGTTCGACGCGTACGTCGCCGAGGAGCGCTTCCGCGAGCTGGGCGTGGAGCGGGCTCCGAGTTCGGACGAGCTCTACGGGCGCGCGGATTTCATCACGGTCCACCTCCCGGTCACGCCGGAGACGGACAACTGGCTGAACGCGGAGGCCTTCGCGGCCATGAAGGACGGCGTGCGCGTGATCAACGTGGCGCGCGGCAAGCTGATGGACGAGGGGGCATTGCGCGAGGCGCTCGACTCGGGCAAGGTCGCGGGCGCCGCGCTCGACGTGTTCCGTGAGGAGCCGCTCACCAAGCACCCGCTGTTTGCCTATCCGAACGTGGTGGTCACGCCGCACCTCGGCGCGTCCACCGCCGAGGCCACGGACCGCGCCGGCTACCAGGCCGCCGAGCAGGTGGTGGCGGCGCTCACGGGCGGGGTCGTGACGAGCGCGGTGAACATCCCCTCGATCGCGCCGGAGGACCTGGAGGCGCTCGGCCCGTTCCTGCCGCTCGCGCACGACCTCGGCCGCATCGCGAGCACGCTCGCCGAGCGCAGCTCGGTCGACGCCGTCGAGGTCGAGTACCTGGGCCGGATCGCCGAGCGCGACACCCGCCTGCTGACGGTGCAGGTGCTCAAGGGGGTGCTCGGCGGCCACATCGAGGAGGAGGTCAACGAGGTCAACGCGCCGAGCATTGCCGAGGAGCGCGGCATCGCGGTCTCCCAGACGAGCAGCTCGCACGCACGCGACTTCACGGACCTCGTACGCGTGGCGGTGGTGAGCGGGGGCGAGCGCACCCGCGTGATCGGCACGACGCTCGGCCAAACGCACCGTCCGCATCTGCTCGAGGCGTGGGGCTCGCGCTTCAACCTCCAGCTCGAGGGCCATCTGGCCGTGTTCCGCTACGAGGACCGGCCGGGGATGCTGGGCCGCGTGGGAACGGAGCTCGGGAACCGGGGGATCAACATCATCTCGGCGGCCGTGGGCCGCCGGCCGGAGGACGACGCGGGCGGCGGCGCGGTGATGATCGTGACCGCCGACAGCCCGGTGCCGCGCGAGGTCGTGGACGGAATCGTCGCCGGCGACGGCTTCGTCGCCGGACGCGTAGTTAGCCTGTAATAGCTTGGCGGAGGTCGTCCACCAGGTCCTCGGCCGCCTCGACTCCGCACGACAGCCGCACCAGGTCAGCGGGGACGGCCGCGTCGGAGTCCTCCACCGACTGGTGCGTCATCGCCTGCGGCACCTCGATCAGGGACTCCACTCCGCCCAGCGATTCCGCGAGCGAGAAGATCTCGGTGGCGGCGGCTATCCGGGTGGCGTCCGGATGGCGGAATGAGACCATGCCGCCGAAGCCCGGCCAGCGCACGTCCTCGACGCCCGGCGCGCCGCGCAGGAACTCGCTGACGACTCGGCCGTTCTCCGAGTGCGCCGCCACGCGCAGGTGGAGCGTGCGCAGGCCGCGGTGGACGAGGAAGCAGTCGAACGGGCCGGGCACGGCGCCCACGGAATTCTGGATGAAGCGCACACGCTCGTGGAGCTCGGGGTCCGCCACCACGACCGCGCCGCCCACGACGTCCGAGTGGCCGCCGAGGTACTTGGTGGCCGAGTGCACGACGGCGTCCGCGCCGAGCTCGAGCGGCCGCTGCACGATCGGCGTGGCGAACGTGTTGTCGACCGCGACGACGGCGCCCTGCTTGCGCTCCACCACGGCGCCCACGTCCACCACGTTCAGCAGCGGGTTCGTGGGCGTCTCCACCCAGATCAGGCGCGTCTCGGGCCGCAGCGCGCGCTCGAGCGCGTCGAGGTCGGTCTGGTCGACCATGTCGTACTCGATGCCGAAGCGGGCGAGCACCTTGTCCACGAGCCGGTAGGTCCCGCCATACAGGTCGCGCGGCAGGATCACATGGTCGCCGGCGCTGCAGTGGGCCGTGAGCAGCGCGTGCGTGGCGGCCATCCCGCTGGAGAAGGCAGACGCGTGGCCGCCCTCTAGCTCGCCGAGCGCCCGCTCGAGCGCCGCGCGCGTGGGATTCGCCGAGCGCGCGTAGTCGTAGTCCTCCACGAACTCGCCGGGGCTCGGCTGGACGTAGGTCGAGGTCTGGTGGATCGGCGGGATGACCGAGCCGAAGGTCGGGTCGGGCTCGAGGCCCGCGTGCACCACGCGGGTCGCGATACGGCGCTCGGTCACCGCGCCAGCGACTCGAGCAGGTCGGCCCGGGTCACGATGCCGGCCGCGCGCCCGTCCATGTTCACGAGCAGCGCCTCGCGGCGGTCGGCCAGCAGCTCCACGGCCTCGCGCACGCTGTCCTCCGCCGAGATGGCCGGGAAGGGTGCCTCCATGACGTCCACCACCTCGGCGGACAGGAGCGCCGGGTCGTTCATCGCGTGGCGGAGCAGGCCGCGCTCGCTCAGCGAGCCGACGATCGTCTGAGGGTCGTGCGCCGAGACCACCGGCAACTGCGAGACGCGGTGCTCGTGCAGCAGCGACACGGCGTCGCGCACCTTCGCGTGGGTCTCCACGGTCAGGAGCGGCGGGATCTCGCCCTCGGCGTGCTTGCGGCGCAGCACGTCGCCGACCGTCAGCTCGGCGTCCTCGCGTCCCAGGAAGCCGTACTGGCGCATCCAGGCGTCGTTGAACACCTTCGACAGGTAGGAGCGCCCACCGTCCGGGAGGATCACCGCGACCATCGCGGACGGGTCGTCCAGCTCGCGCGCCACCTGGTACGCGGCGTAGAGCGCGAGGCCGCCGGAGCCGCCCGCGAGGATGCCCTCGGTCTCGGCGAGCCGGCGCGTCCACAGGAACGAGTCGCGGTCCGACACGGTGATGTAGCGGTCCACGACCGACGGGTCGTAGGTCTCCGGCCAGAAGTCCTCGCCCACGCCCTCGACGAGGTACGGCTTCACCCCGTCCTCGCCGCCCGAAAAGATGGAGCCGACCGGGTCCGCCCCGATCACCTCGATGTCAGGGTTCTGCTCGCGCAGGTAGCGGCCGACTCCCGTGATGGTGCCGCCGGTGCCCACGCCCGCCACGAAGTGGGTGATCTGCCCGCCCGACTGGCGCCACAGCTCGGGACCGGTGGTCCGGTAGTGCGCCTCGGGGTTCGCCTGGTTGCGGTACTGGTTCGGCTGGAAGGCGCCGGGGATCTCCTCGGTTAGGCGATCGGCCACGCGGTAGTACGACTCTGGCGAGTCGGGCGGCACCTCCGTCGGCGCCACGACAACCTCGGCGCCGTACGCACGCAGGAGGTCGATCTTCTCCTTGGACATCTTGTCCGGCATGACGGCGATCACGCGATAGCCCTTGAGCGCGGCCGCGATGGCGAGGCCGGTCCCCGTGTTGCCGCTCGTGGGCTCCACGATCGTGCCGCCGGGCTTCAGGAGGCCGTCGCGCTCGGCGGCGTCGATCAGCGCGATCGCGGCGCGGTCCTTGATCGAGCCGCCCGGATTGAGCGCCTCCACCTTCGCCACGAGCTGCGGAGTCAGATCCTTGCCGAGCCGCGAGAGGCGCACGAGCGGCGTGTCGCCCACGGCGTCGAGGATCGAGTCTTTGATCTCGACTCTGGTCCCGGATGCCGTGTCCATGCCGGGTCCACGATATAGGCTCGCCGCCGGATGAAGGCCCTCGTCGTCACCGAACACGGACCCCCGGACGTACTGCGGGTGCAGGAGCGGCCGGATCCCGAGCCGGGGCCCGGAGAGCTCCGGATCCGGGTGCGCGCGGCGGGCGTCAACTTCGCCGATCTGCTGGGCCGAGTGGGCCTCTATCCCGACGCGCCGAAGCCGCCCTGCGTGGTCGGCTACGAGGTGGCCGGCGACGTGGACGCGCTCGGCGAGGGCACCGACGGCTTCGAGATCGGCGACCGGGTGATGGGCGTCTGCCGCTTCGGCGGCTACGCGCAGCTCGCGGTCGCGAAGGCGGACGCCGTGGTCCGGCTGCCGGACGCGTGGAGCTACAGCGAGGGCGCCGCGATGCCGGTGGCCTACGCGACCGCGTACGCCGGTCTGGTCCGCTACGGCGCGCTGCGTCCCGGCGAGCGCGTCCTGATCCAGGCCGCGGCGGGCGGGGTGGGGATAGCCGCCACGCAGATCGCGAAGCTCTGCGGCGCCGAGGTGTACGGCACCGCCAGCCCGGCGAAGCACGACGCGATCCGCGGCTTCGGCGTGGACCACCCCGTGGACTACCGCACCCACGACCTCGTCGACGAGGTGCGCCGGATCGCCGGCGAGAAGCACCCGATCGACCTCGCCCTGGACGCGATCGGCGGGCGCAGCTTCCGGCAGAGCTTCTCGCTGCTCCGGGCCGGCGGCAGGCTCGTCTGCTTCGGCGCCTCCGAGGTGCAGGCCGGTGAGCGGCGCAGCCCGCTGAGGGCGCTGCGCGTGCTCGCCCAGATGCCGCGCTTCAACCCGCTGAAGCTGATGAGCGAGTCGAAGTCCGTGATCGGCCTGAACATGCTCACGCTCTGGGACGAGCAGGGCTCGCTCGCCGAGCTGATCGAGCCGCTGCGCGCCTGGATCGACGACGGCAGCTTCCGCCCGGTGGTGGCCCAGGAGTTCCGCCTCGACGACGGCGCCGCGGCGCATCGCTACCTGCACGAGCGCAGCAACATCGGCAAGGTCGTGCTGACGCTCTAGCCGCTGGTGGCGCTGAGCTCGGCCCTGCCGAGCAGCTTGCGCACGCGCTCGAGCAGCTCGGCGCCGGTGAACGGCTTCTCGATCAGGTCGGACAGCGTCGCGCCGGGATGCGGGCTGCCGATTCCGGCCGTGTATCCCGACATGTGCAGCACTCGCACCCCGGGCTGGAGCTCGCGGAGCCGCTCGGCGAGCTCCGGGCCGTTCATGCCGGGCATCACCACGTCGGTGACGAGCAGATCGATCTCGCCCGTCTCGCGCGCCGCCAGCTCGAGCGCCTCCTCGCCGCCGGCGGCCTCGACCACCTGGTAGCCATGCTGGCGGAGGATGCGCCCGGCGACTCCGCGCACCTCCTCGTCGTCCTCCACGACGAGGATCGTCTCGCCCTCGCCGGCCTCGGGCGTGGGCGGCTCGGCCCGCGGACGAGGTGCCAGTGCCGCCCCCTCCGTCTGTGGAAGCTCGACCACGATGCACGTTCCACCGCCAGGGGTGGACTGCAGCTCGATGGTGCCGTTCGCCTGGGTCACGATCCCGTAGACGCTCGCGAGCCCGAGGCCCGTGCCGCTGCCGGGCGGCTTCGTGGTGAAGAACGGATCGAATGCCTTGGCCACCGTCTCCTCGTCCATACCGGCTCCGGTGTCCTCCACCGTCAGACGCACGTCGCCGCCCTCCGTGCGCGTGCCCTTGATCGTGAGCGTGCCCCCGTCCGGCATCGCGTCGCGTGCGTTCACCGCCAGGTTGACCAGCACCTGCGTGACCTGGCCCGGGTCGATCAGGACCGGCGGCAGCTCGCTCACAAGCCAGCAGCGCAGCTCGATCCCCTCGCCGAGCGCCTGGCGCAGCATCGGCTCGGTGTCGCGCACCACCTCGGCGATGTCGAGCGCGATCGCCTCGACCGGCTTGCGGCGGCTGAACAGGAGCAGCTGGCGCACGAGCTCCGCCCCGCGGGCCGCCGCCTTCGACAGCTCCTCGAGATCGTGCCGCTGCTGGTCGTCGGTGGCGGCCTCGCGCGCGAAGTCCGCGTACCCCTGGATGATCGCGAGCAGGTTGTTGAAGTCGTGGGCGATGCCGCCGGCGAGCTTGCCGACGCTCTCCAGGCGGCGCGACTGTTGAAGCTGCGCCTCGAGTTGCTCCTCGCGCGCGCGGGCGACGGCGGCGCCGAGCACGTTCGCCACCGCCTGGACGAAGCTCGTGTCGTCGTCACCGAAGGCACCGTCGCCGCCGTTCTCGACGACGATCACTCCCCAGGAGCCGTCCTTGCGCTCGATGCGCGCGCACAGCGCGTCTCTCACCACGACGGTCGGCGCGCCGGCGTCGAGCGCGTCGAGGCAGAGCGCCTGCAGGTCCGACTCGTCGCCTCCCGAGTCCGCCCTCACGATCAGCTCGCTGGTCCCGGGCGCCAGCTCGGCCACGCCCACCCGCTGCGCGCGCAGGATCGAGGCCACCACCTCGGTGGCCCGCCGCATGAGCTCGTCCACGTCGGTGGCGATGGCGCGGCGTCCGAGGTCGGCGACGGCCGCCTGCTGGTCGGCCTTGCGCGCCAGCTCGTCCGCTACCTGACGGAACACGGCGGCCTGCGCCTCGCGCCGGAGGGCGAGCCACCAGCGCACGACGCCTGTGCTGACGGCCGCTACGGCGAGCGCCAACGCCGGGACGATCAGGTCGCCGGTCATGCCCCCGTAGAAGAGGAGCCCGAGCGAGCAGAGGGCAGCTGCCGCGGGAAGCGCGAGCTTGAGCCGGTCGTCGTCCGGCGCGGCCACCGGCGCGGGCGGCACCCAGGCGGCCCAGGCGAGCGCGATCGGGGTCATCAGGTAGGGAATGTCCGCCGCGGCGCCGACCTCGTGCGCGCCGGTGGCTACGAGATAGCTCCAGATCAAGTCCGCGAGCGCCAGGCTCATGACCGCCACCGACAGGAGCGCCCAGCGGGCGCCCGGCTCCCAGCGCCGCAGCGCGAGCATCAGCACCGCCACGACGATCAGGAGGATGTCGACCGCCGGGTATGCGAGGAGCGTCACCTGCTCGGCGAGCGGTTTGCCGCTGGTCGATATGTGCGGCAGCAGCAGCTGCGTTGTGACCGCGCTCACCGCGAACGCCGGGATCAGCGCGTCGAGCCACGTGACGGGCGCGATGTTGGGGCGCTCAGCGCGCACGACCGCGGCCAGCGCGACGAGCAGGAGGACCATGAACGGGAACCACAGCGCGTCGGCCACCGAGGGGTAGGGCGGGTTGGCATCGTTCTCGTAGAGCGCCGCCCAGACGATGAAGCCGGTGGACCAGCTGCCCAGACCGGCGGCGAGCAGCCACCAGATGCCGCGCTCCTGCCGGCGAGCCGCCGCGCGGCCGCCGCAGGCCAGCGCCGAGACGATTGCGATGACGCCGATCGGCCACCACGAGTTCGGCTCGAGCGGGACGCCAACCGCCTGCGGCGCGCCGGTCAAGAGCAGCGCGTATAGCGCTGCACAGAGCGCCTGCACGGCCAGCAGACGCCGCATCCACGCGGGCGCGGAGCGGGGTGGGTTCAGGGCGGTGGGCATGGCGTTACGGTCGCATCGACCTCCCACCCCCAATCTTGAATGTGTACGCTTGCCTGGCATGTCGTTCCTGGCCGGTCTTCGGCGCCTTCGGCTTCTCCTTCTCCTCCCCCCTCGGGGGGAATAGCGCGTGGCGGCCGCTGATTGCCGCAAATCAAGGGGAGTACGGGAAGGCCGAAGAAAGAGATAAGGACGACATGGATCGCACGGATCAGAACCGAGTAAGGATCTTCGACACGACCCTGCGCGACGGGGAGCAGTCGCCCGGGATCTCGCTCAACAAGCAGGAGAAGCTCGAGATCGCGCACCAGCTCGCGCGGCTCGGCGTCGACGTGATCGAGGCGGGCTTCCCGATCGCCTCCCCGGGCGACTTCGAGGCGGTCCAGGCGATCGCCCGCGAGGTGCACGGTCCCGTCATCTGTGGCCTGGCGCGGGCGAACCCGCAGGACGTGGACGCGGCCTGGAACGCGGTCAAGGACTCGGAGCGCCCGCGGATCCACACGTTCATCTCCACAAGCGACATCCACATCGAGCACCAGCTGCAGTCGAGCCGGGAGGACGTGAAGGGACAGGCCCGCGCGGCCGTGGCCCAGGCGCGCGAGCACTGCGAGGACGTGGAGTTCTCCCCGATGGACGCCACGCGCGCCGACCTCGAGTTCACCGCGGAGGTGCTCCAGATCGCGCTCGACGAGGGCGCCACAACGATCAACGTGCCCGACACCGTGGGCTACGCCATGCCGGACGAGTACGCGGCGATGTGGACCGAGCTGTACCGCCTCGTGCCCGGCCTCGCCGACGTGACCGCCTCGGTGCACTGCCACGACGACCTCGGCGTGGCGGTTGCGAACTCGTTCGCCGGCGTCCGCGCGGGCTGCCGCCAGGTGGAGTGCGCGATCAACGGGATCGGCGAGCGGGCGGGCAACGCCTCGCTCGAGGAGATCGTGATGCTGCTGCACGTGCGCGAGGCCGCGCACGGCCTGTGGAGCTCGGTAGACACGCGCGAGATCGCGCGCACGAGCCGCATGGTGTCCCGCCTCACCGGCTATCAGGTGCAGCCGAACAAGGCGATCGTGGGCCGCAACGCGTTCGCGCACGAGTCCGGCATCCACCAGGACGGCATCCTGAAGGAGCGCACGACCTACGAGATCATGGACGCCACCACGATCGGCCTCGAGACGAACTCGCTGGTGCTGGGCAAGCATTCGGGCCGGCACGCGCTGCGGAACGCGCTCGAGGAGCTCGGCTTCAAGGTGGACGGCGCGGCGCTGAACACCGCCTTCAAGCGCTTCAAGGAGCTGGCTGACAAGAAGAAGAAGGTCACCGCGCTGGACCTCGAGGCGATCGTCTCGGACGAGATGAAGCAGTCGCCGGCGGCGTTCGAGCTCGTCTCGTTCGACATCGAGGCCTCCTCGACGCGCTCGCCGCTCGCGCACGTGAGCGTGCGGATGCCGGGCGGCGAGGTCGAGTCGGGGAGCTTCACCGGCGATGGGCCGGTCGATGCCTTCTTCAGTGCCCTCAACGCCGCCACGGGCCACGAGGCGCGGCTACGCGAGTACCACGTGTCCGCGGTCACCGGCGGGCGCGACGCGCTCGGCGAGGTTACGGTGCTGCTCGAGCTGAGCGGGCAGCTGTCCTCCGGCGTGGGCGTGTCCACCGACATCCTCGAGGCGTCCGGCAAGGCGTACCTGCGTGCGCTCTCGAACGCGCTCGCGAGCGACGTGGCGGCCGAGGCCGAGCGGATGCTCGAGCACGAGGCGAAGAAGACCCCCACCCCGTAGGCGTGCGGGGGCACCGGGTTGGGTAACCGGGCGCCATGAAAGGACTCACTCTCGCCGTTCTCTGTGCCCTCGCCCTCCTCGTGCCAGTAGCTGCCGCCGACGCGCGGACCAGCTCGAAGCGCGACCAGAGCAAGGTCACCGTGGACGTGCAAATCAAGCGTTTCGCGGTCGCAGACCGCAAGATCGTCGCTCACGGCATTCTCACCAGCCGCGTCCAGGGCGCTGGGGAGAGCAAATCGGCAAGGAAGAGGGTCACGCTCGCCGTTGCGGCGCAGCGTGGTCGCTGCCATGTGCTCACCCTCACGCTCGACGATCTCCAACTCGACCTGCTCGGACTCCGCGTAGACCTCAGCGAGGTCAACCTGCGGATCTTCGCGTTGCCTCGCGGCGAGGGCAGCGGCGTCCTCGGACGCCTGTTCTGCGCTCTCTCGAGGAGCACGATCCGGCTCGGCCGTGGCGCGAGCGCGTCGCACGCCAAGCAGGTGGTGGCCTCGCTCAACACGAGGCTTCAGAAGAAGCCGATGCGGGCGTTCAGGGCCAGCGCCATGCTGGCGGCGGAGGGCGGCGAGGCTCAGGCCGCGCAGGCCGCTCCGAGTTGCCGGGTGCTCAACCTGATCCTCGGGCCGCTGGACCTGAACCTGCTCGGCCTGGTGGTGGAGCTGTACGGCCCCAACCGGAACGCGCCGGTCACGCTGACGATCACGTCGTTCCCAGGCCAGGGCGCGCTGGGCGACCTGTTCTGCAGCCTCTCCGGGGGACCGCAGTAGCCATCTGACCGATTACGATCGGCGTCTTGGCCGCCGACCCCTTCACGCTGCGCGACGGTGAGCGCACCATCCGCTTCGGGAGGGGCTCGGCAGCCGAGGCGTCCGATCTCCTTCGCTCGGCCGGCTTCGGCGATTACGCGCTGCTGACGACCGAGCGTGCGTCGGGCAGCGTGCCGCTCGAGGCGTCCTTGGAGATCCATGTGCCGCCCGGGCTCGTGGACGAGATCTCGGCCGCGCTCCTGGACGACGTCGGCGGGCGGCCGCTCGTGGCGCTCGGCGGCGGCCGCGTGATCGATACCGCGAAGGCCATCGGCGGAGTGACCGGCGCCCAGGTGGCGGCGATCCCGACCACGCTCTCCGGAGCCGAGCTCACGCCGTTCCACCGCACGCCGGCCGGCGTCGAGGGTGCGCGCATGGTGCGGCCCTCGCTGGTGGTAGCCGATCCGGAGCTGATGGCCTCACAGCCCGAGCCCCAGCTCTGGGCGAGCGCCATGAACGCGCTGGCGCACGGGATGGAGGCGCTCTACACGCCGCTCGCGAACCCGGTGGCCGAGGCCGCGGCCCTGCGCGGCGCCGAGGCCCTGTTCTCCGAGGAGCTCGCGCTTGGAGCGCTCCTCTGCGGGTGGGCGTCGGGGATGACGGGCTTCGCCGTGCACCACGCCACCTGCCAGCTGCTCGTGCGCACCGCCGGCTCGCCGCACGCCCAGACGAACGCGGTGATGCTGCCGCACTTCGCCGGGATGATGAGCGGCCGCGTGCCCGGCGTCATGGGCGAGTTCGCGCGGGCGCTGGGGGACCCCGGCGGGGATCCCGGCGCGGCCGCGGGGCGAGCCGCGAAGCTGTCCGCGCGCTCGGGGCACACGCGCCTCGCGACGCTCGGCGTGGAGGAGCAGCACCTGCCGCCCGTGGCGGCAGCGGTGATGCAGCACCCGGCGCTCGGCAACACGCCCGACCCGCCGGACGAGGCCGAGCTGCTCGAGCTACTGAGGAACGCGCTCTAGCTTCGCGGGAGCGGTGGGCCGCAGCTTCGGCGCGGGCTCGGACATCCGCTGCTCCTGGCGCTCGGGCGAGATGATCACGACGTTCCAGGCGAGGCCGAGACGCCGCATCGCCCGGATCACGAGGCCACCGACGTCGATCTCCCACCAGCGCAGCCCGTGCATGGCTGAGCGCGGGAAGGCGTGGTGGTTGTGGTGCCAGGACTCGCCGAAGGAGGGAACCGCCAGCCAGAACACGTTGGTGGAGCGGTCGTCCGTCTCGAAGCGGCGTCTGCCGAAGAAGTGGCAGATCGAGTTGATCGAGAAGGTGATGTGGTGCACGAGGAAGATGCGGATCAACCCGGCCCAGAACAGGGCCGTGATCCCGCTCATCAGGCTGCCGCCGATCAGCCAGCCGACAGCGCCGGGCACGGCGATCCCGATCGTCACCCAGAGCGGGAACAGCTTGTGGATGATGCGCATGCCGCGGTCGTCCACGAGGTCGGGCGCGTACTTCTCGGCGTCGACCGCCGTGGCGTGGTTGAAGAGCCACCCCACGTGCGCGTGCCAGAGGCCACGGAGCGCGCCCGGAGTGTCGCCGTGGTGGTCCACGTGCGGGCTGTGCGGATCGCCCTCCTCGTCGGCGTGCGCGTGGTGCTTGCGGTGGTCCGACACCCAGCCGATCACGGGGCCCTCGACCGCGAACGAGCCGAAGATGGCGTAGAGGTACTCGAGCGGCTTGTAGGTCGCGAAGGCGCGGTGGGTGAGCAGCCGGTGGTAGCCGACGGTGATGCCGATCGTCGACAGGAAGTACACGGCCACGAGCAGGATCAGGTCGAGCGGGCCGACGAGTTCGTTCCAGAGCATCGGAATCGCCGCGAGGAAGGCGATCAGGGGGAGGACCACGGCTGCGATGTTGATGTTGCGGTGCGCTCTCGTCATAGTTCTGGAGGCTACGTACCAGAAGACCCCGTCGTTCACCCGCCGCGTAACTATCTCGCGGCAGTTCTTGTAGGTTATTGACAAATGGTTGTCGAGCATCCCTGGGAGGCGCTTCCGCCCGGCGTGGCCGAGGTCCTGCGCCCCGAGCTGCCCGGCCTGGCGGACGAGATCGTCGCCGAGCTGAGCCACGGCGTGCCCGACTACGCGCGGCCGCTCGAGGGTCCGTTCGGGCAGGCGCTGCGGCGCGGCGTGGAGGAGGCGCTCGGCCGCTTCACGACGATTGTCGAGACGCCGGGTGCGGACGACGAGTCGGGCCGCGAGGTGTACGTGAGCCTCGGCCGCGGCGAGATGCGCGCGGGCCGCAGCCTCGACGCGCTGCTCGCGGCCTACCGCCTGGGCGCGCGTGTGGCGTGGCGCCGGCTGGCGGCCGCCGGCGAGCGCGCCGGGCTGTCGCCGCGCACGCTCTACACGCTTGCCGAGGCGATCTTCGCGTACATCGACGAGCTCTCGGCGGACTCCATCGAGGGCTACGCCAGCGAGCAGGCCGCGGCCGCGGGCGCGCTCCAGCAGCGCCGGCAGCGGCTGGCCGCCCTGCTGGTGCAGGAGCCGCCGGCGGCGCCGCAGACCGTGGAGGCCGCCGCCGCCGACAGCGGCTGGCGCGTCCCGCGCAGCGTCTGCGTGCTGGTCGTGGAGGCCGACGACGACACGAGCGAGCAGGCCGACCGGCTCGCCACGCGGCTCGGCCCGGACGCGCTCGTGGCGCACCTGGCCCCGCTGAACGTGGCCGTGGTGCCGGCCCCCGCGCGTCGCGCGGAGCTCGAGGCAGCCCTGCGTGGGCGCGCAGCCGCCCTGGGACCCGCGGTGCCCTGGCAGGAGGCCGGCGTGAGCTTTGGCCGCGCCCGCGAGGTGCTGCGGCTCGCCCGCGAGGGCGCGATCGACGCCGGCGGCGCGCTGCTCGTGGCGGACAGCCACAAGCTGTCGCTGCTGCTCGGAGCGGACCGGCGCCTGGCACGTGACGTGGCCGAGTCCGCGCTCGCCCCGCTCGCCACGGAGACCGAGCTGTCGCGTGAGCGGCTCGGCTCCACGCTCGACGCCTGGCTGCGGCACCGCGGCCGGACCGAGGCCGTGGCCAAGGCGCTCCACGTGCATCCGCAGACCGTGCGCTACAGGCTCGCCCGGCTGCGAGAGCTGTTCGGCCCGCGGCTCGACGACCCCGACGCCCGCTTCGAGCTCGAGCTTGCACTGCGCGCGCGGCGCATAGCGGGGTGAGATCGAAGGCTCGCGCGCACCGCGCGCTCGCGGGGTGAGATCGAGGGCTCGCGCGCACCGCGCGCTCGCGGGGGTGAGATCGAGGGCTCGCGCGCACCGCGCGCTCGCGGGGTGAGATCGAGGGCTCGCGCGCACCGCGCGCTCGCGGGTTAGCATCCCCGGCATGGCAGGCCCGCTCGACGGCCGCGTTGCCGTGGTCACCGGGGCCTCGTCCGGCATCGGCGAGGCCACCGTCCGCGCCCTTTCCGCCGCGGGCGCGAGCGTCGCGTTCGGCGCCCGGCGGGCCGATCGGCTCCAGGCGCTCGCCGACTCCATCGACGGCCCCACGCTCGCCAGGGAGGTCGACGTCACGGACGAGGAGCAAGCACGTGGCCTCGTACAGGCCGCGCACGAGGAGTTCGGCGGCCTCCAGATCGTGGTCAACAACGCGGGCGTGATGCTGCTCGGGCCGGTCGCGGACGCGAACGTCGACGAATGGCGCCAGATGATCGACGTGAACCTGCTCGGGCTTCTCTACTGCACGCACGCCGCGCTGCCGCTGATGGCCCAGGGCGGGGGAGGCGACATCGTGAACGTGTCGTCGGTCGCCGGGAGGCGCGCCGACGCCGGCGCGGCCGTCTACAACATGACGAAGTTCGGCGTGCACGCCTTCTCCGAGGCGCTCCGGCAGGAGGCGCTCCACTCGGGCATCCGCGTGACGACGGTCGCGCCGGGGTTCGTGGAGACGGAGCTTCAGGGCCACAACAGGAACCCGCTCGTCCGCCAGACCATGGATCGAGCACGCGAGCAGATCGGCCAGGTGCTCCACGCCGAGGACATCGCCGACGCGATCCTCCACGCCGTGACGCGCCCACCGCACGTGTGCGTGAACGAGGTCGTGGTGCGCCCGACGGGCCAGGCGCGCTAGCGGCAGCTGGCCTACTATCACGTACAGAAGTATGTGATAGCGTACGGCGCCAATGTCTGACAACGGGCATTCATTCGGCCCTCGGCTCAGGGCTCTGCGCGAGGGAATGGACTTCTCGCTGCGCGACCTGGCTGAGCGCAGCGGCGTTTCCGCGCCGATGCTGTCCCAGGTCGAGCGAGGTGAGACGAGCCCCACGCTGGCGGTGGCCGAGCGCATTGCCGGGGGCCTCGAGCTGAGCCTGTCGCAGCTTCTGCGGCTCGACGAGAGCGACGGCGTGAGCGTCGTCCGCGCGTCCGAGCGGCGCCGTGGGGGCGGCCGCGCGCACGGCTACGAGGTCCTGACGCCGCCGCTGCCGGGCCTGCGCGCGGAGGTATCGCTCCACTCGCTCGGGCCGGGCGCATCGACGGCCGGCCCCGAGGACCCGCCCATGCACGAGCCCGGCAGCCGCGAGACCGCCGTGGTGGAGCGCGGCCCGGTCCGCTTCGTCTGCGGCGGCGCGGCCCACGACCTGGACGACGGCGACTCCGTGACCTTCGACGCGGACCTGCCGCATCACTTCGAGAACCCCGGCGACGCGGACTCGCGCTTCTATGCGATCGTCGCCGCCGGACTGAGGAGGAGCTAGCCAGTGGCCAGAAGCCTGTTTGACAAGATCTGGGAGTCGCACGAGGTGGCCGGCGGCCTCCTCTACATCGACCTCCACCTAGTGCACGAGGTGACCTCGCCGCAGGCCTTCGAGTCGCTGCGGCTGGCGGGACGCAGGGTGCGCCGTCCGGACCGCACGCTCGCCACCGCCGACCACAACGTGCCGACCGACGGCTCCACCACGGCCCAGCAGATCCGCGACCAGCTCTCGCGCGTGCAGGTCGAGACGCTCGAGCAGAACTGCGAGGAGTTCGGCGTGCCGATCTACTCGATCGGCTCCGCGCATCAGGGCATCGTCCACGTGATCGGTCCCGAGCTGGGCGTAACCCAGCCGGGGATGACGATCGTCTGCGGCGACTCCCATACCTCGACCCACGGCGCCTTCGGCGCACTCGCATTCGGCATCGGCACGAGCGAGGTCGAGCACGTGCTCGCAACGCAG
>JAXDIL010000029.1:0-22457 GCA_034664005.1 Thermoleophilaceae bacterium | reverse complement strand
TGATCTGGATTGTCAGGACCGTGCCCACCGCGAGCCGGCGCTTCTTGAGCAGGCCGAGGAGCTTGTGCTGCGCCTTCCCGTTGGGGAATCGCACGGTCTTGGACTTGAAGGCGCAGGATTGCTTCGCCCGACTCGACTTGCCCCTCGGCTTCTTGCACGTGATCTTCGCGACCGTGCCGGCCTGCAGGTTCTTCAGCGTCAGGGCCTTGAACACCGTGAACCCCGCGAACGACTTGTACGCGCCGTTGATGCGCGCCAGGAGCTGCGGGAACGGCGCGACGACGCCGTCGCAGTTCTCGTCGACGGCGTTACCGACGATCTCCAGGGCAACCGGCCGGATCGCCGCGTCGTTGTCGTTGCAGTCCGCGGGCGGCTCGCTGCCGTCCCGGTCCTCGTCGATGTGGGTCGTCTCGCAGGACGAGAGCTCGTCGACGGCGTCCACCTCGGCGGTGTCGTTGCCATCGCCGCAGGTGCCGGTATCGCGGACGCTGTCCCGCGCCTTAACCGTGTCGACGCCCGCGCCGGCGTCGAAGACGTCGTTTCCGGCCCCGCCGTCGATGTCGTCGCCACCGTCGTTGCCGTGAACGGTGTCGTTCCCGTCGCCGCCGGTGATCGTGTCGTCGCCCTCGCCGCCGTCCAACGCCGGGTCATCGTCGCCACCGCCGCTGATGACATCCGCCTCGTCGTCGCCACGGAGGCTGTCGGCGCCGCCGTTGCCGGAGATCGTGTCGGGTCCGTCGTCGCCGCTGAGGTTGTCGGCGCCGGGGCCGCCCGTCAGCGTGTCGCCGGCGTCAGAGCCGATGAAACGCTCGACCGCCGTGTAGGTGTCGCCATCGGTGTTCGTGTTCGCCAGCGTGGACAGATCGATGCTCACGGCCGTCGCCCGACCGTCCTGATAGCTGGCGGCGTCGCTGCCCGCGCCGCCGTCGAGGATGTTGGCGGCCGTCGTGCCGATAAGCGTGTCGTCGCCTGCGCTGCCCGTGGCGTCGCGGAACGTGCCGGCCGCGTACGTGTCGTTGTCCGTGTTCGCCCCGCTGGTCAGGTTCACCGTGACCGCGGTCGCGCGCCCGTCGGCGTAGCTCACGGCGTTGACGCCGGTGCCGCCGTCGAGGTCGTCCACTCCGGCGCCGCCGATCAGTGTGTCGTTGCCGGGGCCGCCGAGGAGGTCGTTGGGGTTCGCGTTGCCCTGGAGCGTGTCGGTGCCGTTGCCGCCCGTCAGGTTCTCGATGTTGCTGTAGCCGTCACCGTCGGTGTTCCCGGCGCTCGCGCCGCCGGGACCCAGGATGGCCGATACAGCGGCCGAGCGGTCGGCGTAGCTGGCGGTGTCGGAGCCCGTGCCGCCCGCGAGCGTGTCGGCGCTGCCGGCGCCGATGAGCGTGTCGTTGCCGACGTTGCCGGTGAGCACGTTGACGGCGCCGTTGCCGGCGAGCTCGTCGTCGCCGTCGCCGCCGGTGAGGTTCTCGACGTTCTCGAACACGTCGCTCTCCGGGCCGGTGCCGGTCGCGAGGCTGGCCGTGACGGCGGTGGCGCGCCCGTCGTTATAGCTGAAGGTGTCGGTCCCGTTGAGGCCGTCGAAGTCGTTGGCCGCGGTGTTCCCGGTGAAGCTGTCGTTGCCCTGCGAGCCCTTGAAGGCCTCACAGCCCGTGGGGCCCGGCGCATCCGGGAAGGTGCCGAGGAAGAGGTTGATCGAGACGCCGCCGATCCGGTCGACGTCGTCGTAGGAGACCGAGTCGGTCCCCGTGCCGCAGGTGATCGTGTCGTTGCCCACCCCGCCCTTGAGCGTGTCGTTCGCCGTGCCGCCGTCGACGCTGTCGCTCCCCGCACCACCGGTCAGCGTGTCGTTGCCGCCTCCGCCCTGCAGCGTCAGGACGCTGTTGTAGTTGGTCTGGAACTCGCCGGGGTTTCCGGCTCGGGCAGTGTCGTTGCCAAGGCCGGCGTCGATCTTGACGCTCGTGATGCCGCTGGCCGCGCAGTCGACCTCCGTGGCGTTCACGGCGTCGCACGCGGCGTCGGCGCTGGCCGCGATCACGATGTTGATGGCCGGGCCGTCCTCGTCGATGCGGATCGTCGCGGTGTTGCCGACGGGATGGGAGACGGAGACATTGTTGGCCTCGCCGGCGGCCGTCGAGTCGGTGTACGTCAGCACCCCGGACGCGAGCGACAGCGTGCCGTCCGCTGACGCGGTCTGCGCGCCGGCCCCCATAGCGAGGACCGCGACCGGGAGAGCGATAAATCTTCCGCGAGCGTTGGCAGACATCGACTCACAATGGATGCGAAAGCCACGGAGGTCAAGCATCCGGGCCATCAGCTGGGCTGAAGCCGACACCCCCAGGTCGCGCCGCGCGGGGTCAGTGCCCGAGGAGCATCTCCAGCCGCTCGGTGCTGCGCTCCATGTCGGCGCGGTGGATCTCCTGGTTGCCGCGCGGTGACGTGCGGCGCCAGGTGGGCTGGTCGTGGTTGTCTGCGACCGCATCGTTCCTGCGCGGTTCGTCGGTCCGTCGAACTGGCTTCTGCATGGGTTCCGAAGCCTCCCTCGGAATCGAGTCCTTTCAAGAAGCGTTCCGGTTCGAGTGCGGGCTAAACGTTTGCGAGATAGCGTGCGGATAGTTGCTAGCGCTTCTGTACGACATCCACGGCAACCTGCCCGCGCTGGAGGCGGTTCTGGCCGATGCGCGCGGCGCCGACGAGTTCATCCTCGGCGGCGACTACGCAACGTTCGGTGCGTGGCCCGTGGAGACGGTCGAGTGCCTGCGCGGACTCGAGCGGGCCGAGTGGATCCGCGGGAACGTCGACCGCTGGCTCGTCGACCCCGCAGGCCTGCCCGAGTTCATGGAGGAGCTCGTCGAGCGCTCGCGCGAGCTGATCGGCGGCGAGCTCTGCCGCGAGCTCGCCGCGCTTCCCGAGTCGACCACGCGCGGGCAGACGCTCTTCTGCCACGCCTCGCCCGTCTCGGACATGGACAGCTTCTATCCCGAGCCGCACGACACGGACGCCGAGCGCCTCGCCGGCGTGGACGCGAAGCGGGTCGTCTTCGGTCACACCCACCTGCAGTTCGAGCGCAAGGGCCCGAACGGCGTTCGGCTGATCAACCCGGGCAGCGTCGGCATGCCGCTCGACGGTGATCACCGCGCCGCCTACGCCGTGATGGACGGCAGCCGCGTGCAGCTTCGGCGCGTGGAGTACGACTGGGAGACCTCGGTCGCGGCGGTGAGGGCACGCGTCGGAGAACTCCCGGCTCGCCGCATGGAGCTTGCGCGTTTCGACGTGAGCTGACTGGTACCGTCCCGCCCACGTGCGCTTGTCGAACGTCCTCTCCACCGGCGATCGCCAGTTCTTCGACCTGTTCGAGGAGGCCGGCGGCAACATCCGCCGCGCGGCCGGATTGCTCGAGGAGCTGCTGGCCAAGTACCCCGAGCGCAACGAGCTGGCCCGCGAGATCCTGATCTGCGAGCAGGACGGCGCCCGGATCACCCACGACATCCTCCAGCGGCTCAACCAGACGTTCGTCACCCCGATCGACCGCGAGGACATCTACGAGTTGGCGTCCGCGCTCGACGACGTGGTCGACTACACCGAGGAGGTCGCCGACTACCTCGGGCTCTACAAGATCGAGGCGCCGATGACGCAGGCCCAGGACCTGGCTCGCGTGCTCCACGCGGCCGCGCGCCAGATCGCCGAGGCCATGCCGCGGCTGCGCGGGTACAAGGACATCACGCATTTCACGGTCGAGATCAACCGGCTGGAGAACGACGGCGACCGCATCGTGCGCGAAGCCATCGCCTCCCTGTTCGACAACGGCATCGACCCGATGGTGGTCATCCGTTGGAAGGACATCTTCGAGCGCCTGGAGGAGGCGATCGACGCCACCGAGCACGTGGCGAACATCCTCGAAGGCATCGTCATCAAGAACTCCTAGACGGAGCGGCACCCCGGAATGAGCAGCGAGATCATCGTCGTGATCGTCGTCGCGACGGCGCTGATCTTCGACTTCACCAACGGCTTCCACGACACCGCGAACGTGGTGGCCACGACGATCTCCACGCGCGCGCTGCCGCCGCGGATAGCGGTCGCGTACGCCTCGATCCTCAACTTCGTGGGCGCGTTCATCTCACTGGAGGTGGCGGCGACGGTCGCGAAGGACGTGGTCTCGATCCAGCCGAACTCGATCGGGCTGCTGGCTGTCTTCGGCGGCCTCGTCGGAGCGATCAGCTGGAACCTGATCACGTGGTACTTCGGCCTGCCGTCGAGCTCGTCCCACGCGTTGATCGGCGGGATGGTCGGCGCGGTGTTCGTGGCTGAGGGCGCCGACGCGGTCTTCTTCCAGGAGGGGATCCTGGGCAAGGTGATGATCCCCGCGCTGGTGGCGCCCACGCTCGCCTTCGTCATCGGCGGGATCGCGATCCTCGTGCTCTACCGGATCGTGGGGCGCATGCGGCCCGGACCCGTGACGGGCGGCTTTCGGCTCGGGCAGGTCATCTCCGGTGGGCTGCTGGCGCTGGCGCACGGCACGAACGACGCGCAGAAGACGATGGGCGTGATCACGCTCGCTCTGGTCGCCGACGGCACGATTGCGCCGGACAATTTCCACGTGCCGGATTGGGTCGTGCTCGCGGCCGCGACGGCGATCGCGCTCGGCACCTACGCGGGCGGCTGGCGCATCATCAAGACGATGGGAAGCCGTATCCACAAGATGGACGCCGCTCAGGGCTTCGCCGCCCAGGGCGCTGGCTCCGCGGTGATCCTTGCCGCCTCGCACGTCGGGTTCCCGCTCTCGACGACGCACACGATCTCGGGCGCCGTGATCGGCTCGGGCGCGGCGAAGCGACTGTCCGCCGTGCGCTGGGGGGTGGCCGGCAACATCGTCGTCGCCTGGATTCTCACCCTGCCGATGGCCGCGGTGATCGGCGCGCTGACCTACCTGCTCACCCGGGTGTTCGGGACCGGCGCGCTGGGGCCGATCATCGTGTCGACGGCGATCCTCGCCGGGTCGGCCTTCCTGTACACGCGCCGCTCCCATCGCGCCGGGGTGCCGCCGGCGGTGGAGAGCCCATGATCGGCGCGATCGTCCACACGCACGCTCTGCTCCAGGTGGTCTGGGTGTCGCTGGTCGCCGGAGTCGGGGTGACGAGCTCCTACGGGCTCGCGATCCTCGGGGGCACGCGCGCGGTCGAGTTCAGCCGCGACGGCCAGGTGGGACCGGCGGTGCTCTATGCCGTGGTCGGCGTCGCCGGAATAGCGGTCTTCCTGGGCGCGATCGTGTTCGGCATCGTGATCCTCATGGGCGACTAGCGAGCCCCGCTAGCCGCTCGAGCTCGTCGTCGCTGGTCCAAGCGCCGACCGACGCGCGGGCATACGAGCGGCCCGGGATGCCGCGTATGACGATGCCCTCAGCCGCGGCCTGCGCGGTGAAGGCCTCCGGGTCCGGGACCTCGAAGGACACGAGCGTGGACGCCCCGCGCGGCGCCACCGTCACGCCGCGGTCGGCGAGGAGCCCGGCGAGGCGCTCCGCGCCGGCGATGCCGCGTCCGTGGACCTGGTCGAAGCCCGCCTCCTCGAGCACGTCGAGGGAGGCAAGCGCCCACTCCACGTGGTGCGGGACCGCGAACGCCGTGGTGAGCCGGCGCGCGTCTGGCTGGAGCGCGGGCTCGAGCGCGCGCTCGCCGTCCGCCAGCGCGTGGTAGCCGCTCCAGGGGGCGGGCAGGTCCGGCACGAGCTCCGGGTTCGCGTACAGGTAGCCCATCCCGCCGGGGCCGCACAGCCACTTCTGGCCGGACGCGGCATAGAAGTCGCAACCGAGTGCGCGCACGTCCACGGGCACCGCGCCGAGGCCCTGGGCGCCGTCGAGCACGACGAGCGCGTCCGAGTCCGCCAGCGGGGCAGTGTCGAGCACCTGGCCGGTGGCCCAGGAGACGTGCGAGGTGACGACGACCCGCGTGTCCTTCGTGACCTCGCCCGGGAGCTCCGCGAACGGCACCACGCGCACGCGCGGCGTAGCGATCGGCCCCAACACGCCCGGGTGCTCGTCCTCGCTCGTGAGGATCTCGTCGCCCGGCTTCAGGTCGAGCGCGTGGAGCGCGGCGTTGATGCCGTCGGTCGTGGAGCCGGTGAGCGCGACGTCCGCCTGGGTGGCCCCGAGCAGCTTCGCGGCGCGCTCGCGCAGCACGTCGATCCGCTCGAGCTGGTGCTCGAACCAGGGCTTGCTGCTGCGGCCGCGCTCGAGCTGCTGGCGAAGCTCGGCCTCGGCCGCCTCGAACGCGCGAAGCGGCACCGGCCCGTTCGTGCCGGCGTTCAGATAGGCGACCCGTTCGAGGACGGGGAACTGGGCCCGGAGCTCCTCCACGCGGGCCGCATACTAGGCACATCACTAGGCTGCGGCCGACCATGATCATCGAGCGTTCCATGCAGCAGGACTGGCTTTCCAACGCGTATCTCGTCGGCGACGAGGACGGCGGCAAGGCTGTCGTCATCGACTCCGGTGGGCCGTCGGCTCCGCTTCTCGAGGCGGCCGAGCGGCACGGGCTCGACGTCAAGCTGCTGCTCCTGACACACCATCACGGCGACCACGTGGCGGAGAACGCGGTCTGGAAGGAGCGGCACGGCGTGGAGATCGTGGCCCACCCGATCGAGGCGGAGCTGATCGACCAGGTGGACCGGACGACCGAGCCGGGCGAGACCATCGAGGTCGGCGGCCTCACGATCGAGTCGGTCCTCACCCCGGGGCACACCGCCGGGATGCTGAACTTCATCGTGAACGGCACCGACGTGTTCACCGGCGACACGCTCTTCAAGGGCTCGGTCGGCGGCGTGCGCGCGCCCGGCTCCACGAGCTTCGAGGACCTGCGCCACTCGATCATGGACGTGCTGATGAAGCTGCCGCACGAGATGGTGGTGCACCCCGGCCACACCGATCCGACGACGATCGGCGACGAGTGGGAGTCGAACGCGTTCGTGCGGCTGTGGCGCGGCCTCGACGAGGAGGGCACCGAGAGCTGCACGGTCGAGGGCGAGGACGCCACGCTCGTGCTGTGGGCGCCGGACTACGACGGCGGCAACAAGGCGTGGGTGCGCTGGTCCGACGGGCGCGACGACATCGTGCCCGGGAGCCGCGTCCAGCGCGGCTAGCCGTCCGTCAGCAGCGTCGGCAGCCGCGCCGGGCCCACGGGCATCGTGTGCACGGTGCGTCCGCTCCGGAGGTCGATCACATGGAGCATCCGGTCGGGCCGTACCCAGACGTGGGCGTAGCGCCCGTGGTCGCCCAGCACCGCGACGTCCTTGCCGGCGAAGCGTCCGAATGCGGACCGCCCGCCGAGGTCGAAGCCAAGCAGACCGGTGCTGGTGCTCTTCCGCCAGCCCGCGTTCCAGGTCGTCCCGGTGGCCAGCAGGCGGTCGCCCGCCGTGTACAAGGCGTTGGTGCGCCGGTTCACCATCCGCGTCGACCAGTCGCGCGGGTTCACGAGCCTCAGGCCGTATGGGAGCGGGCCCGCCGCCGGCAGCCCGCTGCGCAGCGGCCGCGGCATGTGCTCGCCGGTGATCGCGAGCTGTCCGCCCGCGGTCCACTGGGCGTCGCGCCACCACGACTCCTCCGTGCCCTTCGCGGCCGAGGCGCCTAGTGGGTGGTAGGTCACCGCGCCCGAAGCGAGATCGACCTCGGCCACGAGCGGCTGGCGCGGTGCCACGACGTACGCACGACCGCCCGCGGCGTCCACGGCAAGCGCCGGCCGCAGGAACGCTCTCCGGTTGCCTCCGGACTCGATCCGGTCGAGCCGGATGCGCCGGAGGCCGCCATCGCCGTCGGCGAGCAGCAGTCCGGCCGGGGCTAGCCCGCGACGCGGCTGGGTCAGGAGCGCGACGCCGTTCGGGATCGCTTCGCTGTCGACCCAGAAGCGGTCGAGGGGGTGTCGCGCCACGAGCCGGCCGCCCGGCACGCTCAGCACGCGGATCTCGGTGCCGCCCGCCTCGATCAGGCGGTCGTTGCGGGCGAACGTGAGCGTGCCGATGTCTCCGGTCGTCAGAACACGCACCGAGCGCCAGCGCCGCACGTCGATCAGCTGGACGCGCGCCGGTCGGGCGCTCCCCGCGTACGCGAGGAAGCGCCCGTCTGGGGAGAAGTCGCGGGACCAGCCGCGACGGAAGGTCTCGATCGGACGCGAGACGGGCGCGAGCGTCCTCGGGTTCACGCGGACGATCCGGTCGCTGTCGCGCCCGTCGATCAGGCGGAGCAGGGGAGGCTCGTCCGCGGCGGCCGGTGTGGCGGCGCCGGCAAGCAGCGCAGAGACCACGGCCACGAGCGACGCGTTCATGCCATCGGTACGGCTGGGAGCCCCGCTCAGGTTCCTCCCCGACCCGTGGAATGATGCCGTGGTGCTCACCCGGCTGATCGACCACGCAGCGCTGTTCCCGCCGGCGAGCATGTCGTTGGAGGACGCGCTCGAGGAGGATCGCCGCGCGCGCGAGAGCCCGCACGCCGAGGTGCTGAACCGGTTCGTGGTGCCGGTGGGGAGGCTGGAGGAGCTGCCGGCCGAGCGCCCGCCGCTCAGCGTGGTGCTGGACGCCCCGGAGGACGCGCGGCTCGTGGCGGAGGCGGGCGGGGTGGAGGCGGTGGAGCTGAGGCTGGACGGCGCGCGCCCGCCGTCCGCGGACCTCGTGACGGCGTACGGCCTGCTGCAGCCGCTCGGCGTGGAGACCTACTTCGAGCTGGTGCTCGACCGGAGCTGGCGCGACAGCCTGCCCGCCGCCATCGGCGCCGTAGCGGCCATGGGCGGCCGGGTGAAGCTCCGCTGCGGGGGCGAGGTCACGCCCTCGATCGAGCAGGTGGCGTTCGTGATCGCGTGCTGCCGCGAGGCGGGCGTGCCGTTCAAGGCCACCGCCGGGCTTCACCACGCGGTGCGGCGCGGCGACGACCACGGCTTCCTGAACCTGCTCGCGGCGGCGACCGCGCCGCGCGGCGAGCTCGAGGCCGTGCTGGCCGAGGAGGACGCTTCGAAGCTCAAGCTCTCGGAGAGCGGCCGCTCGCTGTTCACGGGCTTCGGCAGCTGCAGCTGGAGCGAGCCCGTGGAGGACCTCGAGCAGCTGGGGCTCCTGCGGTGACGCTGGCCTACGGCGTTCTCAGCGGGGGCGGGGTGTGTGCGCGGGTGGACGGCGTGGTGGTGGACCTGCGCGGCGTCGATCCGCTCTTCGACGCGCCCTCGCTGAACGCGCTGATGGCGGCCGGGCCGGAGGCTTGGCGGCAGGCGCGGGAGCGGGTGGACGAGGGGCGCGAGCTCGGCGAGGCCGGGGAGCTCGGCGACACCGCGCTCGGCATGCCCTTCGAGGTGGCCGACTACGTGGACTTCTACTCGTCGCTCCACCACGCCACGAACCTGGGGCGCATGTTCCGCCCGGACGCCGAGCCGCTGCTCCCCAACTGGCGGCATCTCCCGGTCGGCTACCACGGGCGGGCCGGGACCGTGGTCCCGAGCGGCACGGCCGTGCAGAGGCCGGCCGGCCAGCACCCAGGCGGCATGTTCGGCCCGACCGCACGGCTCGACATCGAGCTCGAGGCCGGCTTCGTGATCGGCACTCCGAGTGTCATGGGCGAGCCGGTTCCGGTCGAGCGGGCGCTCGACCACGTGTTCGGCATGGTGCTCGTGAACGACTGGTCGGCGCGCGACATCCAGGCCTGGGAGTACCAGCCGCTCGGGCCCTTCCTGGGCAAGTCGTTCGCCACGTCGGTGAGCCGGTGGGTCGTGCCTCTCGACGAGCTGCGCGACCGGCGCGTGCCCGGCGAGCCGCAGGACCCGGCGCCGCTGCCGTACCTGGCGGAGGATCCGTGGGCCTACGACGTCGCTCTGGAGATAGAGCTGAACGGCACGGTGATCGCCCGCTCGAATACGCGCCACCTGTACTGGTCGATCGCGCAGCAGATCGCCCATCTGACCGTGAACGGAGCCAGCCTCCGTACGGGCGACCTGCTCGCCACCGGCACGATCTCCGGCCCTGAGCCCGAGGAGCGCGGCAGCTTGATCGAGCTGAGCTGGAACGGCGAGGAGCCGATCGAGCTGCCCGACGGCTCCACGCGCACGTTCCTGGAGGACGGCGACGAGGTGGTGCTGCGCGGCGAGCCCCTGGGCGAGGTGCGGGGCCGCATCTCGCCGGCCCTTCTGGCGCCGAACGACCGGCACTGAGGCGTCGCCCCTCCCGGCCTCCGCGCGCGGCTACGCTGCGAGCGCTGATGGCCGCCGCCGACCTGCAGCCGATGGCAGTTGTCCCGCGTGCGCCCGGGGAGTACGCGCCGGCGGCCGGTGGGCGTGCCGTGGCGAAGCTTCAGGACGTGGCCGAGCCGCTTCGCGGCGCGCGCGTGCTGCATCTGAGCGTGGCGGGGGCCGAGGGGAGGGTGCCGGAGCTGCTCGGGGGCATGCTTCCGCTCGCCGCCGGGGTCGGGCTCGAGGTGGAGTGGCGTGTGCTGTTCGGGTCGGCGGAGCTGCGCGCGACGGCCGCGGCCCTTCAATCGGGGCTGCGCGGCGGCGAGTCGGGGATCGAGGACGCGGACTGGGAGCAGTACCTGGAGGCGTGCGACCAAACCGCCCGCTCGCTGGGTGACGGCTATGACGCCGTGGTGTTACACGACGCCGCCCTGGGGCTGGCGGTCGGGCTGGGGAGCGGCAGCCCGGGCGCGGCCGGCGGGGCCGCTGGCCCTGCGGTGCTGTGGCGCCTCCACGAGGACGCCTCGCGCGCCGAGCCGGACGCGCTGGCTCGGGCGATGGCACTGGCCGAGCGCTGCTCCTCGGTGCTGGTCCCGCATGAGTCCTTCGTGCCGGGCGGGGGCGGGGACGCGCCGGAGGCCTTCGCAGGCGAGCGGCTGCACGTGGCGGCGCCCGGCATCGACCCGCTCGACCCGCGCAACATGGAGCTCGAGGCGCGGCTGCCGGGCCGGGTCGTCCGCCCGCTCGGCGTGGACCTCGACCGGCCCTTCTGCCTCCAGGTGCTCGAGCTCGACCGCTGGGACGACCCACACGCGGCCATCGACGCGTTCCGGCTGGCCAAGGCCGAGGAGCCGGAGCTTCAGCTCGTGCTCGCCGCGCTCTTGGACCGCGCCGCCACCGAGAGCTGGCAAGCAGCCAAGGAGGTCTCGGACTACGCGCAGGGCACGGCCGACATCCACCTGATCACCACCTACGAGGGTCTCGGGAGCCTCGAGGTGGGCGCGCTTCTGCTGCTCGCCCGCACCGTCGTCGAGCGCTCCCTGCGCGAGAGCTTCGAGCTCGCGCCGTTCGAGGCGCTCTGGAGGCGCACGCCCGTGGTCGGCGGGCTCGCGCTCGCGGTGCGGGACGGCGTCGACGGCTTCCTCGCGCCCGAGCCGGAGGACGCAGCGGCACGGATCGTGGAGCTCGTGCGCGACCCCGGCCTCGCCATCGAGATGGGCCGCGCCGGCCGCGAGCGCGTGCGCGAGCAGTTCCTCGTGACCGCCGCGCTCGAACGCGAGCTGCGCGCGCTCGCAGATAGCCTGGGCTCCCGATGAAGGTCTTCCTCCCCGATGGCACCGAGCTCGAGCTCGAGGACGGCGCGACCGGCGCCGACGCGGCGCGCGCGATCGGCGAGGGCCTCGCGCGCGCGGCTCTGGGGATCAAGGTGGACGGCGAGCTGCGCGACCTCGAGGCGCCGCTGCACGACGGGGCGCGGATCGAGATCGCCACGGGCCGGGACGGCGACGGCCTCTGGCTGATCCGCCACGACGCCGCGCACGTGCTCGCCACCGCGGTGATGGAGCTCTACCCCGGCGTGAAGATCTCGATCGGGCCGCCGATCGAGGACGGCTTCTACTACGACTTCGAGTTCCCGGACGGCGTGAGCCTGTCCGAGGACGACCTCGAGGGCATCGAGGCGAAGATGCGCGAACACATCAAGGCCGACGAGCGCTTCGAGCGCGAGGACGTGAGCGTGGCCGACGCGATCGAGCGCTTCCGGGGCGAGGGCCAGGACTACAAGGTCGAGCTGATCGAGGACCTCGTGAAGAACGCCGACCCGGCCGACCCCGTGGAGAGCGTCTCGCTCTACCGGAACGGCCCCTTCACGGACCTCTGCCGCGGCCCGCACGGCCCAGGCACCAAGCGCATCAAGGCCTTCAAGCTCACGAGCGTGGCCGGCGCGTACTGGCGCGGCGACGCCGACCGCCAGATGCTCACGCGCGTGTACGGCACCGCGTGGCCGTCCAAGGAACAGCTCGACGAGCACCTGAAGCGGCTGGAGTTGGCGCGCGCCCGCGACCACCGCAAGCTCGGCCGCGAGCTCGACCTGTTCATGCTGTCCGACCTCTCGCCGGGCTCCCCGTTCTGGCTGCCGAAGGGCACGCACATCTGGAACGAGCTCACGAGTCTGTGGCGGACCTCGAACGTGGAGCGCGGCTACACGGAGGTGCGCACGCCGATCCTCTACGACGTCGAGTTGTGGAAGCAGTCGGGGCACTGGCACGTCTACCGCGACCACATGTACTTCACCGACGTGGAGGGGAAGCCCATGGGCCTGAAGCCCATGAACTGCCCCGCGCACGTGCAGATCTACAAGCGCGACCTCCACTCCTACCGCGACCTGCCGATCCGCTACGCCGAGCAGGGCCTTGTCCACCGGCACGAGCCGAGCGGCACGCTTCACGGGCTGCTGCGCGTGCGCCACATCACTCAGGACGACGCGCACGTCTTCTGCCGCGAGGACCAGATCGAGGAGGAGGTGATCCGCTGCCTCGACTTCGGCTTCTACATCTACGAGCAGTTCGGCTTTGCGCCGCGGCTCGAGCTCTCCACCCGCCCGGAGAAGCGCGTCGGGACCGAGGAGATGTGGGACAGGGCCGAGGCGGCGCTCAGGAGCGCGCTCGAGTCGCAGGGTCTCGAGTACGACCTGAACGAGGGCGACGGCGCCTTCTACGGCCCGAAGATCGACCTCCACATGACCGACGCGATCGGCCGCTCCTGGCAGCTCGGCACGGTGCAATGCGACTACTACATGCCGGAGCAGTTCGAGCTCACCTACATGGGCGCGGACAACCAGGAGCACCGCCCGGTGATGATCCACCGCGCGCTGATGGGCTCGTTCGAGCGCTTCATCGGGATCCTGATCGAGCACTACGGCGGCGAGTTCCCGCTCTGGCTGGCCCCCGTGCAGGCGCTGGTGCTCCCGATCGCGGACCGCCATCTGGATTACGCGCGCGAGGTGGCGCGCCAGCTCCGGGAGGCCGGTATCCGGGTGGAGGTGGACCAGCGCACGGAGTCGGTCGGGAAGAAGATCCGCGACGGCGAGCTCCACAAGATCCCCTTCATGTTGGTCGTGGGGGATCAGGAGGCGGCGGATGGCACCGTTGCGGTAAGAAAGCACCGCGAGGGGGACCTCGGGGCCACGCCCGTGAGGGACTTCGCTGCCTCGCTGAGCGCCGCTATACTCGGCCGCGAATGACCCGAACCGCTCGACGGACTTTTTGACGTCCAGCCATAGCTTCACCTAGTGCCGATCCCTCGTAAGTTCGATCGGCGCATGCCGGAGCGGGACGAGACGCGCATCAATGAGCGCATCCGGGTTCCGCAGGTCCGCTTGGTTGGCGAAGACGGCAACCAGATCGGTGTCGTCGACACCCAGCAGGCGCTTCGCTATGCGCAGGAACGCGATCTCGACCTCGTGGAGGTCGCCCCCGAGGCGCGCCCGCCCGTCTGCCGCGTGCTCGACTACTCGAAGTACAAGTACGAGCAGGAGCAGAAGGCCAAGGCCGCGCGGCGCCACCAGAAGCAGGTGAACGTCCGCGAGATCAAGCTGCGCCCGAAGATCGCGAACAACGACTACGAGACCAAGAAGAACCACGTGGTCCGCTTCCTGAAGGGCGACGACCGAGTGAAGGTCACGATCATGTTCCGCGGGCGCGAGCAGACCCATCCCGAGCGCGGGGAGCGGCTTCTCATGCGCCTGGCGGAGGACGTGGCCGAGCTCGGGACGATCGAGCAGTCACCCCAGCAGGACGGCCGCAACATGACGATGCTGCTGGCTCCGTCCAAGAAGAAGGCGGAGCACGACGAGGAACCCGGCGCGCCGGACGGCGAGCAGGCCGCGCCTGAAGCTGAGCAGGCCGCCGCGCCGGACGCCAACCAGGCTTCTGCTTGAATACAGCGTTCGATGCCGAAGATGAAGACCCATTCGGGAGCCAAGAAGCGCTTCAAGAAGACGGCCAAGGGCAAGCTGCTCGCGCGGCACTCCTTCACGAGCCACAACCTCGGGAAGAAGAGCGCCAAGCGCAAGCGGCACCTGGGCCGGCCGGTGGTCATCTCCAAGGCTGACCACAAGCGCGTCGAGGAGCTGCTCCACAAGTGAGCCGGGTCAAGCGGTCAGTCCACGCGCGCAAGAAGCGCCGCGCCACGCTCGAGCGGACCAAGGGTTTCCGCGGGCAGGCGCATTCGAGCTACAAGAGGGCCAAGGAGGCCCTCATCAAGGCGGATACGTACGCGTATCGCGACCGCCGCAACAAGAAGCGGGACTTCCGCAAGCTCTGGATCGTGCGCATCAACGCCGCCGCCCGCCAGGAGGGCATGAGCTACAGCCAGTTCATGCACGGCCTCAAGCTGGCGGAGATCGAGCTCGACCGCAAGGTGCTCGCGGACATCGCGGTCCGCGACCCCGAGACGTTCCGACGTTTTGCCGAGAAAGCCCGGGAGGCCGCGGCCGCTTAGCGGACGCGGAAACCAGACTCTCTCCCGGGCGCCTCTTAGGAGGCGCCTTTTTTGTTTCCGATGATCTCCTCAGCCGACAACGACAAGCTCAAGACGATCCGCAAGCTCCAGCAAAAGCGCTGGCGGGCGAAGCTCGGGCTGTTCAGCGCCGAGGGGGAGGACCTCGTCGATGCGGGCTGGGAGCCCGAATTCGTGCTGCGGTCGGGTGTGGATGTGGAGCCGGAGCTGCTCGATGCCGTGAGCACCCTGGGTTCGGGCACCCGGGTGATCGGGGTCTACAAGCAGCGCTGGGCGGAGCCGGCGGGCGACGTCCTGGTCTACCTGCACGGCGTTGAGGATCCCGGAAACGTCGGGACGATCATCCGTTCTGCGCATGCCCTCGCGGATGCGACCGTCGTTCTCGGACCGGGCTCGGCGGACCCGTACTCACCGAAGGCCGTGCGCGCGTCGATGGGCTCGATCTTCGAGCGCCCGCCCGCACGTGCGACGCTCGACGAGCTGAATGGCCACAAGGTGGCCCTCAATGCAACCGCCGAGCGACGCTTGAGTGAGGTGGAGGTCGCGGGCCCGCTGGTGCTCGTGCTGGGCTCGGAACGTGGCGACTTGCCTGAGGGTGTGGAGGCGGTGCGGATTCCGATTCACGCCGACTCGCTGAACGTCGCCATGGCGGCGACCGTGGCCCTCTACGAGGTGGCACATAGGATGGCCGCCGATGGCTGACCTGGACCAGTTGCGCCGCGACGCCGAGGCCGCCATCCGCTCCGCCGAGTCGAGCGCGGAGCTCGAGGAGCTGCGCGTGCGCTACCTGGGGCGCAAGTCCGACCTCACCTCGACGCTGCGCTCGATCGGCGAGCTGCCGCCGGAGGAGCGCGGTCCGGTCGGCAAGGCGGCAAACGAGGTACGCGTCGCTCTCGAGGAGCTGCTCGCCGAGCGCACGGCCGAGCTCGAGGCATCCGAGCTGGACAGCCGCCTGGCCGAGGACCGGATCGACATCACGCTGCCGGGCGACCCGCCGCAGCCGGCGGGCCGGCTCCACCTCGTCTCCCAGATCAGGCGGCAGATGGAGGACATCTTCGTCGGGCTCGGGTTCGCCGTCGTCGAGGGGCCCGAGATCGACTACGAGTACTACAACTTCACCGCGCTCAACCACCCCCCCGAGCACCCGGCGCGGGCGCCGCAGGACACGTTCTACCTCTCGGAGCACGTGCTCCTGCGCACGCACACCTCGCCGATGCAGGTGCGCGCCATGGAGGCGCAGCCGCCGCCGATCTACATCGTGGTCCCGGGGCGCGTATACCGGCCGGACACGCCGGACGCCACGCACGTGCCGATGTTCCACCAGCTCGAGGGCCTCGCCATCGACGAGGACATCACGCTGGCGGACCTCCAGGGCGTGCTGCTCGCCTTCGCCCGCCAGATGTTCGGCGAGCACACCGAGGTGCGGCTGCGGCCCGGCTACTTCCCGTTCACGGAGCCGAGCGTGGAGGTGGACGTGTCCTGCTTCCGCTGCCGCGGTACCGGCTACGAGGGCTCGCAGCGCTGCGGCACCTGCAAGGGCGAGGCCTGGATCGAGATCCTCGGGTCGGGGATGGTCGACCCGAACGTGCTCGACTACGTGGCCGACTCGGGCTACGACAAGGAGCGCGTGCAGGGCTTCGCGTTCGGCATGGGGATCGAGCGGATCGCGAGCGTGGTCCACGAGGTGCCGGACCTGCGCATGCTCTACGAGAACGACGCGCGGCTACTGGAGCAGTTCGGCGCATGAGGGTTCCGGTGGCATGGCTGCGCGAGTATTGCGACCCCGGCGTGCCCGCCGAGCAGATCGCGGACACGCTGACGATGGCGGGGATCAAGGTCGAGCGCCTGCACCGTGTGGGCGTGGGCGACCCGGCCGAGTTCGTGGTCGGCAGGGTGCTGAGCGCCGAGCCGCATCCCGACGCGGACCGGCTCACGGTATGCAGCGTCGACGTCGGCGATGGCGAGCCGAGCACGATCGTCTGCGGCGCGCCCAACGTGGCGACCGGCCAGACCGTGGCCGTCGCGCGGCCCGGCGCGGTGATGCCGGACGGCACCAAGCTGGGCGAGGCGAAGCTCCGCGGCGTTAAGTCGAGCGGGATGATCCTGGCCGAGGACGAGGTCGGCATCGGGCAGGACCACGACGGCATCATGGTCCTGGACGAGAGACTGCCCGTGGGAGCGCCGCTGTCCGAGCACCTGCCGATCGCCGACGAGGTGCTCGAGCTCGAGATCACGCCGAATCGCCCCGACGCGATGGGCGTCTACGGGGTTGCCCGCGACCTCCACGCGGTGACCGCGGCGGCGCTCGCCCCGGATCCAACCGCGGCCGATGCCGAGCCGTCCGGCGCCGACAGCGCCGAGGACCACGCGAGCGTCGAGATCGCAGATCCCGACATCTGCCTGCGCTTCACCGCGCGCGTGTACGAGGACGTGAAGATCGGGCCGTCGCCGCCGTGGCTGAAGCAGCGCCTGATGGCGGCCGGCCAGCGGCCGATCTCGAATGTCGTGGACATCACGAACTACGTGATGCTCACCACCGCGCAGCCGCTGCATGCCTTCGACCTCGACAAGGTGCGCGGGCGGCGGATCGTGGTGCGGCGCGCGCAGGACGGAGAGACGATGACCACGCTCGACGGCGTCGAGCGCAGCTTCAGCTCCGACATGGCGCTCGTGTGCGACGCGGAGGGCCCGAGCGGCATCGCCGGCGTGATGGGCGGCCTGATATCGGAGGTCTCCGACTCGACCGCGCGCGTGCTGATGGAGGCCGCGACCTGGGTCGGGCCGAACATCATGCGCACCTCGAAGGCGCTCGGCCTGCGCTCGGAGGCGTCCGCGCGCTTCGAGAAGCAGCTCCACCCGGAGCAGGCGATCGCGGCGCAGCGTCTCGCCGCCCGGCTGATGGTGGAGCTGTGCGGGGCGCGCCTCGTGCCCGGCACGATCGACGTCTATCCGAGCCCCGCCGAGCCGCGCGTGGTGGCGCTCCGCGCCGAGCGGATGGAGCGCGTGCTCGGCGAGCGCATCGAGACGGAGGCGGCCTTCGGCATCCTCGAGCGGCTCGGCTTCGAGCCGGCGGGCGAGCGAGTCGCGGGCGGCGAGGGCGCTCACGAGCACGAGACGGAATGGCTCGTCCCGCCCTGGCGCGACAGCGACGTGCAGCGCGAGGCCGACCTGATCGAGGAAGTCGCGCGGGTGCACGGCCTCGACAAGCTCCCCACGACGCTGCCCGCGCGCGGCGAGGCCATCGGCCGCCTCACCGGCAGCCAGCCCCTGCGCCGCCGCCTCGAGGACCTGCTGCGTGACCGCGGCCTGCTGGAGACGATCTCCTACAGCTTCACCTCACCGGCGGCCCTGCGGCGGCTGCGCCTGAGCGACGCCCAGCCGCTTGAGATCGAGAACCCGCTGAGCGAGGACCTCAGCGTCATGCGGCCGCTGCTCCTGCCGGGCCTGCTCGACGCCGCGCGCCACAACGCGGCCCACGGCCGCGCGGGAGTGGCCCTGTTCGAGTCGGCGCACGTGTACCTCCCGGCCGGGCCGCTCGAGCCGGCGCCGGAGGGTTCGCCGCGCGGCGCCATGCCGGCCGACGAGCACCATCACGTCGGCGCGCTGATCACCGAGGCGAGCCCCGCCGGCTGGCGCACGCCCGCCCGCGAGGCCGACTTCTACGCGGCGAAGGCCCTCCTCGAGGCGTTGATGGAAGCCGCGGGGGTCGAGGACTGGCGCGTCGAGCCGGCCTCCGCGCGGCCCTTCCTGCATCCCGGCCGCGCGGCGTCGGTCGTGACCGGCGACGGCGTCGAGCTCGGCTGGCTCGGCGAGCTCCATCCGCTCGTCCTGCGCGAGTGGGAGCTCCAGGGCCCCGCGGCGGGCTTCGAGCTCGAGGTCGACCTGCTGCACGAGCTGACGCACGGCCGCACCGCAACCTACAGCGACGTAACAAGCTTCCCCGCGGTGCTCCAGGACATTGCCGTGATCGTTCCGGAGGACGTCCCCGCGGCTCAGCTGGCCGAGTTGGTGCGCGCGGGCGCGGGCGATCTCCTCGCCGACCTGCGGGTGTTCGACCTCTACCACGGCGAGCAGGTGGGCGAGGGCAACAAGTCGCTCGCCCTGCGCCTGGAGTTCCGTGCACCCGACCGCACGCTCACCGACGACGAGGTGGCCGAGCGCCGCGCCGCGATCGAGAACGCGCTCGAATCGATCGGAGGGCACCTCCGTGCCTGATGGCGTCGCGGTCATCGGCGCCGCCGGCTATGGCGGCGCGGTCGCTGCCGCGATCCTGCGGCGGCACCCCTCGCTCGAGCTCACCGCGGTGACCGCGCGTACGGACGCCGGGCGGCGCCACGACGAGCTCTATCCGCGCTACCGCGTGCCGCTCGTGCTCGAGGAGTTCGACGCCGACCGCGTGGCCGAGCGGGCAGGGTCGGCGATCGTGGCCTATCCGCACGGCGCCGCGGCGCCCGCCGTGAAGGCGCTGCGCGAGCGCGGCCTGAAGGTCGTGGACCTGTCCGCGGACTTCCGGCTCGACCGCGAGCGCTACGAGCGCTGGTACCAGGCGCACGCCGCGCCCGAGCTGCTCGACGAGGCTGTCTACGGCCTGACGGAGACGCACCGTGAGGAGATCAGGGACGCGGAGCTCGTCGCGGCTCCCGGCTGCTACCCGACCGCCACGCTGCTGGCACTCTGGCCGCTGCGCGACCACATCGACGACGTCGTCGTGGACGCCAAGTCGGGCGTGTCCGGGGCGGGCCGCGAGGCCACCCAGACGACCCACTTCGTCTCCGTCACCGAGAACGTGCAGGCCTACAAGGTCGAGGGCCACCGCCACGCGGCCGAGCTCGAGCAGGAGCTGAACGGCGCGCGCTTCACGTTCGTCCCGCACCTGGTTCCGGTCGAGCAGGGCCTCCTCGCGAGCTGTTACGTGACCACCGAGCTCGGCGAGGCGGACGTGCTCGCCCTCTACCGCGACGCCTACGAGGACGAGCCGTTCGTGGAGCTGGCCGGCGAGCCGCCCGGCACCGACGACGTCCGCGAGACGAACCGCTGCCGCATCCACGTGAGCGTGGTCGGCGGCCGCGTGATCGTGCTGTCGGCGATCGACAACCTCTGGAAGGGCGCCGCCGGCCAGGCAGTGCAGGACCTCAACCTGATGCTGGGCCTGCCCGAGACTGAGGGGCTCGAGTGACGGAGAGCGCCGCACCGACGGCCTTCTTCCGGTCCCGCTGGGTGGACGCGCCCGCGCGCGTGACGGAGCTCGATCCGGGCGGGCTGCCGGCCGGCTTCCGCGCCGCCGGCGTGGCCGCTGGCATCAGGAAGAGCGGCCTTGACGTCGGGGTCGTCGCCTCCGACCACGCGGCGACCGTCTCGGCCGCGCGCTTCACGACGAACGCCCGCGTGGGCGCGCCCGTGATCGTCTCCAGGCAGGCGGACCTCGACGGCCTCCGCGCCGTGGCCGCGAACTCCGGTTGCTCGAACGTGGGCGACGGCCAGCGCGGGCTCGACACCGCCGTGGCCATGCAGGCCGCGGCCGCGGATGAGCTGGGAGTCGAGCCAGGCCAGGTGGCCGTGGCCTCGACCGGGGTGATCGGGGTCGAGCTGCCGCGTGACAGGGTCGTGGCCGGGGTGCGCGCCGCCTGCGGCGCGCTCGGCTCGGACGCGGACGCGTTCTCGCGCGCGATCCTCACGAGCGACGCCGGCCCGAAGCGCGCCTGCCTCTCGGTCGCGCTGGAGGCGGGGGAGGTGCGGCTGTCGGCTCAGGCCAAGGGCGCCGGCATGATCTCGCCGCGCCACGCCACGATGTTCTGCTTCATCCAGACGGACGCGGCGCTCGAGGCCGAGACGCTGGACCTGCTCACGGGCGTGTGCGTGCAGCGCTCGTTCGACCGCATCAGCGTCGACGGCCAGCTCTCCACGAGCGACACGGTCGTGGCGCTCGCGAACGGCGCCTCGGGCGTGCGCGTGCAACCCGAGTCGGCCGACGAGCTCGCACTCGGCGAGGCGCTCGACGCGCTGCTCCGCCAGCTCGCGCTCGAGATCGTGCACGACGGCGAGGGCGCGAAGCGCGTCGGCCGGATCGTCGTGACCGGCCGCCCCGACACGGTGGAGCCGGTGGCTCGCTCGATCGCCAACTCGCCGCTCGTCAAGGCCGCCCTCCACGGCGGCGATCCGAACTTCGGCCGCATCCTGCAGGCGGCAGGGCAGGTCTGGCCGCCCGGCGAGCCGTTCGTCGCCGACCTCGAGATCGAGGGGCACCAGGTGGTCTCGGCGGGCGAGGTCGTGGAGCCCGCGCCGGCCGAGCTGGTGAGCGGACGCGAGGTCGAATACAGGCTCACCATGCCGGGCGAGGGCGGCGAGACCGAGGTGTTCTTCTCGGATCTCAGCCCCGCATACGTCGAATACAACGCGGAGTACACGTCATGAGAGACGTCGCAACCCTCCTGGAGGCGCTTCCGTACATCCGCGAGTTCCACGGGAAGACCGTGGTCATCAAGTACGGCGGCGCAGCCATGACCGATCCCGAGCTGACCGAGGAGTTCGCGCGCGACGTGGTGCTCCTCAAGTACGTCGGGATGAATCCCGTGGTCGTGCACGGGGGCGGGCCGGACATCACCGCCTACATGGAGCGGCTCGGGATGGAGGTGCGCTTCGTGGAGGGCCTGCGCGTCTCTGACGAGGCCACGGTCGAGGTGGCGAAGATGGTGCTGGTCGGCAAGCAGAACAAGGACATCGTCCTGCGGATCAACCGGCACGGGCAGCCGGCCGTCGGCCTCTGCGGCGACGACGGCCGCCTGTTCACCGTGCGCAAGCAGTTCGCCAGCGGTGAGACCGACATCGGCTTCGTGGGCGAGATCGCGACCGTGGACGTGGACGTGCTCCTGCACATCGCCGAGGACTACATACCGGTGGTGGCGTCGGTGGGCGCCGACATCGAGGGCAACTCCTACAACGTGAACGCCGACGCCGCCGCGGGCGCCGTGGCGGCGGCGCTCGGCGCCTTCAAGGTCGTCTTCCTGACGGACGTGGAGGGCTGGCGTGCCGACCCGGACGACCCGGAGAGCCGCATCTCGGAGGCCACCGCTCAGGAGGTGCGCGAGCGGCTCGGCGAGGTGACCGGCGGGATGCGGCCGAAGCTGGAGGCCGCGCTGAAGGCGCTCGAGTCCGGCGTCGCGCACGCGCACATCCTCGACGGCCGCCGGCCGCACAGCCTGCTGCTCGAGCTGTTCACGAACGAAGGGATCGGGACGAAGCTGTGGCCCTAGCCGCTCTGCAAGAACTGGAGCGCGAGGCCGTGATGGCCACCTACGCGCGCAACCCGGTGGAGTTCGTGCGCGGCGAGGGCACGCGCCTGTGGGACGACGACGGCAACGAGTACCTCGACTTCCTCTGCGGCCTCGGGGTCACGCAGCTCGGTCACTGCCCGCCGGCCGTGGTGGACGCGATCCGAGACCAGGCCGGGCGCCTGATCCACGTGGGCAACCTCTTCTACACCGCGCCCGCGATGCGCCTCGCCAAGCGTCTTGCCGACGTCTCGCTCGACGGGCGCGTCTTCCTGTGCAACTCCGGCGCCGAGGCCAACGAGTGCGCGCTCAAGCTGGCTCGAAAGCGCCGCCGCGGCGGGAAGGTCCTGGTGCTCGAGGACGGCTTCCACGGCCGGACGTATGGCGCGCTCTCGGCAACGCCGCAGGAGTCCAAGCAGGCCCCGTTCGCGCCGCTCGTGCCCGGCTTCGAGATGGTGCGCCGCGACGATCCCGAGGCGCTCGCGCAGGC
>JAXDIL010000173.1:0-21213 GCA_034664005.1 Thermoleophilaceae bacterium | reverse complement strand
GTGTTGCGCTCGCCGGGCGCCTGCAGCAGGCCGGGCGGGTCGTCCTGGAGCCGGACGGCCTCGCGCGCGTAGTACTCGAGGAAGTCGATCGCCTCGCAGACGTCGCCGTCCGCCTCCGGCCAGGGCTTCGCGCACTCGCGCACCTGAAGCGCGGCCAGCTCGAGTCGCCGCTCGCGCAGCAGCGCGGCCGCGCGCCGGAGCACCTCCGCGCGCTCGGCCGCCGGCACGGCCCCCCACACGCGGAAGCCACGCTCCGCCGCCTCGACCGCGGCCGCAGCGTCCGTCTCGCTCGCCCGTCCGGCCCGCGCCACGAGCCGCTCGGGCGCACCCGGATCCGTCGAGTCGAGCCCGCTGGTGGCGCCGCTGTCGCCACCCACGAGCACCGGCACCTCCAGCGGGAGCCGCGCGTCGAGCTCGCGCAGCGCCTCGAGCAGCGACTCGCGGGCGGGGGCGCGGCGCAGCTCCAGGATCGGCTCGTTGCGGAAGCTCACGGCGCGGCGAGCAGCTCCTCGATCGGCGTGCCGCGCTGCTGCTCCCCGAGAAACGACTCGTTTGCCGTGTTCTCGAGCAGCCGCCGCACGAGGTAGGCCATGCCCGCCACGAGGTCGCCGACCGGGCAGTAGATCCGCACCCGGTAGCCGAGGTCCGCGAGCGCGGCGGCGAGGTCGTCGCCCAGGCCGCGCAGCACCTGGAACTCGATGTCGCGGTCCTCGCGGCCGTGCTCGCGCGCCACCGCCACCGCGTGGGCGACCGAGCGCAGGTTGTGCGAGGCGATCGCCGGCCGCACGCGCGGCCAGGACTCGACGAGCCGGCGCGTGAGCGCCTCGAAGTTGCGGTCGGAGTCGCGCTTCTCCTCGAACACCGGCGGCGTCCAGCCGTGCTGGCGCGCGTCCACGACCTCGTGGTCCCAGTACGCGCCCTTCACGAGCCGTACGACGAGCGGCTGCTCGCGCTCGCTCCGCTCCGCCCAGGCGAGCACCTGCTCGAGCTGGTCCGGCGACTCGCGCAGATAGGCCTGGATCACGACCCCTGCCGACGGGCCGGCGCGCAGCTCAGGCTCGTCGAGCAGCTCGAAGACGAGCCCGAGCGTGGCCTCGGCCGTGTCGACCGACTCCATGTCGATGTGGAGGTGCGCACCGAGCTGCTTCGCCCGAAGGAGGAGCGGGCGCATGCGCCGCGCGGCGTCGTCGCGGCCCACCTCGGGCGCCTCGGGCCGGAGCAGCGGCGTGAGTGCCGAGACCTTCACCGACAGGTTCACGCGCGGCACGGCGCCTATCGAGTCGGCCTCGAGCACGGGCCGCTCGGGCCAGCCGGGTGCCGCCCCCGCCAGCGTCTCGAGCGCGTCCAGGCAGCGGGCGGCGTAGCGGTCGGCCTCGGCCTCGGTGACGGTGGCCTCGCCGAGCAGGTCGAGCGACACGGCGGCTCCGTGATCCCACAGGTGCCGGATCGTCTTCAGCGCGGCGCGCGGGCTCTCGCCCACGATGAAGCGGTGCGCCATGTGGCGTACGCCGGCAGCCGCGGCGGCTCCCAGTGCCGCGCGGCCCGCCCTCGAGCCCGACATGCGCATCGCCGCCTCGATCGGCGGGGGGCGCTCGTCCACCCCCTCCAGGTAGCCGGTGAGATGGCGGGCGAGGTCGTCGAGCGAGCGGCACGCGGGCGTCACGTCGACGAAGCGAAACAGCGCCGCGCGCAGCTCGGCGTCCTGCGACGCGAGCTCCATCGCGCGCTCGTCGAGGACGCGGAGCGGGTGGCGTGACCTCCCGGGCAGAGCGGCGTGGATCGCTCGCCCGACCTCCTGAAGCTGCGATTCCACGATTCCGAACGCTACCCGGATGGGTACGGTTCCCGCCATGGCCTCGCTCGTCCTCGGACCCCTGCTGCGCTACGTCGGAGAGACGGAGGCGGTCCTGTGGGTCGAGACGGACTCCGCGTGCGAGGTCGAGATCCTCGGGACGCGGGAGCGCACCTTCTGCGTGTGCGGGCACCACTACGCGCTCGTCTGCTGCGGCGGCCTCGAGAGCGGCGCCTGGCACGAGTACGAGGTGCTGCTGGACGGCGAGCGCGTCTGGCCGCAGGACGACGGCTTCCCGGCGAGCGCCTTCCGCACCTATCCGAAGGACGGGCCCCTCAAGCTCATGTTCGGCTCCTGCCGGGTTGCCGCGCCTCACGAGCCGCCATACACGCTGAAGAAGGACGAGGACGAGCGCGGCCGCGAGATCGACGCGCTCCACACGCTCGCTCGCAGCATGCGCGACGAGTCGCGCGAGGACTGGCCCGACGTCCTCATGATGCTCGGCGACCAGGTCTACGCCGACGAGGTCTCGCCCGCCACGCGCGCGTACATCGAGACCAAGCGGGACACCTCCGACCCGCCCGGCGAGCGCGTGCTCGACTTCGAGGACTACACGCGGCTCTACCTCGAGAGCTGGGGCGAGCCAGACATCCGCTGGCTCCTGTCGACGGTCTCCACGGTGATGATCTTCGACGACCACGACGTGCACGACGACTGGAACATCTCCGAGTCGTGGGTGGAGGAGATGCGCAAGCACGAGTGGTGGAACGAGCACATCAAGGGCGCGCTGTCGTCGTACTGGGTCTACCAGCACCTCGGCAACCTGGCACCCGAGGCGCACAAGGACGACGAGCTCCTGAAGCGGGTGAAGGAGGCAGACGACGCCGAGCAGCTGCTCGAGGAGTTCGCCTTCCGGGCCGACCGCCAGACCGACGGCTCGCGCTGGAGCTACTGCCGCGACCTCGGCAACACGCGACTGGTGGTGATCGACTCGCGGGCCGGGCGGGTGCTCGACGAGGACAACCGCTCGATGCTCGACCCCGAGGAGTGGGACTGGGTCCACGAGCACGCCACCGGCGGCTTCGACCACCTGCTTGTGGCGACCTCGCTCCCATGGCTGCTTGGCCGCGGCATGCACTACGCCGAGGCGTGGAACGAGGCCGTCGCGGGAGGCGCGTGGGGCCCCCTCGCCGCCAAGGCCGGGGAGAGCATGAGGCGAGCCGTGGACATGGAGCACTGGGCCGCTTTCCAGGAGTCGTTCGCGCGACTGGCCGAGCTGTTCCGGGCGGTCGGCACCGGCGAGCGCGGCGAGCCGCCGGCCTCGATCGTCGCGCTCTCCGGCGATGTCCACCACGCCTACCTGGCCGAGGTGGGCTACCCGCGCGGCACCGGCATGAAGAGCACGGTCTGGCAGGCGGTCTGCTCGCCCTACCGCAACCCGCTCGGGAAGAGCGAGCGCCAGACGATCCGGATCGGGATGTCGCGTGGCTTCGAGCTGTTCGCGCGGGCGCTGGCGCGCCTGGCGGGCGTGCACGACCCGGGCATCGGCTGGCGCATGATCGGCGACGGCCCCTGGTTCGACAACCAGCTTGCGACGCTTCTCATCGACGGCCGCAAGATCGAGATGCTCCTCGACAAGGCAGTTCCCGTCGACCACGAGCACGCGCGGCTGGAGCGCGTGCTGGAGCACCGGCTGGACTAGCCGGGCGGGGCCCCCAGCTCGCCCAGGTCACGCGCGATGCGCAGCAGCTCGCCAGCCGGCGAGAAGTCGTGCGGCTGGATGCAGCCCCGCTCCGCGCGCGCCCGCGCGTCGACGATCATGAGCCCGAGCCCGCCCCAGAGCTGGCCCGCGTAGGGGCCGCTGGCGCTCAGGTGACCGGCGACGAAGTCGAGGTCCAGGTAGGCGACCGAGGGGTGCTCGTGCAGGGCGGCCTCCTGGAGGCCCGCGCGGACCGCGTCGTTGGCCGTGTCGTGGAAGACGATGGCCGCGCTCTGGAGCGCGGGCGAGGCGAGAAGGTCCTCGATGTCCCTGCGCACGCCGTCGGCGGTGTGGTCTCCGTCCACGAGCGCGAAGTCGACGCCGCGTCCCTCCGCGGCCAGCCGGTCGAGGAACTCGGGCAGCAGCGCGTGGCTGTCGCCCGTGTGCGTCGTGACCATCGGTAGCTCCGTGGTGAGCCCGTCCGGGTGGACGAGGTCGAAGGAGTGGATCTCGGCGCAGTGGCGCGCGAGGCAGCGCGCGCTTCCGCCCTCCGCCGTACCGATCTCCACCGCCAGCGCCGGGCGCAGGCGCGCGAGCAGCCCCTCGAGCGCGGCGCGCTCGCCGAGCGTCATCTGCCACGGGTCGTGCGCGAGCAGCGCCGCGGGGCCGCTGAGTCCGGCACCGCCTCCCAGGAGCGTCACGGCGCCACACCGCCCGTCGCGACCGCGGCCGCCCTGGGCTCGGGCACGACCGCCGTCGGCTCAGGCACAACCGGCAGTCGCGGCGCCGGCCGGCGCCACGGCGCGCGCCGCCGCAGCGCGGGGCGCTCGACGAGCCTCCACGACAGCTCGGCCATGAGCGCGGACACGACGAGCACGAGCGGCAGCAGGGCGAGCATCGCCACCCGGTAGCCCTCGATACCGCGCACCACCGGGTAGAGCTCCGCCATCACGACGACGTGCCAGAGGTAGATCGCGTACGAGCGCGCGCCGATCCAGGCCAGCACGGGATTGTCGAGCCAGCGCCAGGTGCCTCCGCCGCCGAGCTCGAGCAGCACCGGCCCCCAGACGAGCCCGGTCACCGACAGTGTCGCGAGCAGGGTGGTGACCCAGGCCGTCTCGCCGCCGATGTGCCCTGCCACGAGCGCGATCGCGAGACCGGCCACGAAGGCGGCGGCGGCCATGACGCGCGCCCGGCGGCCGTGCCAGCGCGCGCGCCGGTCGGCGAGCACCGCGGCCAGTGCCACACCGACAGTGAACGCCGTGAGCACCCACGGAAGCGTCCGCTGAGCGGCCGCGGAGCCAACCTCCAGGGCGCTGTACGCGATGCTCACCCCGCAGCCGCCCGCGGCGAGGCCATACACCACGCGCCGCCGCGCGCGGGGGGTCCCGCGCGGGCCGGCGAGCCGGAGCGCGACGAACACGATCGGCACGAGTGCGTAGAAGGCGAGCTCGACCTTGAGCGACCAGAGCTGGCCGATCAGCGACTCGAGCGGGTGCGGGGAGTAGGACTCCGTGAGCGTCAGGCTGGAGAGGAGCTCGCCGGTGGACGAGTCGCGCGTGCCGTAGCGAAGGAGGACGAACACGAGGAGCAGCCAGGCCGCGGGGAAGATCCGCAGGAGGCGGTTGCGCAGATACGACCCGAGGGCCGGGGAACGCCCACCCACGACGAACGACTCGACGAACGGGCGGCCGATCAGGAACCCGGAGAGGGCGAAGAAGAGATACACGGAGACCGGCAGCGCGTTCAGCACCAGCTTGCCGGCGGTCGTGAACGCCTCGTCCGGGCTCAGCGTGCCGCCGGCGCCGGCCAGATGCCCTGTCACGTACACAGCTCCGGTTGCCACGTGGAGGGTGACGACGCCGAGCACCGCCAGCCCGCGCAGCGGGTCGCCGGTGGCCAGCCGGGCTCGTGTCGGGGACCCCGGCTTCATGCCGACGCGGTGGCCGGAATGGCGGCGGCGGGCGGGGCCTGCTCCGGGGCGGCGGCGGGCCGCGGGGTCGTGTGCCGGAGCCGCATCGCGGGCCGCTCGACGAAGCGGAAGGAGATGTCGGAGACGGCGAGCGTGGCGAGCACGACCAGCGGAAGCAGCACGGCGTAGGTGCGCCCCGCCCGCTCCGCCCCGTCGAAGAGCACGGCGAGCTCCGCCATCACCGCCAGGTGCCAGAGGTAGATCCCGTAGGTGCGGCGGCCCACCCAGCGGACGGGTGCACTCCGCATCCATGCCCAGGTCCGGCCGGTCCCCCGTTCGAGCAGCACGAGCCCGCCGAGCAACATCCCTGCGCCACAGCCGACGATGGCGAGCTGGGCCGGCAGGTCGAATACGCGACGCGGGTAGGCGATCAGCACGAGCACGCCCACAAGCGAGACCGCCGCGGCGATCAGAGGCATGTGAGCACGCTGCACCGGTGGACGGCGGCCGGCGAGGAGCGAGGCGAGCACCACGCCCGGCATGAACAGGACCAGCAGGACGGCGGGCGAGCGCGTGGCTCCGGTCGTGGGCACGATCAGGTCGCTGACCGTCAGCGTGGCCGCCGAGACCGCGGCCGCTCCGGCCCATACGGCCCGGCGGCGGCCGGCCACGCCGAGCCGCCGGCCGACGAGCCGGACCGCCAGCGCGCTCGCGATCGGCACGAGGATGTAGAAGCAGAGGTCCACGCGCAGCGTCCACGTCTGGCCCACGAGCGTCGTGAGCGGATGGTCCACGTGGTCGTCGGTGAAGGTGAACATCGCGAGCAGCTCGCCCCAGCTCGCGTCGCGCGTCCCATGGCGGGCGATCACGAAGGCGAACAGGAGCCACGCCGCCGGCAGCAGCCGCACCGCACGGTTGCGGAAGTACGGGGCAAGCCGCGGCCGCGGGCGACCCTCCACGAAGGCGCCCACGAACGGCGCGGAGACGAGAAACCCGGAGAGGACGAAGAAGACGTAGAAGCCGGTCGAGGCACTCTGGAGCGCGAGCCGGCCGAGCTCGCCGTAGCCGTCCACCCAGGTGTGCTCGCCGCCCGCGCCGGCGAGGTTGCCGGAGATGAAGAGCGCGCCCGTCGCCACGTGGAAGCAGACGATCCCGAGGCATGCGGCCGCGCGGACCGCGTCGCCGCCCTCGAGGTGCCAGAAGGGCCGCGGTCTGGAAGCCTCCGTGCTCACCCCAGTCAACGTAATGACGGGTCCGGATCGACCGGAGGCTCTGGGAGGATCGCTCGGTGCTCGAGCTGGCATTCGTCCTCCACCGGCGCCAGAACGCCTTTTTCGGAGAGCTCGTGCAGGTGATCCGCGACGAGCTGGACGCGCTCGGGATCGCCTCCAGCGTGTCGCTAGACGGCTACCCCGAGGCACGCGACGGACGCGTGTACGTGCTCGTGCCCCCGCACGAGTGGGTGGCGCTGAGCGGCGCCGTGCCGCCCCCGGAGCTGATGGCCCGCACGCTCGTGCTGTGCGCCGAGCAGCCGGGCAGCTCGTTCTTCGATGCCGACCAGCCGCTCGCCGAGGCGGCCGGCGCGGTCTTCGACATCAGCCCGATGAGCGTCGCGGAATGGCGCCGGCGCGGCATCGCGGCGGAGCGCTTCACGCTCGGCCACACCGCGCGCTGGGCCGCGCCCAGCCTCGACGGCGCGCGCGACCTGGACGTGGCGTTCCTCGGCTGCGCGAGCGAGCGCCGCAATCGGCTGCTCGCCTCCTTCGCGCCGCTCCTCGCCAGCCGCAACTGCCGCTTCGTCCTGAGCGACAACACGCGCCCCAACGACGGCGGCGCGCCGGGCTTCCTCGTCGGCTCCGACAAGCGGGCGCTGCTTGGACGCACGCGCGTGCTGCTCACCCTGCATGTGGGCGAGCCGCGCTCCTTCGAGCACCGGCGGGCTGTTGAGGCGATGCTCTCCGGCGCCGTGCTCGTCAGCGAGCACGGCCTCGGCTGCGAGCCGTTCGTGCCGGGCAGCGACATGCTCTGCGGTCGCCCCGAGTCGCTCGGCCACATGGCGGTGGAGCTGGTCGAAAACGACGACTGGCGACGGCTGATCCAGGAGTCAGCGCTCGCGCGCCTGGCCGAGCACCCGCTCAGCGCGGCGGCGGAGCGCCTCGCGGCCGTGGCCGCCGACGTGGACCGGCTGACGCCCGCCGCGCCGCTCACGCCGTGGCGCCCGCCGCCGGCGCCACCGCTGCCGGCCCCCGAGCCTGAGCACACGACGTCGGACCCGGACGCCGCGGCCACGCGGCGCGCCCTGAAGCAGCTCCGCCTCGAGGCCATCGACACGCGTAGGCGCATCGCACGGCTGGAGGCGAGGCTGGCCGGCGACCGGCGCGGCTCGGTGGATGTCGTCGAGCGGACGCCGTCACACGCTGCGGCCCGCCCCCAGGTCTCCGTGCTCGTCGCGTTGTTCAACCACGAGCACCACATCGAGGAAGCGCTCGAGTCGGTGGCGCGGAGCAGCCTGAGGGAGATCGAGATCGTCGTGGTGGACGACGGCTCCGAGGACGGCTCGGCGGAGCGGGTACGGGGCTGGCTCGCCGCGCACCCCACCGTCCCCGCACTCCTCGTGTCCCACCGCTGGAACCGCGGCCTGCCGCATGCGCGCAACACGGCGCTTGACTTCGCGCGCGCGCCGCTCTCGTTCGTGCTCGACGCCGACAACGCCCTCTACCGGCACGGCCTCCAACGGTTGGCGCTGGCACTCCAGCGCGACCGCTCGGCGAGCTTCGCGTACGGCATCCTCGAGTGCTTCACGAGCTCGGGGGCGACCGGGCTGCTGAGCTACACCCCCTGGGAGCCCGAGCGTCTGCGCCGGGTGAACTACGTCGACGCGATGGCGCTCGTCTGGACCGCCCAGCTGCGCGATCTGGGCGGCTACACCACCGACCCCAGGCTCCACGGCTGGGAGGACTACGACCTCTGGTGCGCGATCGCCGAACGCGGCTTGCACGGCGCGGCCGTCCCGGAGATCGTCGGCCGCTACCGCGTGGCCGAGCACTCGATGCTGCGCACCACGACGCAGATCTCGAACGCCGACGCGTTCTCGGTGCTGGCCGAGCGCCATCCGCGCCTGATGGCCGGCGCGCCGCTGCCCCGCTAGCCGCGGCCGAGCAGGCGCTTCGCGCTGCGCAGCGGGCGGGTGGACCGCCAGCTCGCCGACTCCCACACGGAGCTCGTCAGCGCGCAGCTCGCGTGGAGCTCCGCCCGGGTCGCGTCGTGCTCCGCCCGGGTCTTGTCGAGCTCCGCACGGGTGTCGTCGTGCTCCGCCTGGATCGCGTCGGCGCGCGCCTCCGCCTTCGCCAGCTCGCCCTCCGCTGCGATCAGCTGGAGGCGCAGGTCGCGCCGCTCGGCGTCGAGCTCCTCGAGGCTCGCGAGGTAGTCGGCCTGTTCCTCGATCCGGCGCCGCTGCTCGTCGAAGTGCTCGGCCCAGCGGCGCACCTCGACCGTTCCGGTGAGCGCGGCCGCCGGCGGCGGCTCGGGCAGCGCGCCCGTCCCCGCCAGGGCGATCGTGTACGTCTCGCTCCCGAGCCAGCGGCCCTCGGCCTTGACGGTGCGCACCGATAGCGCGCCGGGCGCGAGGTCGCGCTGCTCGAGCACCGCCGACGAGACCCACTGGTGCTGCGCGAGCAGGCGCACAGCGGGGAAGACCTCCTGAAGCAGGGCCTGGAACTCCCCGGTCGTGAACTCGCGCACGTGGTGAGGGTTGCCCTGTGGGTAGCGGTCGGCGTTCGGTGACGAGATGGCCAGGACGCCGCCCGCTGTGAGCACGCGCGCGAGCTCCCCCAGCACCGCGCCGGGCTCCGACACGTGCTCGATCACCTCGAAGCAGGTGATCAGGTCGAACGAGTCGTCCGCGTGGGGCAGCCGGCCGATGTCGCCTCGCGCGAACTCGAGGCAGTCGCTCTCGAGCGTGCGGGCAGCTTCCACCACGGCCCCCGCGATGTCGACACCGAGCACATGCCGCGCGCCCGCGCCGGCGAGCACCCTCGACCCGTATCCGGTGCCGCAGCCCGCGTCCAGCACGCGCCGGCCCGGCGCGAGCGCCGACGCCCATTCGTAGCGGGCGAGATGCTCGGCCGCGAGCATCTCCTCGCGCATCGTCTCGGGGACGAAGCGCTCAGGGACTGATGTTGCGGTGTCGATCGCCATCCGTAGCAGGGGGACTGCAAAAACCTATCGGCGGGCTCGGAGGGATCACCCCCGCCGCCCGCGCCGCTAAGGTGGCTCGGCGCCGCATGGACTACCCGGTCGACAGCTTCAGCACCGAGGAGCGGGGCCTTCTCGCGCCTCACTTCACGAACCTCGATCGCCCCGTGTTCGCGCTCGTGAACCTGCCCGAGACGGTCAAGGGAGCGCTGTTCGCGCGCTACTCGCGCTATCAGGGCACGCTGCGGCGCCTGTACCTCGACGAGTTCGCCGCCGAGGCCCATCCCGGCGAGGCGTTCGACGGTGAGGAGGGCGAGCGCGCGCGCAAGCTCTACGAGCGCATCTTCATCGGCTACGGCGACGACTCGGTGGCGCAGCTCGGCGGGGCGCACATCGCCTGCGAGTGGGTCTCGAACGTGATGACGAAGGTGCTCCAGCGCGGCCGGCTTGCCGCCTACCTCGAGCAGTCCACCCGCTACATGGCCTACGACGCGCAGATGGGCGAGGGCCTCGGGTACCGCTACTGGCGCGACCCCGAGCTCGGCCCCGAGTACGAGGCGGCGATGGACTTCCTCTTCTACTCCTACTCCGAGGCGCTCCCGCGCGTCGAGGCCTGGGCCGCCGAGCGCTTCCCGCGCGCCGAGGGCGAGCCCGAGGCGGCGCACGCGCGCTCGATTCGCGCCAAGGCGCTCGACCTGCTGCGTGGCCTCCTGCCCGCGGCGTCGCTGTCGCACGTGGGCATCTTCGCCTCGGGCCAGGCCTACGAGCAGCTCCTGCTGAGGCTGTTCGCCTCGCCGCTGCCCGAGGCGCGCGCCTACGCGAGCATGATCCTGGAGGAGCTGAAGGCGGTCGTCCCGAGCTTCGTGTCGCGCGTGGACCGCCCCGACCGAGGCGGCGAGTGGATCGAGTACATGGAGGAGCGCGAGCGCGCCGGCGAGCGCTGGGCCGCGCGCCTCGGGCTCGACCGCGCGCGCGACGAGGCGCCCGGTCCCGCCGTGCGGCTGCTGTCGGTCCAGGGCAGCGAGGAGGAGCTTCTGGCGGCGCTCCTGTTCGAGTCCGCCTCCGTGTCCGAGGACGAGGCGCGCGCCGCGCTCCGGAACCTGCCGCCGGACGAGCGAGCGACCATGCTGGCGGAGCTCGTCGGCGAGCGGCGCAACCGCCGCCACCGCCCCGGCCGCGGCTACGAGGCGCTCAGCTACCGCTTCGAGGTCGTCTCGGACTACGGCGCCTTTCGCGACCTCCAGCGCCACCGGCTGCTCACGGTCCAGTGGCAGACACTCGGCCCGGAGCTGGGCGCGGGCGTGCCGGACGAGCTCGACCAGGCGGGCGTGGGCGACCTCTACCGCGCCGGCCTCGAGCGCTCGCGCGAGGAGCACGCGCGCATCGTCAGCATGGGGCGCCCCGAGCTTGCCCCCTACGCGCTCGCGCTCGGCTACCGGATCCGCTACATCCTCGACATGAACGCGCGTGAGGCGATGCACCTGATCGAGCTTCGCTCGGGCCGCGAGGGGCATCCCGCGTACCGCGCCGTGGCACACGCGCTGCACGCCGAGATCGCGCGCGTGCACCCCGCCGTCGCGGCGAGCATGACATTCGTCGACAACGACACCGAGCCGCGCCTTGAGCGCATCCTGTCCGAGATCCGGGCGCACGCGAAGCAGGCCACGAGGGCCTAGCGTGCGGGCACCCCTCCTACAGGACGTTCGCGTAGCTCCGTCGATCCTCGCGTCCGACTTCGCTCGCCTCGGCGAGCAGGTCGAGACCGTCATGGATGCGGGCGCCCGGGTGATCCACGTGGACGTGATGGACGGCCATTTCGTGCCGCCGATCTCGATCGGCGCGCTGATCGTGGACGCGCTACGCGAGCTCGTGCACGGCCGCGGCGGCGTGCTCGACGTGCACCTCATGGTGGAGCGTCCGGAGCGGCACCTGGAGGCGTTCGCCGCCGCAGGGGCCGACACGGTGATCGTGCACTGGGAGGCCACGCCGAACGTGAGCTACGCGCTCCAGGCCGTGCGCGCTGCCGGGCTCCATGCCGCGCTCGCGCTGAACCCGGCGACGCCGGCGGACGTGGTGAGCGGCGTGATCGACGACCTCGACCACGTGCTCTGCATGACCGTGAACCCCGGCTGGGGCGGCCAGGCCTACATCCCGAGCTCCACCGCCAAGGTGGCCCGGCTGCGTGAGCTGCTGGGACCCGAGCTGCCGATCGAGGTGGACGGCGGCATCGGCGCCGACACGGCACGCATTACTCGCGACGCCGGCGCGACGCTGTTCGTGGCGGGCTCGTCGATCTTCGGGGCGGCCGACCCAGCCGCCACGTACGCGGAGATCGCGGCCGCGGCCGGCGCTGTTTAGGATCGGCCCGTGACCGAGCCGACGAAGTTCATCCTCACCGAGGACCGCATACCCACGCACTGGGTGAACCTGCTGCCGGACCTGCCCGGCGAGCCGCTCCCGCCGCTCAACCCGGGCACGATGCAGCCGGCGGGCCCGGACGACCTCACGCCGATCTTCCCGATGGAGATCATCGGGCAGGAGGTATCCGCCGATCCGCAGGTGGAGATCCCCGAGGCCGTGCGCGATGCCTACAGGCTGTGGCGGCCCACCCCGCTCTACCGGGCGCACCGGCTCGAGCGCGCGCTCGATACGCCCGCGCACATCTACTACAAGTACGAGGGCGTCTCGCCGGCCGGCTCGCACAAGCCGAACAGCGCCGTGGCGCAGGCGTACGCCAACAAGCAGGCCGGCGTGAAGCGGCTCGTGACCGAGACCGGCGCCGGCCAGTGGGGCTCGGCGCTCGCCATGGCCTGCGCCCAGTTCGGGCTCGAGTGCGTGGTCTACATGGTTGGCGCGAGCTACGACCAGAAGCCCTACAGGCGCGCGATGATGGAGAGTTGGGGGGCAACCGTGATTCGCTCGCCGAGCGACACGACCGAGGCCGGCCGGAGCCAGGCGTCGCACCCGACCGGCTCGCTCGGGATCGCCATCTCGGAGGCCGTGGAGGTGGCCGCGAACGACCCGGACTCGAACTACGCGCTCGGCTCGGTGCTCAACCACGTGTGCCTGCACCAGACCGTGATCGGGCAGGAGGCCATCGCGCAGATGGAGATGGCGGGCGAGGAGCCGGACGTGGTCGTGGGCTGTGTGGGCGGCGGCTCGAACTTCGCGGGCCTGACCTTCCCCTTCATCCGGCGCGTGCTGCGCGGCGAGGCGAAGATGCGCTTTCTCGCGGCGGAGCCGGCGGCCTGCCCGACGCTCACGCGCGGCGCGTACCGCTACGACTTCGGCGACACCGTCGGCCTCACGCCGCTGATGCCGATGTACACGCTCGGCCATGACTTCGTGCCGCCGCCCGTGCACGCCGGCGGCCTCCGCTACCACGGCGACGCGCCGATGCTGTGCGGGCTCGTCAAGCACGGCCTTATCGAGGCGCGCGCCTACAGGCAGAACGAGACGTTCGCGGCGGCGCTCGAGTTCGCGCGCACGGAGGCGATCATCCCCGGCCCCGAGCCGGCCCACGCGATCCGCGCCGTGCTGGACGAGGCCGAGGACGCGAAGCAGGCCGGCGAGGAGCGTGTGATCCTGTTCGGCCTCTCGGGCCACGGCCACTTCGACATGTCTGCCTATGAGGCCTACCTCGCGGGCAAGCTCGAGGATCCGGAGTTCTCGGAGGCCGACATGGAAGCGGCGCTCGAGCGCCTGCCGGACGCGCCGGCTATCGCATAGCGGCTGCCCGACGCGGTCTAGCGCTTCTTGCGCCGCTTGCGCGAGGCGGGGCGCTCGGGCACCGGCTCGGGCTCCGGCGGCAGGCTCGGGTCGAGCTCGGCGGGCGGATCGTTCGCCGGCATCGGGACGTCGCCCCGCCGCTGGGCGGGGCTGGGCCACGGCTCGGCCTCCCCGGTCGACCAGGCCGGGCCGCGGCCGCCCGGCCAGCGTCCCAGGAAGAGCGCGCCGACCGCGCCGAGCCAGAACGCCTGGATCACGGAGGAGATGCCGGACAGCTGGAACACCACGAGCGCGCCCGCGATCGCGCCGAGGATGCCCATGAACGGGGTGAGCAGACCCACCCGGCGCGCGCGCAGCGGAAGCATCACGAACAGGAACGCCAGGCCGACGGTACCCGCCGTGGCCATAGCCACGAGCACCGGCCCCGCGCCGCTCAGCCCGCGGGCGTGGTCGGCGCCGCGCTCGCCACGGATGATGCCGTCGGCCACGAACTCGTCGGCGAGGTCGATCGCCGCGAACGCCCCGGCCAGCGACGACGCGGCGTACAGGACCGGGGCCCCGAAGACCACGTAGACGAACCAGCGCGGCACCCCTCCACCACGAGCCATGATGGCCCGGAACAGGTAGTAGAAGACCACGCACAGGAGCAGCCCGCCGAGCGCCGAGAGCAGCGCCGAGGCGAGGTAGGCGCCCGACTGCTGGTCGATCGACAGGAGCAGGTCCGGGCTGCGCTCGATGCCCTTGCGGTCCTTGGGGAAGAACACCATCGCGCTGACCAGCAGCGACAGGCCTGCCAAAAATGCCGAGATCGCGGCCGGGAGGGCCCAGCGGGCCTCCCACTGAAGCTGGTCGTCCCTGGTCACGTGTTGGTGGGAGGCGGGGCGGCTTCGCGCGTGACGCGCGGGGGATAGAACTCGACGTCCTCGCGCTCTACGACGCGCGAGACGCGCTCGCCGACGGCGAGCACGAGGTCGAGCGCCGGGGCCGCCAGCCTGATCAGGCCCTCGACCCGCTGGCGCGTGCGGCGCTGGTCCGGTGTGAGTGGCGCCACCGTCAGCCCCCGCGCTGGTGGAAGTAGAACTCGGGAAGCGCCGCCTTCGCCACCTCGGCGGTGATCTGCTGCGCCTGATGGAGGTCGCCGGCGCGCACGGCGAGATCGTCGATGGTCACGATCCCCACGAGCACGTCGCCCTCCGTGACGGGCAGCCGCCGGATGCGGTGCTGGATCATTAGCGCCACGGCCTCCTCGAGCTGCATCTCGACCTCGCCGGTCACAATCGGCCGCGACGCGTGGTCGCCCGCCTGGCCCGCCGCTTCGATCCTGTCGGCCACCACGGCGAGCGCGAGGTCGCGGTCGGTGATCACGCCGACCGGGCGGCCGCTGTCGCAGATCACGACCGAGCCGACGTTGCGGTCGCGCATCAGCTCGCCCACGTGCTGCAGGGTGTCTCCGGCTTCCGCCGTCACGACTCCCTGCGTCATGACCTCCGAGATCCGCATTGGTCGAGCGACAATATCGGGTCGTCCCCTACCCTTGGCACATGTCCTCAGAAGACCCATTCGGCGGTCTCTTCGGTGATCCGGACGAGCTGCGCCGGCGTATGGAGGAGTTCGCTCAGCAGATGCAGGGAGCGCAGAAGGTCGCCTGGGCCGACAACGCGATCAAGCTAGCCGTCGACATGACCGTCGCCGGCCTCAACCGCCTGAACCTTCAGGGGAACGCCGAGCAGCAGACCCAGGAGCTGCGCGCCGCAATGCAGTCGCTGTTCCCTGAGGCGGTCATCCTGGTGCGCGAGGCTCGCGAGGGCTTCGGGACGTAGCCCGCTCCGCCTGGCCGCGCGCGATCACCTCCTTGAAGCTGCGGTAGCGGAAGATGAAGACGAGCGAGGCGAAGCCGATGCCGAAGGTGAGCGCCCCGATCGCGATCTGCTGGCCCACCGAGTAGGCGGCGACCGCCGCGGTGCCGGCGGCGGCGTCCGCGAACACCTTCGTCAGGAGCGCCTGCTGCACGCCTGCGCCCTGCGGCGTGAACGGCACCGCCGCCGACACCGCGTTCACGCCGAGCACGAGCAGCACGTTCCGCACCGAGCCGCCGACGTTGAACGCCTCGAGCAGCATCCAGAAGGCCGCGAAGCGGAAGCACCAGCCCCCGAGCTGCACGAGAAAGACCTCGCGGATGTAGCGCTCGCGGTCCTGGAGGATCGTGAAGCCCTGGCGCACGCGCTCCCAGAATGCCTTCGCGCGCACGCTCAAAAGTGCGAAGCCGGCGAGCCCAGCCACGGCCGAGAACGTGAGGAGGAAGAGCGTGAACTCGGGGTGCTGCGCCAGGTAGGAGAGGTCGAACGCGTTCAGCTTCGCGAAGTCGGGTGGCTTCGGGAAGACCCCCTGCGTGAACGCGAACAGCAGGATCAGCGAGCCCATCACCACGTCGAAGATCAGCTCCACGACGAAGGTCGCCGCCACCGCCGGGTAGCTCGAGTTCGGAATCGAGTTCTTCGTCAGGAACAGGCGCACGACGTCGCCGCCGCGCGCGGGGATGACTGCGTTGAAGCCGTAGCCCGCGAAATACGCGCCCCAGATGCGGCGGAAGCTGATCCGCTCGGTCGGGTAGGCGGCCCGCAGGACGTTGAAGCTGGCGCGGGCCCGCAACGTGAGGTAGCACGTGAACAGGAGCAGCCCGAACAGCAGCGGGACCAGCCGCACCGACGCGAGGTTGGAGAAGAACGAGTCGACGGCGTCGAAGAAGGACTGGAACGAATCGCCGAGGCTCGCGACGGGGGTGGACACGCCAGGAAAGGTACGGGTGCGAACCGCTGGCGGCTCGATCGCGTATAGCTTGAGGCATGGCGTCGACCGACGCGACGCTCGTCGAGAAGCTGCCGTTCGACCGGAGCGGCGACGAGCTGCGCGAGCTGTACCGGCGCTACGCCTCCGAGCTGTTCGGCTTCGCGACGAGCGCGCTGGGGGACCGAGAGCTCGCGGAGGAGGTGGTGCAGGACGTCTTCGCACAGCTCTGGCGTCATGCTGGGGACTACGACCACAGGCGCGCGAGCGTGCGCACCTGGCTGTACGCGATCGCGCGCAACCGCATCATCGACGCCCACCGGCGCGCCGCCGCGCGCCCGCAGCGCGCCGATGACGATTCATTCGACACGGCGGCCGAGCTCGACGCCTCGCTCGAGCATGCGCTGGTGCGCTGGCAGGTCACGGCCGCGCTCGCGCGGCTGTCGCCGTCGCACCGCGAGGTGATCAGGCTGGCGCACTACGGCGGACTGACCATGCGCGAGATCGCGGACCGCACGGGCGTGCCGCTGGGCACGGTGAAGAGCCGCACCTCGTACGCGCTGCGCCACCTGCGACTGATCTTCGACGAGATGGAGCTGGAGTCGTGAGCGGCTGCCGGACCGGCGCCGACCTGATCGGCCCCTACGTGCTGAACGCGCTCGAACCGGAGGAGATGGACGAGATGCGCCGCCACCTCACCGGGTGCCCGCGCTGCGCCGCCGATGCGCGCTCGCTTGGGGACCTGCCGGCGCTGCTCGAGCGCGCCGAGGTCGACGACGTGATGCCCGTCCCCTCACCCGAGCTCGAGGAGCAGGTGCTCGACCGCTTCGTCCGAGAGCGGGCCCCGTTGCGGGCGCCTCGCCGCGTCTGGCGGCGCGTCGCGGTACCCGCGGTGGCCGCCGCAGCGCTCGTGGCAGCCATCCTGGTCGTCGCACTTCCAGGCGGCACGGACCGGGCCTACGCGCGCGCCGAGCTGTGGAGCATGCCGGCGGGCGGGGGCGCCGCGGGGACCGCGGAGGTGGCCGAGGTGGCAGCGGGCACGCAGGTGAAGCTGCACGCGCAGCACCTGCCCGTCGCGAGCGGCGGCGCCTACGAGCTCTGGTGCGTGCGCACCGACGGCCGCTGGGTGAACGGCGGCAGCTTCCACGCCCGCAGCGACGGCAGCGCGGCCGCCGAGCTCACCGCGGCGGTCAGGCCGGGTGAGTATCACGTGGTCGTGATCACGAAGCGCTCCGGAGACGGTGGGCGCGGCGCCGAGGTCATGCGCGGCAAGTTGAGCTACTGAACCCCGGCACCACAGGCTGCGTACACCGGTCCATGCGCGCTTTCTCCCTCATAGCACTGCTCTGTGCATTCGCGATCCCCGCGGCCGGCTGCGGCGGCGACGACAACAGCTCGTCCGACACCGGCGCCAGCGGCGGCAATGCCGACACCACGACGCAGGCCCAGGACACCAGCGGCGGCGGTGGCGGCGCGGCTCAGACGCTCAAGATCAGCGCCGACCCGAACGGCGGCCTCAAGTTCGACAAGAGCTCGCTTCAGGCCAAGGCGGGCAAGGTCACCATCGTGATGGACAACCCGTCGAGCCTCCCCCACGCTGTCGAGATCGAGGGCAACGGGGTCGAGGCCAAGGGCGAGACCGTCACGAAGGGCGGCGTCTCGAAGGCGACGGCGGACGTGAAGCCAGGCACCTACGACTACTACTGCCCGGTCGACGGCCACAGGGCCGGCGGCATGGAGGGCAAGCTGACGGTCAAGTGAAGTTGGGCCGCGCGGCGCCTGCCAGGCGCTCGAGCGGCACAAGGAGGGCGGTCGGCCCGGGCCAGTGCTCGCGGAGCAGCCGCGGACCGGCGCTCCGCAGCAGCCCTCTCAGCACGAGCGCCACGAGGATGGCGTCGTCGAGCTGCCCCGCGATCGGGATGAAGTCGGGCACCAGGTCAAACGGCACGGCCAGATAGACGAGCGCGAGCGCCGACGCGACCTTCCACGCTCTGGACACGCGCGGATCGCCGAGCAGGCGCTTGAACAGGATCGCGCAGTAGGGCACGAGCCGGGCGATCATGCGGATGTCCCACTGCCGCGTACCCACGACGAGCGCCGCGATCAGCGCCGCGTAGACGGCCACGAGGACGGCGACGGTGAGGAGGAGCCAGCTCACGGGCGACGCACCATCCTGGCAGGCGCGGCGCCGCCGTGGCAGACTGAGCCGCGGCGCGCGAGGGCGCCACCGGTCCGCGGAGAGGGCTCAGCCCACCTCGTTGCGAACAACGTAGGCGTGCGGTCCTCGCACCTCCTGCCCGAACGAGCGGACACGGGCCTGACTGGAGGAACTGTGGACCCCGAACTTCATCACGAGCTGCGCCCCCGTGGCCTCGAGCACTACCGCAGCGAGGCGAAGGCGCTCCTGCGAGCCGCGCAGGGCGGCGAAGCAAAGGCGTCGGAACGCGCGGGGGCGGCGCTTGGCGGCCGCTTCCGCGAGCGCTTCGTGCTCGCGGACGCGCTCCACGTGCTGGCGGTCGAGCACGGGCACCGTTCGTGGCCGGCCTTCAAGCGCACGCTCGAGGCCGAGGAGGCCGTGGCCGTGCGCGGCGTGGGCCGCATCGGCGCATGGCCCCCCGACACCTACTCGGACTGGGCGGGGCGCCTGCTCGCCGCCGCCCGGCGCGGCGATGCGGCGGCCACGGAGCGCCTCCGGGCGCGGGTGCCGCGGCTGGAGGGCGAGGACAACGCCGCGATCGCGCAGCGTGCGACCGAAGCGGACGCGCGCGTGTGCCTCGCGCGCGAGTACGGCTTTCGCACCTGGGCAGAGCTGGCCGACGCGGCCGAGCGTGCGCACCGGACTCACTATTCGATGCTCCCTCCAGAGTCGCCGTGGAAGTTGGCCGAGGCCGCCGTCCAGGCGGGGGACGCCGAGCGCCTCAGGCGGCTCATTGACGAGCATCCGGCGCTCGAGCACGAGGATCCCGGCATGACCCTCCTGAACGCGGCCACGCAGCCGGAGGCGGGCCACGTGCCGCGCGAGGTCGTGGACGTGCTCGTCGAGGCGGGGTCGGAGCTGGACGTGCCGCTCAACCTCGCGGCGTGCTTCAACAAGGCCGAGATGGTGAGCTGGCTACTCGACGCGGGCGCCGACGCCGCGGCCACCCCGATCTGGGGCATCACTCCGCTCGAGACGGCCGCCTACCACGGCAGCCGCGAGGCCGCCAACGTGCTCGTGGCGCGGACGGGGGTGCGTCCGAACGCGCTCTATACCGCTGCGGCTGCGGGCGATCTCACGCTCCTGGAGTCGTGGTTCGACGAGTCGGGCTCACTGCGCCGGGAGGCGCTCGGCCGTCGGCCGAACCTCTCGGACGTGGGCTGGCCGCCGCAGGCACCCCCGGGAGACGACCCGGCCGACGTCCTTGCAGAGGCGCTCTCGCTGGCCGCGCACCTGGGACGGACCCGCGCCTGCGAGGCGCTCCTTGCCCACGGCGCCGACCCGGCGCGCGCGCCGCTCTACGGCGTCACCGCGCTGCATTTCGCGGCGTCGATGAACCGCCGCGAGACCGCCGAGCTGCTCGTGCGGCATGGGGCGCCGCTCGACGCGCGCGACTCCCTTCACGACGGGAGGCCGATCGACTGGGCCCGCCACCACGCCCAAGCGCCCGAGGACCTCTTGCGGCTGCTCGAGCCGGTGGGCTAGGCCGCGTCGCGCAAGCCCGCGAGGGCGGCGAGGACCTCGTCGTCGTGCGTCTTCGGCGAGGCCTTCGGGATCACGTGGGCGACGATGCCGTCGGCGCCGATGATGAAGGTCGCGCGCAGCACGCCCCAGAACGTGTTGCCGTACATGGACTTCTCGGCCCAGACCCCGTAGCGCTCGGCGACCGAGTGGTCCTCGTCGGCCAGTAGGCGGAAGTTGAGGCCCTGCTTGTCGTGGAAGCGCTTCACCGCGGCCACCGAATCCGGCGACGCGCCGAGCACGACCGCTCCCGCCTCCTCGTAGTCGGGCAGGTGGTCGCGCACGCCGCAGGCCTGCGTGGTGCAGCCGGGCGTGTCCGCCTTGGGATAGAAGTAGAGAACGATCAACTGACCCCTGAGCGAGGACAGCTTGACGGGCTGACCATCCTGGTCGGGCAGCTCGAAATCGGGTGCGGTGTCTCCGGGTTCGATCATTTGAGCAGCCTCGACAGCCTACGGTCCTTCAGCACGCGGCCGCCCGTCTGCTCCTCCGGGCAGTAACACATGACGTAGTCCCTGAAGTGGATCGCCTCGATGCGCGTGCCGCAGCGCGGGCAGTCCTCGCCGGCCCGGCGGTGGACCTGCAACGGCATCGGCATCTTGTCGGGGATCGTGTCCCCCATCACCTCCTCGTAGTGCTCGAGCGCGCTGCCGAGCACCTCGCCGCAGGCGGCGTGGAGCGCGTCGACCTCCCCGGCATCGAGCTCGGCCCCCTTCTGGAATGGCGACAGCCGCGCCGTCCAAAGCAGCTCGTCGACCCACGACCGCCCGATGCCGGCGATCGTGCGCTGGTCGCGCAGCAGCGGGTGCAGGTGCCGCGGCTGCCGGATCAGCTCCGCGAACTGCTCGAGCGGCGGCGGCGGGTAAGCCTCGGGGCCCAGGGTGGCGAGCGACTCGTCGGCGTCGACCTGGTCGGTCGGGAGCAGCTTGGCCCACGCTCGCTGCTGCGTGCCGAACTCGCGCAGCCGCAGCTCCCGCCCATCGGTCAGGCGGACCAGCAGCCGCGACCGCTTGTCCCGCAGCGACGCCCGATCATCGAACAGCTGCAGCCGTCCGGCGGACATCAGGTGGATCAGCAGCGTCAGGTCGCCGAACTCGAGGATCGGGTGCTTGCCGCGCCGCCGAGCGCGGGTGAACCCCTGTCCGGTGAGCGCGTCGAGCGGCGGGTCGAACGTCTTCATCGTCACCATGCCCGGTGCCAGGGCGGACTCGACCTCGGCGCCGGCGAGCGCACGGTCCAGCCGCCGCACCACGATCTCCACCTCGGGCAACTCGGGCACGACGCAATCGTAGGATGCGGGCATGCCGACTCTGCTGGTACTGGGCGCGAGGAACCTCGGCGGGGCGATCGCCGAGCACTTCGCCGCGAAGGGATGGAACGTCGCG
>JAXDIL010000172.1:0-15165 GCA_034664005.1 Thermoleophilaceae bacterium | reverse complement strand
ACGGCACGACGGTCTTCAGGAAGCGGTTCGTCTTCGGGGCGGCCGACAGCGGGTCGATGTGGCTGGCCTTGCGGTCGTCCACCACGCTGGCGCGCCCGATCCTCGACAGCTTCGCGAGGCGCCGCGCCGTGCGCTAGAGATCGCTGAAGAAATTCAGGTTGAGGTTGTCCATCGCGCGGAGCGCCTCGGCGTTCAGTGTCGTGAGCTCGTTGGTGAACAGCAGCACGCCCATGATCACGAGGATCACGCCCGACACCACCGTGATGGCGGTGTAGTGGTTGCGAAAGAACCTGAAGATGCCGGAGAAGGTGCTGAACGCGAGCGCGCTGAGGATGAAGGGGACGGCGAGGCCGAGCGCGTAGAAGGCGAGCAGCACGCCGCCCTCTCCGACGGTGGACTCCTGCGACGCGGCCGTCAGGATCGCGCCGAGCGTCGGGCCGGTGCAGGGGAGCCAGGCCACCGCGAACGCGAGCCCGGCGATGATCGGGCCGCCGGTGTGCGCGCGGCGCATCAACTCCTCCGGCCGCCACTCGCGGTTCAGCTTCGGCACGAACAGCGTGGCGATGAAGAAGACGCCGAGCAGCCCGATGATGACGCCCGAGACTTGGCGGAGCGCGGCACGGTGGTCCGACAGCGTTTGGCCGAGGCCGGTGGCGCTCATCCCGAGCGCCACGAACATCACCGTGAACGCGAGGCAGAAGAGCAGGGCTGGGCCGAGCACCTTCGCGCGGCCGCGGCCCTCCTGGATGTCGGCGAACGAGACGCCGGAGATCGTCGAGAGGTAGCCCGGCACGAGCGGGAGCACGCAGGGCGAGATGAACGAGATGAAGCCCACGCCGAAGGCGGCGAAGATGGTGGCGTCGACGCCACCGTCGGCGATCACAGGTCGTACCGCTCCATGTCGTCGTCCAGGCGGGCGCCCTCGCCGCCGGCCATGGCGGGGCCGGTGCCGGGCCGCCCGCCCGCCCGTGCGTGCCGCCGCCAGCGCACCACCGCGAAGGCGATCCCGCCGGCGGCGAGGAGGATGCCGAGCGCGGGGATCGCGTAGACGAGCACGTCACCGAGGTCGTTGCCGCCCTGATCGCCGGGGAGGGCGAGCACGTTGTCGCCGAACTCGGCGACGAGCGCCTGCTTCACCTCGTCCTTCGACTTGCACTTGTCGACCAGCTCCTGGATGTAGGCGCGCTGGTCCTGCGCCTGCGGCGCCTCGCTCGCCAGCTCGAGCGACGTGCCGCAGACCGGGCACATCACCTCGTCCTCGATGTCGCCGAGCGAGGTCTGCGGGCAGTCGCGCGCCGAGGCCGCGGCGGGCAGCGCCAGCATGAGCGCCGCGAACGCCGCGAGTGCCGCGCGCCTCACGAGCGCTCCAGAAGCGGCTCGACCGCCTTCCGCATGAACTGCTCGTCCACCGGGCCGCGCCGCACGGCGGCGATGCGGCCCTGGCGGTCGATCACGAACGTCTCGGGGTACTGGGCCACGCCGAACTTCTCGAGCCCCTTGCCGTCCTTGTCCTTCAGCATCGGGTAGGTCAGGCCGAACTCGTCGATGAAGCTCTGCGCGCGGCCGGTCAGGTCGAGCATGTCCACGCCGACGACGAGCCCGCCGCGGTCCGCCATCCGCTGGTGCCAGCGCTCGAGCAGCGGCGACTCGTCCTTGCACGGCTTGCACCACGAGGCCCAGAAGTTGAGCACCACGACCTTGCCGCGGTAGTCGGCGAGCGACGCGTCCCCGGACCCATCGAGCCTGGGCAGGACGAGCTCGGGCGCCTGCTCGCGCTCACCATGCGCCAGCGCCTCGTCGACGGCCCGGTCCGGCTGGTTCTGAACGAGCCCGTACGCAAGCAGCGCGACGAGCGCGACGAGCACGCAGATCACGGCGATCGGAACGGGGGAGAGAGCTCTCCGCATGGCCGAGCAGAACCATAGATGGGGGCTAGAATCGCCCCGGCGCGGACGTAGCTCAGTTGGTAGAGCGTTGGCTTCCCAAGCCAAAGGTCGCGGGTTCGAGGCCCGTCGTCCGCTTCAGCGCGCAGTCCAGCCGAGGTCCATCGGGACCGCGGCTCCTGTGAACGCACGCCCGCCCGGCCCCACCAGGAAGGCGACCAGCTCGGCGACCTCGTCCGGCTCGATCAGGCGCTTCACGGCGTGCGGCGCCAGCACGATCTCCTCCAGCGCGCGCTCCTCCGCGATTCCGTGCTCCTGCGCCTGGTCGGTCACCTGCTGCTCCACGAGCGGGGTGCGCACGAAGGCCGGGCAGATCGCGGTGGCGAGGATGCCGGCGTCCGCGCCCTCCAGGGCAAGCGTCTTCACCAACCCGACGAGCCCGTGCTTTGCCGCCACGTACCCGGCCTTGTTCGGGGACGCCACGAGGCCGTGGACCGACGCGACCGCGATGAAGCGCCCGACCTCCGACTCCGCGAGCGCGTCCCACGCGTACTTGGCGAGCAGGAAGGGGCTGGTCAGGAGCAGGGCGAGGAGCTCGTCCCATTTCTCCTCCGGGAACTCGCTCACCGGGCTCACGTGCTGGAAGCCGGCGTTCGCCACCACCACGTCCAGCCGCCCGAAGCGCTCCAGGGCCGCGTCCACCGCGGCTCGATTGCCCTCGCGCGTGGTGAGGTCCGCGCCGAGCGGCTCACCGGGCCCGCCGGGGTCGGGCTCGAGGTCCACCGATACGACATCCAGTCCCTCGCTCCCGAGCCTCGCGGCGATCGCGCGTCCGATGCCGCTGGACGCGCCTGTCACGAGTGCCACGCGCCGCTCGCTCGTCATGGGATGCGAAAGGTAGTGTGCCTCTGCCAGTGACGCGGCTCACCCTCGTTCACGTGCCGGTCTCGCACTACAGCGAAAAGGCTCGCTGGGCGCTCGACCACAAGCGGATTCCGCACACGCGCCGCTGGCCGCCAGGTGGCACGCATCCGCTCGTCACCTGGCTGCTCACACGCGGGCAGCACCAGACGGTGCCCGTGCTCGTCATGGACGGCGAGGGGATCGGGGATTCGACCGAGATCATCCGGCGTCTGGAGGAGCGCTTCCCGGAGCCGCCGCTGTACCCGGCCGAGCCCGCCGAGCGGCGCCGCGCGCTAGAGCTCGAGGACTACTTCGACGAGCAGCTCGGGCCGTACACGCGCAGGCTCGTCTACCACCACCTGACGAGCGATCCCGAACTCCTGGCCGAGCTCGCGGCTCACCAGGTGCAGTGGGGGCTCGACTCGCTGTCGGGCGTCTCTAAGCGGGTCCTCAAGCTGTTCCTAAACCTGCGCTTCGCCACCGACGATCCCGAGCGCGCCAAGCGTGCCGAGGAGAAGGTGGTGGCGGCGCTCGACCGCCTCGACGCCGAGCTCGAGGGCCGCGAGTACCTGGCCGGCGACGGCTTCAGCGTCGCCGACCTCACCGCCGCCTCACTGCTCTACCCGATCGCGCTACCGCCGCAGACGCCCTGGCGCCCGTCGCGGCTGCCGGACGCCTGGCTCGACTTCAACACGGCACACGGCGACCGCCCTTCGGTCCGGTACGTGCTCAAGATGTACCGGCGCCACCGCTAGCCGACGTAGTCGAAGCGGTTCGGGTGCGGGCCGTCGCGGCCGGCCTCGCCGCGGTCGAGGGCGTCGATGGCCTCCGCATCGCCGGGCTCCAGCTCGAAGTCGAACAGCTCGAAGTTCTCGCGGATGCGCTCGGGTGTCACGGACTTCGGGAAGACGATCCGGCCGCGCTCGATGTGCCAGCGAAGCACCACCTGCGCGGGCGTCCGGCCCAGCTTCTCGGCGATCTCGTCGATCACCGGGTCGTCGAGGACCTTGCCCTGTGCGATCGGCGCCCAGGCCTCGGTCGCGATTCCGTGCTCCTTCAGGTACGCCTCCACCTCGCGGTTCTGGAAGTAGGGGTGGAGCTCGATCTGGTCGACCGCGGGCACGACCTCCGTCTCGGCGGCGAGCCGCTCCAGGTGCTCGACCTCGAAGTTCGACACGCCGATCGAGCGCGCCCGCCCGTCGGCCTTGAACTCCTCCATGGTGCGCCAGGTGGAGACGAAGTCGCCGTCGTAGCGGGTCGGGAGCGGCCAGTGGATCAGGAACAGGTCCAGGTAGTCGAAGCCGAGCTCCTCGAGCGTCCTGTCGAACGCCCGCCGCGCGTCGTCCGGGCGGTGGGCGTTGTTGTTCAGCTTGCTCGTGACGTAGACCTCCGAGCGGTCGAGGCCGGAGGCACGGATGGCCTCGCCCACCTCGCGCTCGTTTCCGTACATCTCGGCCGTGTCGATGTGCCGGTAGCCCACCTCGAGCGCCGTGGTGATCGCCACGACCGCCTCGCTCGGATCGATCTGGAAGACACCGAAGCCGAGCTGCGGGATCTGGTGGCCGTCGTTGAGCTCTACGTTCGGAACCTGGGCCATGTCCTCACGCTACCCAGACCGACCGTGCTGAAAATTGGGCGCATAGCGCCAGATTTTCAGCACACCTCCCCGTCAGGGCCCCGTGTCCGCCGCTGCCGCGCGATCGAGCAGGAGCTCGCGCTCGCGGGTGTTGCGGGTCAGCGAGGCGGCCAGCTCGAACTCGGCGCGCGCCTCGGTATCGCGCCCGAGCTTCTCGAGCAGGTCGGCGCGCACGGCGGGCAGCAGGTGGTAGCCGTCGAGGGCGCCGCTCGCCACCAGCTCGTCCACGATCGCGAGGCCGTCGTCGGGACCGGAGGCCATCGCTATCGCCACCGCGCGGTTCAGCTCCACCACGGGCGACTGGGTCAGCTCGGCCAGCGCGTCGTAGAGCGCCACGATCTGATCCCAGTCCGTGTCGTCCCCGCTGCGCGCCCGCGCGTGGCAGGCCGCGATGCCGGCCTGGAGCGCGTACGGCCCCAGCGCGCGGCTCAGCTCCTCCGCGCGCTCGAACGCCGCCAGGCCGCGCCGGATCAGGAGCTGGTCCCAGCGGGCGCGGTCCTGGTCGAGCAGCAGCACCGGCTCGCCCGCCGGTCCCAGACGCGCCCGCGCGCGCGACGCCTGGATCTCCATCAGGGCCAGCAGCCCGTGCACCTCGGGTTCGTCCGGCACGAGGCCGGCAAGGATGCGGCCGAGCCGAAGCGCCTCCTCGAGCAGCGCCGGACGCAGCAGGTCCTCGCCGGCCGTGGCCAGATAGCCCTCGTTGAAGATCAGGTAGATCACCTCGAGCACCGACCCGAGCCGGGCGTCCAGCTCGTCGCGTGGCGGCAGCTCGAACGGCACCTGCGCGGCCGCCAGCGTGCGCTTCGCGCGCACGATGCGCTGCGCGATCGTCGGCTCCGCGACGAGGAATGCGCGTGCGATCTCGTCCGTCGTCAGGCCGCCCAGGAGCCGCAGGGTCAGCGCCGTGCGGGCGTCCTTCGCCAGCACCGGATGGCAGGTCAGGAAGATCAGGCGAAGCAGGTCGTCCCCGACGTAATCGTCGAGGGCCTCGTCCAGGTCCTGCCCGCTGCGGTCGAGCTCCAGCTCGAGCCCGCGGGCCAGCTCCCGCTGCTTGCGCTCGAGCGTGGCGCCGCGGCGCAGCAGGTCGATCGCGCGGTGCTTGGAGGTGGCCATGAGCCAGGCGCCCGGGTTGTCCGGCACGCCTGACTCAGGCCACTGCTCCAGGGCCGCCACGAGCGCGTCCTGAGCCAGCTCCTCGGCCAGCCCGACGTCGCGCACGATCCGCGTGAGCGCGGCGATCAGCCTCGCCGACTCGATCCGCCAGACCGTCTCGACGGCCCGCCGCGGGTCGCGTGGCGCGGCTACGACTGTCCCTCGATCTGGCTGCGCAGCCGCTCCTCCTGCTCGCGCAGCTCCGGCGTGAACTCCTCGCCGAAGTCCTCGGCCTCGAAGACAGGGCGCAGCTCGATCTGCGTGCCGCCGCCGAACGGCGCGCGCTTGATCCACTCGATCGCCTCGTCCATGTCGCGGACCTGCCAGAGCCAGTAGCCCGCGACCAGCTCCTTCGACTCGGTGAAGGGGCCGTCCACCACCGTCCGCTCGCCGCCGTCGAAGCGCACGCGGACGGCCTTCGAGGTCGGGTGGAGCCCCTCGCCCGCCAGCATGACGCCGGCCTTGACGAGCTCCTCGTTGAATGCGCCCATCTCGGTGAGCAGCTGCTCGTCCGGCATCACGCCGGCTTCGCTGTTCTCATCGCCTGGGACCAGGACCATGACTCGCATGTGGAACTCCTTTGTTAGCGGGTTTCTACGAGGACGTCGAACGAGGCAAGCCGAAATCGACAAGTTAGGCTGAATTCGTGCGCGACCCGCTCGTCTTCCTTGCCGTGATCACGCTTCTGACGATCACGCCGGGCGCCGACATGGCCATGGTCTCGCGCAGCGTGTTCATGGGCGGGCGCCGTGCCGCCTTCGCCACCACGCTTGGGATCGCCGCCGGCTGCATGGTGTGGGCGATCGCCTCCGCCGCGGGCGTCGCGGCCGTGCTGGCCGCCTCGGAGACCGCCTACGACACGCTCCGCCTCGCGGGCGCCGCGTACCTCGTCTGGCTTGGCGTGCAGAGCCTCATCGCGGCGCGTCGCGGCTATGGCGAGGAGCCGCTGGCGGCCACTGCGGCGGCGCGCGCGCACGGGGGCGGGCTCGTCTCACCCTTCCGGCAGGGCCTCCTCACGAACCTCTTCAACCCGAAGATCGCGCTCTTCTACACGACCTTCCTGCCGCAGTTCATAGGGCCGGGGGACCCGGTTCTGCTCCTATCGGTGGCGATGGCCGGCGTGCACGTCCTGCTCGGCATCGTCTGGCTGTCCGCGTACGCCTGGCTGCTCGACCGGGCGGTCCAGGCGTTCAGGGACTCGAGGCTTCGCCGCACGCTCGACGCGCTGACCGGCGCCGTGCTTGTCGCGCTAGGCGTCCGCGTGGCCCTGGACTAGCTCGGGCCAGCCGTCCACGAACACGTCCAGCGCGATCTCGGCGTCCGGCGTGCCCGCGTACCTGTCGAGGTCGACGATCCCCGCCTCGGCGAGCACCTCGTCGTCGATGAAGGTGTTGCCCGTGCACTCGCGCGGGTCGCGCTTCAGGATCTCGTAGGCGGCGTCGGCCACGATGTCGGGCACGCGCGAGCGCGCCATCGCCTCATCGCCCCCGAGCAGGTTCTGGACGGCGGCCGTGGCGATGATCGTGCGCGGCCACAGGCAGTTGGCGCCGACACCGGCCTCGGCCTCGTCGATGGCCAGGCCGAGCGTGATCATCGTCATGGCCATCTTCGAGAGCGTGTAGGCGCTGTGGCCGGCGAGCCAGCGCCGGTCGATCGACAGCGGCGGCGACAGCGTCAGCACCTGCGCGTGGTCCGACTCGCGCAGGTGCGGCAGGCAGGCGCGGCTGACCACGAAGGTGCCGCGCGCGTTGATCTGCTGCATCAGGTCGAAGCGCTTCACCTCGAGGTCGCGCATCGGCGCCAGGTTGATCGCGCTTGCGTTGTTCACGACGAGGTCGATCCCGCCGAAGCGCTCCACGGTCTGCGCCACGGCGGCCTCGACGGCCTCCGCGTCGCGGATGTCGCCCACGATCGGCAGCGCCTCGCCGCCGGCGGCCTCGATCTCCTCGGCCGCCGTGTAGATCGTGCCGGGCAGGCTCGGGTGCGGCTCGGCGGTCTTCGCCATCAGCGCCACCTTCACGCCGTCCTGAGCGCAGCGGGCCGCGATGGCGAGCCCGATCCCGCGGCTGCCGCCCGACATGAACATGACCCTGTCCTTGAGCATGGGCGGCAGCCTATCCCGCATGCAGCAGGGGGAGCACGTCCTCTGAGAACTGGTCGAGGAAGCGCGCCTGGTCGTCGCCCGGCGCGTGCAGGATCAGTTCGTCGAAGCCGAGCTCGATGTAGGGGCGGATGCCCTCGACGACCTCCGCCGGGTCGTCGGAGACGATGAAGCGCGTGGGGGCGCGGTCCGCGTTCTCGTCGGCGAGCCGCTCCATCTCGAGCGGGTCGTCCACGCCCTCCTTCTGCTCGGGCGTCAGCGCCAGCGCCGCCCACCAGCGGCAGTTGTCGATCGCCCGCTGAGCGTCGCGGTCGTAGGAGACCTTGATCTCGATCATGCGCCGGATGGCGCCCGGGTCGCGGCCGGCCGCCTCCGCGCCCTCGGCCACCTTGCCGAGCAGATCGTCGTACAGCTCGGGAGCCTTGCCGCTAGTGCAGATGAAGCCGTCGGCCACGCGCCCCGCGAGCTTCGCCGCCAGCGGCCCGGAGGCCGCGACGTAGATCGGGACGGGCTCGTCGGGCCGGTCATAGATCGTCGCCTTGGAGGTCCGGTAGAAGTCGCCCTCGAAGTCCACGCGCTCCTCCGTCCAGAGCAGGCGGATCAGCTTGATCGCCTCGGCCAGCCGGCGGCGGCGCTCCTTACGGCCGGGGAAGTCAGCGCCCGTCGCGGGCGTCTCGTTGAGCGCCTCGCCGGTGCCCACCCCGAGGAACACGCGCCCGGGCGCGAGGCAGCCGAGCGTGGCGAACGACTGCGCCACGATCGAGGGGTGGTAGCGCAGCGTGGGGGTGAGGACGCTCGTGCCGAGCGTGGCGCGCTCGGTGGCGAGCGCCGCCGCGCCAAGCCAGGTCAGCGCCGCCGGCGCGTGCCCGCCGTGATGGCGCCAGGGCTGGAAGTGGTCCGAGATCCCGACCAGCTCGAGACCGACCCGCTCGGCGTGGCGCGCGTACTCGAGCAGCTCGACCGGCCCGAACTGCTCCGCGGATGCCTTGTAGCCGAGTTTCACTCTATGCGGCGACCGGCAGCGGATGGTGGCGAAGAAGCCCGTAGAGCGTGTCGCGCTCGGCGGCGGGGCGCCCGGCCGCGTGCGCGGCCGCGATCAGGTCGCTCGGCTCGAGCTTCACGCCGTGGTAGGACCCGGCGAGGCGGCTGATCGACTCCTCCATCAGCGTGCCGCCGAGGTCGTTCACACCCCAGTCGAGCGCCTCGGTGGCTGCGTCGAGCCCCATCTTCACCCAGCTCGCCTGGAGGCTCGGGATCGTCCTGCCGAGCGCGAGCCGGAACGCCGCCGTGTGGCGCAGGTTGTCCTCGCGCGAGATCTCCTCGATTCCGTGCGTGCGCCCGAGCAGCGTGTGGAACGGGATGAACGAGAGCGGCACGAACTCGGTGAAGCCGCCGGTCCGCTCCTGGAGCTCTCGCACCACGCGCATGTGCTCCGCCAGCTCCCAGGGCTCCTCGATGTGCCCGAACATGACCGTGACCGTGCTGCGCACGCCCGCGGCATGAGCCGCCTCGATGATCTCGACCCAGCGCGCCACCGGCAGCTTGTTGGGCGAGATGCGCTGGCGCACGCCGTCGTGGAGCAGCTCGGCCGCCGTGCCCGGCGTCGACCCGAGGCCGGCCTCGCGCAGCCGCCCGAAGACCTCGTCCAGGGGGCGCTCGCCGGCCATGAAGTGCACCTCCATGGGCGAGAAGGCGTGGAGGTGCAGCTGAGGCGCCTCGTCCTTGGCGATCCGCAGCCAGCGCAGGTAGTCCTCGAGCCCCCAGTCCGGGTGGATCCCTGACTGCATGCAGATCTCCGTGGCGCCGAAGTCGACGGCCTCGCGCACCCGCCGCCGGAACTCTTCCTCGGAGTGCTCGTAGGCGTCCGGCGAGCGCCGCCCCTGGCCGAAGCCGCAGAACGCGCAGCCGACAACGCACACGTTCGACACGTTGATGTTCCTGTTCACCACGAACGTGACCAGCTCGCCGGCCAGCTCGGCGCGCAGCGCGTCGGCGGCCTGGCGCATGTCCTCGATGGCCTCGGGCCGGGTCTCGGCGAACAGCGCGGTGAGCTCGTCCTCGGAGAGCGGCAGGCCGTCCGCGGCGCGCCCGATGGCGCCCGGCACCAGGTCGTGGCGGATCGCGCGCTCCTCGCGTCGCCCCGAGCCGCTGCGGGGGATGAACGACCAGTACTTCAGCTTGATGACGTCGAGGACGCCCTGCTCGAGCCAGTTGGCGCTCATGTACTGCGGATAGACGCAGAGCCGCTCCGCGAGCGCCTGCCCGCGCGGCGCGAGCCGCTTGCGCATCTCGTGGGCGGAGGGGAAGGGGTGCTCCGGCGAGATGTGGTCGCCGTTGGCGGACAGGCCGCCGAGGTCCGTGGCGCCCTCGTCCACGAGCGGGAGCCACCAGTCGGACAGGTTCGGCGGGATCTGGATGCCCACGTCGGGCATCAGCCGCCGGCAGGCGCGCACCAGCTCGAGCATGTGGTCGAGCGTCACCTCGGTCGCCCAGGGCGGGAGCTCGAGCGCCGCTTCGGGTGCGCCGCCGGCGCGCTGCGTCTCCTCGGCGATCTCGGCGGGCTCCTCGCCGTAGTAGCGCCGGTGCGGCACGAAGTTCTGGAGGATCACCTCCTGGAGGTGTCCGTACTCGGCGTGGACCGCCGCGAGCGCCTCGAGCGCCTCGATCCGGTCCGCCTCCGACTCGCCGATCCCCACGAGGATGCCGCTCGTGAACGGAATCCGGAGCTCGCCGGCCGCCCGGATCGTCTCCAGGCGACGCGCCGGGTCCTTCGTCGGCGAACCCTGGTGCGCCACGAGGTCCGGGCGCATCGACTCGAGCATCAGTCCCTGCGACGCGGTCACCTCACGCAGCCGCCCGAGCTCGTCACGCGAGAGCGCCCCGAGGTTCGTGTGCGGGAGGATGCCGCGCTCGAGCGCGCGCTCGCAGCACCAGGACACGTAGGCCACGAAGTCCTCGAACCCGAGCGCCGCCAGGCGCTCGCGGACGCCGGGGTGGTGGGCGGGATCGTCACCCGTCAGCACGAGCAGTTCCTTGACACGCCGGCGGGCCGCGTCGTCCAGCAGGCGCTCGACCTCAGCCGGCTCGTGCAGGTGCGGCAGGTGCGTCGCGAAGGCGCAGTACTTGCAGTGCGAGACGCAGGTCCTCGACAGCGACAGGGTCAGGTTGCGCGAGAAGGTCACGCGGCGTGGAGCCACGTGAACTCACGCTACAGGACGGGTGAGCCCCGCCTGGTTCGGCTCAGCCCTTGAAGGCGAACGCGAAGTAGTTCGCCTGGCCCTCGTTGGCGCCGAGCTCCTTGAAGCGGTTGCTCGCGGCGTCGACAGCGCTCTGGTGACGTGAGCCCCAGTGGGCCCTCGCCGCCGCCCGCTCGCGGTTCCCCGCGTAGCGCACGAAGTCGTTGTAGATCTTGCCGGCGTAGTAGTCGCCGCTCACGCCGTGGCTGCCGCCGACCTTGAACTCGCGCACCTTCTTCATGAGGCTGTTGAAGGTCGCGCAGGTGCCGAACGAGTAGGCGGCCTTGTTGAACGCGACCCGCGAGCGCTGCGCCTCGATCCCCGCCTGAAGCACCGGATCCGACAGCGGCGTGTCGAAGTGGCGCAGGAAGCGCTCGAAGTGAGGCGTGTAGACCTCCACCCAGGCGTTCTCGAGGGCGGCCTCGCGAAGGTCGGCCCAGAGCGCCCTGGCACCGCGCGCGTAGGCGTTCCGCTGGGCGCGGTCGCGCACCTTCTTGATGCGCGACCAGCCGGCACCGCCGGTGCGGCACGACGCGAGCGCGGACTCCGCCGCGCGCCTGTGAGCCGCCACCTGGGCCTCGGAGCTCCGCTTCAACTTGCCGAGCTCGGACATCGCCGCCTCGAAGCGGACGATCTCCGGAGGCTTCTGCGCAACCTGCGCGGAGACCGGTGCCACGAGGACGACGGCAAGGAGCAGGGACAGGCTGAGCGCACGGCGGATCATCGCACCCAGATGATCGGCCGCTGGGCGGCTCCTCTTTAGGGGTAGAGCGGCGTGGCGCGGAAGCGGTCGCGGAGCAGGAAGTAGGCGGGCTTCGGCTCGCCGTCGTAGGTGAGGAGGCCCTTGTGGTGGCGGGTGTTCGGCTCGTACTGGGCCGCCCGGCGCCCGGCGCCGCCCTGCCAGCCGGGATAGATCTCGAACTCCCGAAGCGTCCAGTAGATCGCGCCCGACAGCACCGACGAGCCGTCGATCACGTCGAGCGTCCGCTGCGCGTGCGAGGTCTGGAAGGGATAGCCGCCCTTGAGCTCGGGCGGGGCGCCCGCCAGCTCCGGCCGCCCCTCGGCGCCCCACTCGGTCATCACGATCGCCTTGCTCGGATAGTGGTCGCGCAGCTCGCGGATGTAGGGCTCGAGCAGGCTGAAGTCCTCGACCCAGCGGTACCAGCCGAAGTACTGGTTCAGCCCGATCATGTCGAACGAGTGGTAGGTGAACTGCTCCGCGTAGCCGGGGCGGCCCTTGATGTCGACCGAGATCGGCACGGTCGGGTCGATGTCGCGTGCCTGCGCCTGCGCCTCGAGCAGGAAGCGCCTCGTGCCGGGCTTGTCGTCGGGCGTGAAGGTCAGCTCGTTGGCCACCGAATGGGTGAGGACCGACGGGTGGCTCCGCGCGGCCGTGACGGTGCGCCGCACCGTGCGGAGCGCCCGCAGCCGCTCGCTCGGCTGCCAGAGCAGGTGGGCGCCCGTGTCGCGTTGCCAGATGGGGGCCTGGTTCCAGACCATGATCCCGGCGCGGTCGAGCCGGTCGAGCAGCCCGTCGTTGAGCAGGTAGTGCGCCCGCGTGACGTTGGCGCCCAGCTCCTTCAGGTCGGCGACGATGCGGTCCATGTCGGCATCCGTGAGCGCCGCTCCGGAGCCGGGCATGTCCTCGTGGATCGAGGCGCCGCGCAGCTGGATGCGGCGGTTGTTCAGCCACAGGTGGCCGCCCTTCACCTGAACGGAGCGCAGGCCGACCTGGCGGCGCTCGCGCTGCACGATCCGCCCGCGCTCGCGGAGCGTGATCGTGGCCGAGTACAGGCGCGGCGCGTCGGGCGACCAGAGCACCGGCGCCGGAACCGGCATCGACAGCTGCAGCCGGCGCCGCTCGGAGCGCTGGCTAGGCAGGGGGAACCTGCGCGTTGTCGTGCGGCCGGTGGGCGAGCGCAGCCGCACCTCGAGTGACGGCCGGATGGCGCGCGCGCCGCGGCGCTCGAGCAGCCCGTCGAGGAGGAGCTCGGCGCGGCAGCTCCGCGCCGGCCCCCGGCAGCGCAGCTTCGACATCGTGCCGAGGTCCTCGATGTGCGCCGGCCCGGCGGGCACGAGCCTCACCGGCCGCACGATGCCGTTCCAGTTCCACCAGGCCTCGGGCAGCTTCGGGTTCTTGCGCCCGTCCACGATCACCTCGAGCGTGTTGCGTCGGCCCGGCCGCAACCCGCGCGCATCGAACGTGAACGGCGTGTAGGGATCGGCGTTCCGGCCGAGCCGCTTCCCGTTCAGGAACACGGTCGCACCCCGGCGGACGCTCTCGAAGCGGAGCAGCCAGCTGAAGCCGCGCGGCGTCGCCGGGCCGCGGAACGTGACCCGGTAGGTGCGCACCGTGCCGGGATAGAGGGAGGGGAGCGCACGCGTGTCGAAGACGCTCGGGACCGTCGTGGGGTGCCAGTCGCCCGTCTCCTGCGTGGCTCGCCCGGACGGCGTGGGCGGCGCGGAGGCGCGCGCCGAGCCCGGGGCGGTCTCCTCGGGTGGGGCGTCCTGGGGCGGCGCCGGCGCCGCGGCGTCCACGCGCATCTCCCAGCCGCTCGAGAGCGTGCGCTCTGCGGGGAGCGCCGCCGCGGCCGGCGCGAGGAGGGCGAGGAGCAGCGTCGCGATGGCAGTGGCGCGCGCCATTACGCGACCACCGTAGCCAGTCATAGCCAGATCGTCTGGCACAGTTCGCCGGTGCCGCCGATCGCAGCAGGGATCGAGTTCCTGGAGGCGCCGCTCGCGGTGTTCGGCGTGCTGCTCGCGGTCGGCGCGCTGATTTCGGGGCTTGCCGGACGCACATTCCTGTCGCTGGCCGCGGCGTTCGTGGTGGCCGGATTCCTGCTCGGCGACGGCGGGGCGGGGGCGCTCGAATTCGACCCGACCTCGGGATTCGTCCAGGGCCTGGCCGTTGTCGCGCTCGTGCTCGTGCTGTTCCGCGACGGCCTTAACGTGGACCAGCACCTGCTCCAGCACGCCTGGCACCTGCCTCTGCGCAAGCTCGTGCTGGCGATGCCGCTCACGGCCGTGCTGGTGGCGCTCGTGACGCATGCGCTCACGGACCTCGGCTGGGCCGAGTCCTTTCTGGTCGGCGCGCTGCTCTCCCCGACGGACCCGGTCCTGTCGTCGGCAGTGGTGACGAACGAGCGGGTGCCGCGCCTGGTCCGCCACTCGCTGAACCTCGAGTCCGGCCTCAACGACGGGCTCGCGCTCCCGGCCGTGCTCGCGTTCACCGCCGCGGCGGCGGGCGAGGACTTCGGGTGGTTGCAGTTCGTGCTCCAGGACGTGCTGGTGGGCCTGGCATCCGGGCTGCTGGTGGCATTCGTCGCGTCCAAGCTGATGCCGGGCGGCCGCGCGCTGGGGCACGAGATCAGCAGGCACCAGAAGGCGCTCTACGCGCTCGGAGTGGCCTTCACCGCCTACGGCACGGCCACGCTGCCGCCCGAGGGCAACGGGCTGATCGCGGTCTTCGTCGCCGCGGTGGCGTTCGGGATCTGGCGCCCCGACATCGCGGACTGCTTCGTGTCGCAGTCGGAGGACATCGTCGAGCTGGTGAAGGTGGCCGTCTTCGTCGTCTTCGGCGCGATCCTCACGCTCGACGGGCTGTCCGGAAATGGGTGGGCGGCCGTTGGCGTGGTGGTCTTCACGTTCGTCGTCGCGCGACCCGTTGCCGTGTTCGCGGCGCTCGCCGGGACGCGCCAGGTGAGCACCGCCGAGAAGGCGTTCATGTCGTGGTTCGGGCCGAAGGGCGTTGCGACGATGGCGTTCGCCCTGTTCGTGCTCGGCTCGGACGCCTCGGACGCCGGGAGCGTCTTCAACATCGCCGCGCTGGCCGTGCTGGTCTCGATCGCCGCGCACGGCCTCACGGACAACGCCGGGTCGCACTGGCTTGCGCGAAAAACAAGTGACGCAGGCGCGTAGCCCCGGGTAGTACATTGCTCACGCCCTCTGGCAGGGGGGCGTGGGGACAATCTAATGGGGGGCTTCCATGCTTAACGTGCGCTCGCGCATCGGGATGGTCGCAGTGGGGACCAGCGCTGCCGTGCTTCTCGCCGTGCCCGTCGTGGCGGCCGGCCAGGTGCCCGTTGTCCAGGAGGTGGTGGGCGGCGTCACCCAGACGGCCGAGAGCCTCGCACCGGCCCCGGCCCCGGTCCCGGCGCTCCCGGCGCCAGCGGCGAAGGCCCCCGCACCGCAGACCCCCGCACCGAAGCCCGCGCCTCAGCCGGCTTCGTCCGCGCCGGCGGCTGCTCCGGCGGC
>JAXDIL010000171.1:0-3998 GCA_034664005.1 Thermoleophilaceae bacterium | reverse complement strand
ACGGCACGACGGTCTTCAGGAAGCGGTTCGTCTTCGGGGCGGCCGACAGCGGGTCGATGTGGCTGGCCTTGCGGTCGTCCACCACGCTGGCGCGCCCGATCCTCGACAGCTTCGCGAGGCGCCGCGCGCCGCGCGCCACGGCGCCCTCGGTGAGGTCCGTCGAGTAGGCGTATAGCGGAGCGTCGATCGTCCTCGCGTGCAGAAGCCGCAGCCCGAGGTAGCGAGCGGCGGGTGTCTGGCGCAGCGGGCTGGCGGCGTCGATGTCGAGCAGCAGGCGGCGCGGGTAGTACCACTCCGTCGCGTTCGGCGACTCGGCGGCCCAGGCGCGCGCGTGGCGCTGGATCGGCGTGAGCTCGCCGTCGACCCAGCCGCGCGGCTCGCCGCTCTCGGCCAGCTCGCCGGCCCTGATGTGGATGATCGAGAGCAGGTCCGGCGAGCTGCTCTCGTCGAACGCGTAGCCGAACAGCGCCTCGTTGGTGACGGGGACCGGCGGCTTCACGAAGTCGGGCAGCAGCGGGTACTGCTGGAGCACCGACGGCTCGTCCGGCCGCTTCGACGCCCAGAGCGCGCCGACCTCGGTGAAGATGCCGTTGATCTCCGGGACGCCGAGCCCGAGGATGTCGAGGAAGACCTTCCCGCTCCGGATGTCCGCCAGCTCGCTCTTGGCGCGCGCGAGGTCGGCGGAGGCGAAGCTCCCGACCAGCCCGCCGTCGATCAGCACGAGCCCGTCGATGTCGCGGTGCCCGGCCCGGCCGCCGAAGTCCCAGGCCGCGTAGGCCACGGCCGTGGACGCCCCTGCGGAATGCCCGCCGAGCAGCACGCGGCGCCCTCCCGCGCCGGCCCTGCGGACGACGTTGCGCAGATCCGCGAGCTGGAGCTTCAGACCCCAGTCCGCGACGAACTTCGCGTCCTCGCCCAGCACCCGCTTGTAGTCGAAGCCGAGGTAGTAGTCCTGCGCCTGCTGCGGGTCGCCCGTCTCGAACACCGACGTGTCCTCGAATGCCTGCTCGCGGCGGTCGGGGATCCAGACCTGCAGGCGCGGCACGCGACTGACGATCGCGCGTGCCACCGGGACGATCCCGCCGGCGCCGCCGTTCGTGCCCGGCACCAGCACGAGCACGTTCCGGGCGCCCTGCGGCCCGAGCTGCTTCACGAAGACGCGGTCGTAGTTCGCCGGCCCGGGCCCCGCGGGCACCTTCATCGGCACGTAGCGATCCAGCGCCGAGGCCGGGGCGGCCAGCGCCAAGAAGGCCGCGACCGTCAGCGCGAGCTGCTTCACATCTGCTCCGGCGCTTCGACCCCGAGCAGGTCGAGAGCCTGCGCCAGCACGCGCATGGTCATCACGGCGATCGCGATCCGCACGTCCTCGTCGCCGCCCTCCTCGGCCGCGCCGACCACGCGACAGTCGCGGTAGAAGGCCGAGAAGTCCTGCGCGGCCTCCGTGGCGTAGACGGCGATGCGGTGCGGCCCGCGCCGCTCGCCCGCCTCGCGGATCTCGCCCGGCAGCTCGAGCAGCCGCTTGACGAGCGCGCGGGCGGACGGATGGAACTGCTCCGCGCTCGCGCGCAGGTCGGCGGCCAGTGCCCGCTCGACCCGCTCCTCGCCGGCCTTGCGAAGGATCGAGGCGATCCGGGCGTGCGCGTACTGCACGTAGTAGACGGGGTTGTCCTGCGACTCGCTGCGCGCCAGCTCGAGGTCGATCTCGAGCGTGGTGTCGTGGCTCCGCGACGCGAGGAACCAGCGTGCCGCGTCCACGCCGATGTCGTCCAGCAGGTCGTCGAGGGTCACGATCGCGCCGGCGCGCTTCGACATCGTCACCCGGTCGCCACCCTCGCTGAGGGTGACGAGCTGCATGATCAGGAGCTCGAGCCGCTCCGGGTCGCCGCCGAGCGCCTCCCACGCGATCCTAACCCTGGTCATGTGGCCGTGGTGATCGGCGCCCCAGATGTCGATCGCGCGGTCGTACTCGCGCGCGATCTTGTGCACGTGGTACGCGATGTCCGAGGCGAAGTAGGTCCACTCGCCGTTCGAGCGCCGCAGCACGCGGTCCTTGTCGTCGCCGTGAGCCGTCGTGCGCAGCCAGAGCGCGCCGTCGTGCTCGTACACGCCGTCGAGCCGCTCGATGGCGGCCTCCACCTCGCCGTCCTCGTGGAGTGTCCGCTCCGAGAAGAACTCGTCCATGTGAACGCGGAAGCGGGCGAGCGAGGCGCGCACGCCCTCGAGCATCAGCTCGATTCCCCTGCGGGCGAGCTCGTCCGGGTCGGCGTCGGCGGCGCCCTCGATGCGCTCGGCCAGCTCGGTCACGTAGTCGCCCCGGTAGCCGTCCTCGGGCGGCTCCTCGCCACGCGCCCGCGCCTTGATCGACTCGCCGAAGCGGCGCACCTGGCTGCCGGCGTCGTTCACGTAGTACTCGCGCTCCACGCGCTGGCCGCCGCGCTCGAGGATGCGCGCGAGCGCGTCCCCATACGCCGCGTGGCGGGCCGAGGCGATCGTGATCGGCCCGGTCGGGTTGGCGCTCACGAACTCGACGTTCACGTACTCGCCGCCGCTGCCCGCGCCGTAGTCGTCGCCGGCCTCCAGCATCGTCGCGAGCGTCTCGAGGTACCAGGCGTCGGCCATGAACAGGTTCACGAAGCCCGGGCCCGCGACCTCCACGCGGTCGACCGTCTCGCCCAGCCGCTCGCCCAGGCGGTCGCCCAGCTTCTCGGCCACCGCGCGCGGCGGCTCGCCCAGCGAAGGGGCCAGCAGCATCGCCGCGTTGGTGGAGTAGTCGCCGAGGTCGGCGCGCCGCGGACGGTCGAGGCGCAGGGCGCGACGGCCGTTCTCCGCAAGCTCGGCGGCGGCGTCCTCGACCGCTGTGGTCAGCTCGGCGACGGGATCCATGCCCCTACTAATAGTGATACGGCTCACCGGCGAGGATCTTGTGCGCCCGGTAGAGCTGCTCGAGCAGCACCACGCGGGCGAGTTGGTGGGGCAGCGTCAGGCTGCCGAGCGAGAGGCGCGTGTCGCAGCGCTCGAGGTCGAGCCCGCGCGGGCCGCCGATCACGAAGCAGAGGTCGCGCCCGTCCTGCCTGCGGTCCTCCAGCCAGCGGCTCAGCTCGATCGAATCGAACTCGCGGCCGTCGGTCGCCAGCAGCACCACGTGGTCGCGGTCGCGGATGCGCGGCGGCACCCGCTCGTCCTCGCGCACCTCGATCAGGTCGACGCGCGCGTGGCCCGCGAGCAGCTTGCGGTAGTGCTCCACGTCGTCCTGGAAGGGCGGCCTCAGGCGCCCCACCGCGATCACCGAGATCCGCATGAGCGGGTGCGATACTACGCACGTGCCCGAAGACGGCGAGCGCCACTTCAACATTCACACCGATCCGGACACGATGGCGGGGCACTACGCGAACTTCGCCAACGTGTCCCATTCGGACTACGAGTTCACGCTCACGTTCGCGCGCGTGGACCACGAGGTCGAGGAGGGCGAGGTGCCGGGCGTGGTGGTCTCGCGGATCAGCCTCTCGCCGCGCTTCATGCGCGAGCTGATCGACGCCATGGAGGACAACTTCTCGAAGTGGCAGACGCGCGAGGGCATCCGCGACCTGCCCGAGTTCGGTCCGGGCTCAAAGCCCGAAGAGGACTAGACCGCGCGCAGCGCGCGGCGTAGCCGCGCGTCCCCCTTCGCGATCTGGCTGCGCGCGCTTGCGTAGGCCGCCGGGTCCGCCGTGCCGGCCGCCGTCGCCCGGCGCTCGTACGCGCCCCCCACGGCCACGAGCGCGGCCACGACGTTCGCGTTGGCGCCGGACACCTGCGGGTTGGCGGTTGCCCCGCGCAGGGAGCTGGCGGCCTTGCGGTAGCTGGCGCGCAGCTTGCCGGCGGCCCGAGCCTGGGCGGCGGCGGTGTCCGCCCGGCGCAACGCGGCCGCCTGGCCGCGCGTCGCGCCGTTGAGCCGCGTGATCGCCCGCTTCAGGTCGGCCGCGTAGCCCCTGTCGGGCGCGAGCGGAAACGGCTCGCCC
>JAXDIL010000187.1:0-12386 GCA_034664005.1 Thermoleophilaceae bacterium | reverse complement strand
CGCGCCTCAGCTTGCGCGCCTTCCGGTACACGACCACGTTCATCGGATCGGCGTTGTCGGTGATCGCGACGTACCCGCCGCGCATCAGCGTCGGCGTCGTGCCGGAGCCGGCGTCCGCCTGGCCCTGCTTCGCGATCCCGGAGTTCCGGTAGGTCCGCTTCCAGCGCACGATTGGCCTGCCGCCGCGACGCACGCCGAAGCGGTACATCCGCTTGCTCGACACGATGTAGACGCCGCCGCGGTCCACCGCGAACGAGTTCTGGATGTCCTCTCCGAGCGTGATCGCGCGGATGCGGCCCGTCCTCGTGTTCAGGATCCCGACCTTGCCGTTCTTCTTCGAGACGAACCAGAGCCGCCCCTTGAAGTCAGGCAGCGCCGAGGTGATGCGCTCGTCCGAGGTGAGCACGCTCGTCAGGTCGTAGTCGTGCACCTGGGTCAGCGTGCGGCCGTCTGGCGACACCTGGATCACGAACACGTGGCTCGTCTTGGTCGCGCTCCACACGCGGTCCTGCCCGTCGAGGAAGAAGTAACCGCCTCCCGCGAAGTTCTGGTACGCCTTGGTGCCGGGCGGGTCGGGTGCGTTCGGCATGTTGTAGGAGGCCAGCAGCTCGAGCGTCTCCGGATCAATGACGCGCAATTGCGGGGCCGCGATCAGCGAGGGGCAGACGCTCACGATGTAGCCACGCGAGTGGAACGTGAGCGACGCGCACAGCGCAGGCGACATCGCGTTCGAGATCGCCCGGGGCGAATGCCCGACCGGCCCGGCCCAGCGGTACGCGTCGGTCATCCAGGTGTCGTTGTGGATGTTGCCGCGCGGGTTCGGCGCCATGAACGGGTTCTGCGGCGCCCGTGTGAACGAGAGCTGCACGGGAGTGGCCTCCGCGCCCTGGAACTTCGGGAAGGCGGTGCCGAGCGGGTCGAGGATCGGCTCCGCCGCCGCGGTCGGTGCCAGCCCCAGCAGGAGCAGGGCCGATGCCCATGCAAGGCGCGCGGTTCGCACGCGGCCGACCATATAACTTGCCAGCCCATGGAGCGCGACGAGCTTGCCTTTGCCGGTGTGGCGCGCCAGGCCGAGCTGGTCCGTGAGGGTGAGGTTTCCTCGCGTGAGCTGGTGGAGCTCTACCTCGAGCGGATCGAGCGGCTCAACCCGCAGCTGAACGCCTTCCGCACGGTCATGTCGGAGCGGGCGCTGGTGGACGCGCAGCAGGCCGACGGGCGCAGGGGAGCGGGCGACGACAGGCCGCTACTCGGCGTGCCGATGGCCGTCAAGGACGTCGAGGACGTGACGGGCGAGGTCACGCGCTGGGGCACTGACGCGTTCACCAGGCCGGCCACGCAGGACAGCGAGCTCGTCCGGCGCTTGCGCGCCGCGGGCGCGGTCGTCGTGGGGAAGACCAACACCCCGGAGCTGGCGATCATCGGCGACACCGAGGGCCCGGCCTTCGGCATCACCCGCAACCCCTGGAACACCGACCGCAGCCCGGGTGGGTCGAGCGGCGGCAGCGCCGCCGCGGTGGCCGCGGGCCTCTGCGCGGGGGCCACCGCATCGGACGGCGCCGGGTCGATCCGCATCCCGGCCGCCAACTGCGGCCTCGTGGGCCTCAAGCCCACGCGCGACCGCATCCCGCTCACGCCGCTGAAGGAGCACTGGTACGGCATGAGCGTCGCCGGCTTCGAGGCGCGCAGCGTGCGCGACGCCGCACTGCTCCTCTCCGTCGGCGCGGACGACGACTCGCTCCGCGACGCGCCCGACCGACCCAGCGAGCGCCTGAGCGTGGCCGTCTCGACCAAGCCGCTCCTTCCGGCGCGCGTCCACGAGGACGTGAAGCGCGCGGTCGAGCAGACCCGCGGCCGCATCAGAGCCCTCGGGCACGACGTCGACGACGAGGACCCGCCCTATCCGCTGCTGAGCCCGGCCACCGCGCGCTACCTGGCCGGCATCACGCAGGACGTCGAGCGGGTCGAGCTGCCGCAGCGGCTGCAGCGCCGGACGCGCGGCTTCGGCCGCATGGGCGGCGCGATCCCGGCGCCCGTGCTCGCCTGGGCGCTCCGCGAGGACGACACCGGCCGCATCCGGCCCTTCTTCGAGCGCCACGACGTGCTCGTGACGCCCACGACCGCCGTGCCCCCGGTGCGGGCCGGCGAGTGGGAGGGGCTCGGCGCGGTCCGCACCTTCCTCGGGATGGCACAGGCCTATCCCTTCTGCCTGGAGTGGAACCTCACCGGGCAGCCGTCCGTGTCCGTGCCCACCGGGACGAGCGAGGACGGCATGCCCATCGGCGTCCAGCTCGTGGGCCGCCACGGCGAGGAGGCGAGCCTGCTCGGACTCGCCGCGCAGCTCGAGGCGGAGCTGCGCTGGACGGACCGTCGGCCGCCCCTCGCCTGAGTAGCCTCCCGCGCGTGCGCCAGCTGCGTATCCACGACACGCTGCGCGGCAGAACCGTCCCGGTCGAGCCGAGCGACGGCAACCGGATCGGCATCTACGTCTGCGGTCCCACCGTCTACGGGCGGATTCACGTCGGGAACGCCCGCCCGTACGTGGTCTTCTCGCTGCTCAAACGCTTCCTCGAGCACGAGGGCTACGACGCCTCGCTCGTCATCAACATCACCGACGTCAACGACAAGATCTACGACGCCGCCCGCGAGCGCGGCGTTCCGAGCGCCGAGCTCGCGCACGAGATGACCGCCGCCTACGTCGAGGACACCGACCGGCTCGGGCTCGGCCGCCCGGATCACGAGCCGAGGGCCACCGAGACGATCGACGTGATCATCGCGCTGATCGCCGACCTGGTCGACTCCGGCCACGCCTACGAGCGCGGCGGCGACGTCTACTTCCGCGTGGCCTCCTTCGAGGGCTACGGGAAGCTCTCGAACCGTCCGCTCGAGGAGATGCAGCAGGGCGAGGGCGACGACGCCGCCGAGCTGAAGGAGTCGCCGCAGGACTTCGCGCTCTGGAAGGCGCGCAAGGAGGGCGAGGACAGCTGGTGGGAGTCGCCCTGGGGCGAGGGCCGGCCGGGCTGGCACATCGAGTGCTCGGCGATGGCCGAGGCCGTGCTCGGCGTGCCGTTCGAGCTGCACGGCGGCGGCTCGGACCTCGTCTTCCCGCACCACGAGAACGAGATCGCCCAGACCGAGGCCGCGCGCGGCACCGCGCTCGCCCGCACCTGGATGCACAACGGGATGGTGCAGATGGGCGAGGAGAAGATGGCGAAGTCGGTGGGCAACATCCGGCTGCTCCACGGCGCGCTCGAGGAGTTCGGCCGCGACGCGTTCGTCATGTGGATGGTGGGCGCGCACTACCGCAAGCCGGTGGCCTACACCGAGGAGGCGCTCGAGGACGCCGGTCGCGCGGTCGGCCGGGTGCGGGAGGCGGTGCGGCGGCTCGATCCGGACGGGCCGGGATTGGACGAGTTCGTGGAGCGCTTCTTCGACGCCCTGGCCGACGACTTCAACACGCCCGAGGCGCGCGCGGTCCTGTTCGACTGGGTCGCCGAGCTGAACCGCCGGGTGGACCAGGGGGAATCCGTGGGGCCTGGCCGGGCCGGCGAAATGCTCCATGCCCTCGGCCTCGAAGGGTTGATGGAGCTGGAGGAGGGCGCTCCCGAGGAGCTCCAGCGGCTGGCCGCCGAGCGCGAGCAGGCCCGCGTGGAGCGCGACTTCGAGCGTGCCGACCGGATCCGCGACGAGCTTGCGGACGCGGGCTGGGAGATCCGCGACACGCCGGATGGCGCCCGGCTCGTACGGCGCTCGTGATCGTCTACGGGCGCAACGCCGTGCGCGAGGCGCTGCGCGGCAGGCGCCGCGTCCAGCGCGTGTTCGCGAGCGAACGCGCCGCCCGCGAGGTGTGGCTGGGCGACGTGGAGACCGTGATCGCCGAGCCGTGGGAGATCGAGGAGCGCTGCGGGTCGCCGGACCACCAGGGGCTGTGCGCCGAGGTCGGGCCCTACCCGTACGTGGACGCGGACTCGCTGCTCGACCCCGGCGACGCGCTCGTGCTCGCGCTCGACGAGATCCAGGACCCGCACAACCTCGGCGCGATCGCGCGCGTGGCCGAGAGCGCCGGCTGCACCGGGATCGTGCTGCCGGAGCGGCGTGCGGCAGAGGTCACGGCCGCGGTATGCCGCGCCTCCGCCGGCGCGGTAGAGCACCTCCCGATCGCGCGTGTGCGCAACATCGCGGACTGGCTGCTGGCGGCGAAGAAGCGCGAGGGCGTCTGGGTCTACGGAGCGGCGGCCGACGCGGCGGTGCGCTACGACAAGCTGCACTACGGCGGGCGGGTCGTGCTCGTGCTCGGAAGCGAGGGCCGGGGGCTGCGGCCGCGCGTCGCCGAGACCTGCGACGAGCTCATCCAGCTTCCGAGCCACGGCAAGGTCGGCTCGCTCAACGTCGCAACCGCCGCTTCGGCGCTCGTGTACGGAATCTTGCATTTTCGAGCGGAAACCCTTGACAGGGATCCATAACGGGGCATAATCCCGATCGTTGATCAGGCTGAAGTCGAGCTTTAGGCATCCGCCGAGCCCGCTTCAGACAAACCTGACGCCAGGGGAGGTAGTGCGTCACCGAGGCCTAGGAGCCTTCGATGGCAGCTTCCCCAACGTTCCGCCCCGCAGCGTTCAAGTCTCACACTCAGGTTGAGCTTGATGATCATTACCTGATCGCGCTCGCAAAACAGGGCAAGAAGGATGCGTACGACCGCATCGTCAAGCGCTATTACGGCTTCGTGCGGCTCAAGGCGTCCTCCTACTTCCTGATCGGCGGCGACGCGGACGACCTCATCCAGGAGGGGCTCGTCGGGCTCTACAAGGCCGTGCGCGACTACCGCTGGGACCGCGAGTCGAGTTTCCGGAACTTCGCCGAGCTCTGCATAACCAGGCAGATCATCACCGCGGTCAAGACCTCGACGCGCAACAAGCACACCCCGCTGAACGAGTACGTCTCGTTCTCGCAGACGCCCGCCGCCGGCGGTGGTGACGGCGATCCCACGCTCGACGAGCTCCTACCGGGGCCGACCGCGCACGACCCGGTCAACCAGGTGATCTCCTCGGAGGAGCTCCACAGCCTGGTGGCCTGCCTGTCGAGCGTGCTCTCGGAGCTCGAGGCATCGGTGCTGTCCCTCTACCTCGACGGGCACAGCTACGAGGCCATCTCGGAGCGGCTCGAGTGCGACACGAAGACGGTCGACAACGCGCTCCAGCGCGTGAAGCGGAAGGTCGGCACGCACCTGAGCTCGCGCGAGGTTCTCCTCTAGGACAAACGTCCAGTCGGGCGGCACCGACCCTGGCAGGGAGCGGAGATAGGCCGATGCGAACGGGACGATGCCGTTCCGCTCCGCACTCCCGTTCCTGCTCCTGGCAGGCCTTGTCGTCGCGCTGACCTATTCGGCGTTCTCAGCGGCCTCCGTGCCAAGCGACGATGCCCCGCCCGCGCGGCCCGTGGCAGTGCTTGCGCCGCCGCCCGCGCCCGCGCCCGCGCCTGAGCCGAAGCAGGCGCGTCCCAAGCCCCGGCCGGACCTGGCGGTCGTGCGGGGCTCGGTCCCGCTCAGGGCCCGCCCCAACGGCCGCGTCGTCACCCGCGTGGCGGCGCGCACCGAGTTCGGCGGCCGGCGAGTGATGAGCGTCGCGGCCCGGCGCGGCCCCTGGCTCGGCGTGGTGACCGCCGAGCTGCCGAACGGGCAGCTCGCCTGGGTCAACTCACGCAACCGCGGGCTCGCCCTCCGCCGCACCGCCTACTCGCTGCATGCCGACCTGTCCCGCCGCTGGCTCGAGCTGCGCAGGGGGCGCCGCGTCGTCCGCCGCCTGAACGTCGCCGTCGGGCGCCAGGGCTCGGAGACGCCGACCGGGCGCTTCGCCGTGACCGACAAGCTCTCCGGCGGCAACTTCGGCCCGTACTACGGCTGCTGCGTCCTGGCGCTGAACGGCCACCAGCCAAAGCTCCCCGCGGGCTGGCAGGGCGGGGACAGGCTCGCCATCCACGGCACCGACTCGCCCGGCACGATCGGAGCCGCCGCCTCGGCAGGCTGCCTGCGCGCGGGCGACTCGGACCTGCAGGTGCTCATGCGCCGCGTGCCGCTCGGCACGCCGGTTTTTATCCGCTCCTGAGCGGGTACTTGATCGGCGCGCCCAGTGAGGGCGCCTAGCTCAAGGAGGAGAGACACATGATTGGAATTCTGCTGACAGTGCTGGTGGCGGCGGTCGTCTACCTGATTCTTGCCGCGATCACCGGCTCGGCCATCGTCGCCATTATCGGCGCCGTACTCGTGCTGATCGCCGGCATACCGAGCGGTGGCTTCGGCTTGGGCAGCCGCTGGGGCGGCAGGCGCACGATCTAGCCGCACGAAGAGCCCGCCGCCGGAATCGAACCGGCAACCTCTTCATTACAAGTGAAGTGCTCTGCCAATTGAGCTAGGCGGGCAGCTGGACAGAGCATAGGACGACACGGGCTCCGCATGGCGGAGCCCGTTCGTGCTTCTAGACGATCCCCGCGAGCTGGAGCGCGGCGCCGACGGCCCCGCACCCGAGCACCACCGCGAGCACCGTGAGCTTGCCGTGCCAGCGGTTGAGCGCGAGGAACCCGGCGACGGCGAGCATCGCCGTCGGGACATCCACGACGCCGGCATCGACGATGTCGATCGTGACGGCCGCGATCAGCCCGATCACGGCCGCCGCCACCCCCAGCAGGAACGGCCGTATGCGCGGGCTCTCGGCCACGGCCACGAGCCAGCGGTGCAAGAAGATCGGCAGCACGAACGCCGGCAGGAAGATGCCGACCGTCATTGCGACTCCTCCGACAAGGCCGCCGGCGAGATAGCCCACGAACGTCGAGAAGATGATCAGCGGCGCCGGCAGCACGCCGCCGAGCGCGAGCCCGTCCACGAACTCCGCCTCGGTCAGCCAGTGCTGGCCGCCGACGGTGGCGTCGTGCAGGTACGGGATCACGGTGAACGCGCCGCCGAAGGTCACAAGGCCGGCCTTGAGCCCCTCCCAGAAGATCTCGCCGGTCAGCGACAGCGTGACCGTGCCGGCGACCATCACGTTCAGCGCCGCCGGTCCGATCGCGACGGCGTGGACGCCGCGCGTCCAGCGCCGGGCGTTCGTCCAGAGCTCGTAGGCCAGGCCGGCGCCTAGCAGCACGAGCGCGAAGCCGGCGGATGCGAACACGGTCAGGGCGAACGCGGCCGCGGCGATCAGGGCGAGCGGCACGTCGGTTATGAACGAGCGGCTGAGGCGCACGAGCGCGCGCGCGACCAGCGCGCCGACCGCCGCCTTCAGGCCATAGAAGAGCTCGTCGAGGTGCTCCGCGAGGTCGGCCTCCACGTACAGCACCGACAGCCCGAGCATCAGGACGAAGCCGGGCAGCATGAAGCCGAGCCCGGCGAGGAACCCGCCGAGCTTCCCGCCGCGCAGGCGGCCGAAGTAGATGCACAGCTCGGTCGCCTCCGGCCCCGGAAGCACCTGGTAGACCGCGAGCGTCCGCTTGAAGGTCTCCTCGTCGACCCAGCCCTCCTCGTCGACGAGCTCGGCCTTGAGGAGCGCGATCTGCGCCGCCGGTCCGCCCCAGGCGAGCGCGCCGAAGCGCAGGAACCGCAGGAACAGCTGGAACAGCCGCTAGGCCTCGGTTGCGCCCACGGAGGCGTGCTCGATGTTGCCGTGGCCGTTCGAGGAGACGGGCACGCGCTCCAGCGGCTCGAACTCGGTCTCGTCGTTCAGGCGCCGCTCCAGCTCGGCGAGGACGACTCCGAACAGGAGGTGGCGCCAGGTGGCCTGCGCGAACGCGCGCCGGTTGCCGCTGAGCGACTCGAGCTCGCGGCGCGAGGGGTGGTGGCGGTCGACCAGCACGCCGAGCGGCCAGAAGCCGAGGTGCTCGGCCATCGCCGCCGCCACGCCGGCGACCACGGGCGGACCCGGGACGAGCGGTCGCGCCAGCGCGTACACCGCGCCGAACATCGCCCCGTTCGCCATGTGCAGCCCGAGCCCGGCCGCGGGCCACGCCGGGCCGCGCGTCACGAGCTTGCCGAGCAGCTCCACGTCGTCGTAGCGCGAGCCGAACACGCGCTTGTCGAGCGGCTGCTGAGCGGCCCACGCCGCCGCCGCCGCGGCCCCTGCCAAGGCCCCGTTCAGTGGTCTCCGAAGCTCCATTCGCGCAGCGTAACGCGACTGGCCGAGCCGGGTACATCTCGGCAATGGCCCCACGCCCACTCGAGCGCTACCACGAGCGCACGCGCCGTCGCGGCGTGAACCCGTTCGTCTACTGGCCTGTGCGCTGGGTCATAAAGCCCGCAATCCTGCTGTTCTTCCGGCTCCGGAGGCGCGGCACGGAGCACATTCCGGCGGGCGGCGTCGTGCTCGCGTCGAACCACCGCAGCTTCCTCGACCCGTTCGCGATCGGGTGCTGCATCGGCCGGCCGATCTATTTCGTCGCAAAGCGCGAACTCTTCAAGAACCCGCTGCTCGGCTGGTTCCTCAACTGCCTGGGAGCGTTCCCGATCAGGCGCGGCGCCTCGGACGAGGAGTCCATGGACACCGCGCTCGCGCTGCTCGAGCGCGGCCAGGCGGTCGTCATCTTCCCCGAGGGAACGCGCATCCGCACCGGATCGCTCGCGCGGCCGAAGCGCGGCGTCGGGAGGCTCGCCCTCGAGAGCGGCAAGCCGGTCGTGCCGATCGCGGTCACCAACTCGGAGCGCGCCCGCGACGGCTGGAGGATCAAGCCGGTCAGGGTGCACATCCGCTGCGGCCCGCCGCTCACGTTCCCGCGTGTCGAGAACCCCTCGCCGTTCCTGGCCGGAGAGGTCACCGAGCGGATCTGGCCGTGCGTCGAGCTGCAGTGGGAGTGGCTCGGCGGCCTCCCGCCGCTGCGGACCGCTGCCGTAATCGGCGCGGGCTCCATGGGCACCGCCGCGGCCGCCGTCCTCGCGCGCGCGGGCGTCGAGGTCCAGCTCGGCTGCCGGACGGGCGCGCAGGCGGAGGCGCTCCGCTCCGGGGGCGAGAACACGCGCTACATGCCGGGGCTCGAGCTCGACAAGACCATCGACGTGAAGACCGTCCCCGAGATCGAGTTCGCGGGAGTCGACCTGGTGGTGCTCGCCGTGCCCTGCGCGGCCCTGCCCGCGGCCGTGGGTGAGATCGGCGCGCGCACGGGCGATCGCTCCGCGCTGCTGGTGGCCTCCAAGGGCCTCGTGCCGCCGTTCGGCACGACGCCGGCGGCGTTCGTCTCCGAGCGCGTACGGGCGCGCGCCGTCGCGAGCCTTGCCGGTCCCGCGCACGCGCGTGAGGCGATCGAGCTCGGGGCGTCGGTCGTCGTCGCGACGCACGACGTCCATCTGCGCCGCCAGCTCCGTGATCTGCTCGAGGCCGGCGGCCTCAACGTCCAGGCCACGGACGACGTGACCGGCACCGAGCTCGCCTCCTGCGCGAAGAACGCCGCCGCGCTTGCGGGCGCGGCAGCCGCGCCGCGCGGCGCGAACCTCGCGGGCGCAGCCGCCGGGCACGTCTTCTCGGAGATCCACGAGCTGGCCATGGCGACCGGGGGCCGCAGCGAGACCTTCGCCGGCCTCGCGGGCGCGGGCGACCTCGTGGCCACGGCCATCGCCGAGGGCAGCCGCAACCGCCGCGCGGGGGAGCTGGTGGGGGCCGGAGTGCCCGCCGGCCAGGTCCAGGCGTCGATGGACCAGACCGCCGAGTCGCTTGCCACGGTGCCGCTGCTGGCGCAGGCGCTGGAGCGCGAGGGCATCGACGCCCCGGTGACGATGGGCCTCCGCCGGGTGCTCGACGGGGAGCTCACTCCCGAGCAGTGGCTCGAGAGCGTCAGATCCGTACGCCAGTCCCGGCGCCGCACCCACGCGGCCTGAGTCCGGGAGTAGGCTCCGTGACGCGTGGAGATGGCCATGGCCGACAAGGAACAGCTCGACCGCGACTTCACGGAGCTGTACCGCGACCACCTGCGCGACGTCTACTCCTACGCGTACTACCGGGTCGGCAACCACCACGACGCGGAGGACCTGACCGAGCAGACGTTTCTTCAGGCCTACCGTCACTTCGAGCGAGCTCAGCGCGAGTCGGACGGCCGCCCGCTCAGGCCCTGGCTGATCCGCATCGCCCACAATCTCGCGGCCAACTTCTACCGCGACCGCTCACGCCGGCCGATGACGCAGCTCGACGACGCGAGCATCCTGCAGGAGCCGCACGGCACCGAGGAGCTCGTGGAGGAGCGCGAGGAAGTGAAGGAGGTCCTGGAGGGCGTGTCGAAGCTTCCCGACGACCGCCGAGAAGCGCTCATCATGCGCTTCGCACTGGGTATGGACAACCGCGAGATCGCGCGCGCGCTCGGGCGATCCGAGGGAGCCACCAAGGTGCTCATCCACAGGGCCATCAAGCAGCTCGAGGAGAATCTCGAGGAGGAACGCGGTGAGTGACCGCGTCGAACAGCTCCTGCGCTCCGCGCTCGTCCCGGTCGACCCGCCGGAGGCGCTCAGCGACCGCCTCGAGCGCGGCCTCTCGGAGCTGACCGAGGCCGCCGCCACCGAGCTGGCCGACTGGGAGCTGTCCGCCATGCGCGATCCGCGCAACTGGGGCCGTCCCGTGGCCGCGGTCGTCGTGGGGAGCGTCGCCGCCGGCGGACTCGTCCTGGTGCGAGCCCGCCAGCAGCAGAAGAAGCGCCAGGCCACCGGCCTGCACGCGCTAGAGAAGTCGATCCGCGGGGTCGCGGACGACATCGAGAAGCGCCTGCGCGGCTAGGCACCCCGGACCGCCTGGCTAGGGTGGGCCTCCGCCATGGAGGTCTGTTACCGCCACCCGAAGCGCGAGACGGGCGTCAGCTGCTCGAACTGCGGCCGGCCGATCTGCCCGGACTGCATGACATCGACATCGGTCGGCATGCGCTGCCCCGAGTGCGCCCGGCAGAGCACGAAGGTGCGCACGATGCGGTCGCTGTCGAGCGACCCGACGCTGACCTACGTGCTGATCGCGATCAACGTGATCGCATGGCTCGGCTCGAGCTTCGGCGGCAACGTCGGCAATCGCGGCACGCTGACCCAGGCCGGCGAGCTCTCGCGCGGCGCGCTCGCCTCCGGCGACTACTGGACGCTCATCACGAACGGCTTCCTCCACCGCGGTCCGTTCCACCTGCTCGCGAACATGTTCGGGCTCTGGATCCTCGGAACGATGCTCGAGCCCGCGCTCGGCCGCTGGCGCTTCGGACTGATCTACGCCGTGGCTCTTCTGTGCGGCTCGCTTGGCGTCCTCCTGTACGGACCGGAGCAGTCCGTGGGCGCCTCGGGAGCGGTGTTCGGCCTCATGGGCGCGGCGGCGATCGTCGCGCGTGCCCGCGGCCTCAGCCTGATGGAGAGCGGTCTCGGCCTGTGGCTCGGGCTGAACATCCTGATCACCTTCACGATCCCGAACATCTCGGTCGGCGGGCACCTCGGTGGCCTCGTGGGCGGGACGATCGTGGCCTTCGTGCTCGTGGAGCTCGGCGAGCGTGGGCGATTGCCCCGCTACGTGCCGGAGCTGCTCTGCGCGGCGCTCGGCGTCGGCGCGCTGGTCGCGTCGGTCGCCCTGTACGCCTAGGCGCTACAGCGAAAGCTCGATGGAGCGCCGCGTCGGCGGCGCCGGCACCAGCTCCGGATGGAGCAGGTGGCCGAGCAGCTCCACGCCCTCCACGAGGCGCGGACCGGGGCGCGAGAAGTAGGCCGCCGCGTCGACGGCGACCACGCGCGCTCCAAGCGCGGCGAGCCGCTCGCGCTGCTTCATCGTCTCGACCGCCGCGTGCTCGGCGTAGTAGCCGCACGGCATGGAGACGATCACCTCGGGGGCCACCGCCTCGAGCTCGCTCCAGTCGGCCGTGCGCGACTTCTCGCCGGAATGCCCGAGCAGATCCTCGCCGCCCGCCAGCTCGATCATCTGCGGAACCCAGTGGCCGCCGATGTAGAGCGGGTCGAGCCACTCGAGCGCGGCCACGCGCGGGCGAGCGGCGCCCTCGACGGCGCGCTCCACGGCCGCGAGCCGCTCGGCCGCCTCGTCCGCGAGCCGCTCGCCGGCCGCGTCGGCACCGGCCGCGGCGGCCAGCCGCGGCACGTCGGCGAGCACTTCGCCGAGGGTCGACGGGTCGAGCGAGATCACCTCGGGGGTCGTGGGCAGCCGCTCCGCCACGGCGCGCACGTCGTCGAACGACACGGCGCACACCTCGCACACCGCCTGCGTGACGATCAGATCCACGCCGAGCTGCTCGAGCGTCTGCTCGTCGAGCTCGTACAGCGCCTGGCCGCGTCCCACCCGCTCGCGCACGGCTGCGTCGATCTCCGCGGTTGGCAACCCCTCCGGGATCGTGCTGCGCGTGAGATGGGGGAGTTGTTCGGCGCCGGGCGGGTAGTCACACTCGTGCGTGACCGCGGC